>CAITSE010000178.1 GCA_903894975.1 uncultured Lentisphaerota bacterium
AGTCGCGCAACCCTGGGCTTTGGGACATAGCCCCGTTGGGGCACATGCCCGCAACTCAAACGAGCTTCATCGCCACGACAGCCATGGATGAGGTCGGGGGGCGTGAATTATTCAGGTTAGGACGGGTGAATCCGATCATCGTTTTCCCTGCCGCCACAATCTGCGGAAATCTGCGTAATCTGCGGATAAAAAAGGGCTGTTGTCCCGCGGACCGGACTGCGGGCAGGATTGCCCGCTTCTCGTTGGCCACAGGCAGGATTGCCGGTTTCACGTTCGGTGTGACTTGAAACTGGTGGCGCGGCGGGGATGGAAGAATGGCAGACAGGAGTGTCTGCCCTACGTTGAGGAAACGAAGCCGCCGAGGGCGATGAGCCGAGCCAGGGACGGGGAATTGAACAGAAGGGCACGATGTCACGAAGGGGTTGGGTTCGCAGTGCCGGCGCGGAGGGCTTCAGGGGTATGGCCGGCGGCGCGGAGGGCGCGGAGGGCGAGGGCGTCGGTGCGTTTGGCTAGGCGGACGCCGGCGGCGTCGCAGAGCAGGGGGCAGTGGTAGAAGGCCGGGGGCATCCAGTTTAAGGCGCGGTAGAGCAGGATCTGGCGGGCGGTTGAGAGGAGAAGGTCTTTGCCGCGAACGACTTCTGTAACGGCCATGGCATGGTCGTCAGCGACCACGGCGAGTTCGTAGGCGGGAATGCCGTCGCGGCGCCAGGCGGGGAAGTCGCCGAAATCGCGGCCGGCGGTGAAGGCTTGGGGTCCGCAACGTTGATCCTCGAAGCGGACGGTTTCCCCGTCAGGCACCCGGAAGCGCCAGGTGACGCCGTCGGGGTCGGCGGGGTGCGTCCAGGAATCGGGGTCGGGGCGGCGGGCGGCGGGGAAGATCGGTTCGGCGGCTTCGTCCTCGGCATGCGGGGCGCGGAGGGCGCGTTCGACATCTTTGCGGGAATGGGGCGAGGGATAGATCCAGCCGCCGGCGAGGAGCTGGCGCCAGACCTCGCGGTGCCAGGCGAGGCGTTCGCTTTGGCGGTAGGGGGCGGCGGGGCCGCCGCAGTCCGGTCCTTCCTGCCAGTCCAGGCCGAACCAGCGGAGGTCTTCGAGCATGGCGTCGGCGAATTCCGGGCGGCAACGGGGCCGATCCAGATCCTCGACGCGGAGAAGGAGGACGCCGCCGGCGGCGCGGGCACGTTCCCGGGCGGTCCAGAAGGTGCGGGCATGGCCGAGGTGCAGGAATCCCGACGGAGTTGGCGCCAGCCGGCCGCGATAGGTCATGGTGGGAAAGAAATTAGAAATTGGAAATTAGAAACTGGGACGGGAAACAAACCGGATCGAGGCGCGAAAGAAGGCCCTCGCTCCGGTTGCAGAATGGAAGATAGCCTTTTGTCCCGAACCGTCGATCCAAAATCGGCAATCCAAAATCCAAAATTCCGCCCGCCCGGTCACGCCCAGAGGACCAGGCCGGTTTCGGCTTTGCAGCCGAGGTCGGCATGGCAGGGCATGACACGGATGCCATAGGACCAGCCGCCCTTGTCGGCGGCTTTGTAGCTGGTGCTGAAGGCGGCGGTGCGATTTTCGGGCTTGCCGGCCAGTTTCATGGGCAGGATCTGGGCGTCCTTGATCTGCTGCTTGGGATCGGTGCGGCCGATGATGAGGTCGACGGCGATTTCCCCGGCATCGAACTCGCCCAGGTCAAGGCGCACGGTGGCGGTGAAGGTTTCGCCGATCTGGATCAGGCCGTCGGTGATGCCGCTGGTGGCGATGTCGAGGATGTGGAGGGAGGAGAAGCGGCTGGCGGCACGGCCTTTCCACGCGGCGAGTTCACGGGCCAGGCGTC
The DNA here is from genome assembly GCA_903894975.1 of uncultured Lentisphaerota bacterium. Taxonomy (GTDB): domain Bacteria; phylum Verrucomicrobiota; class Lentisphaeria; order Oligosphaerales; family CAITYL01; genus CAITSE01. Next base: position 1,829 of record CAITSE010000178.1, read on the forward strand.
CCTGGTCGGCGGCGATTTTCTGGTGCCGTTCGGCGGAGGGTTTGTAGAGAATGCGGGCGTAGTCCACGAGCATGCGGTGGGTGTTGAAGCGGGGGACGTTGGTTTCGAGGGAGCGCCGCATGATCTGGAGCCAGCCGTCGGGGAGCCCCTTGTTGTTGCGCTGGTAGAAGAGGGGGACGATGACGTCTTCAAGGAGCGAGTAGAGATGGGCGATGTCCTGGGAGTCGTTGGAGATGGTGTCTTCATCGACCTCGGCGGGGTCGGGGCCGATGGTCCAGCCGTTGTCGCCGAGAGCGCCTTCGCACCACCAGCCGTCGGCAACACTGAGGTTGATGCCGCCGTTGACGGGGACTTTTTGGCCGGACGTGCCGCTGGCCTCATAGGGGCGGCGCGGGGTGTTGAGCCAGACATCGACGCCCTGAACGAGTTTTTTGGCGACGGCCAGGTCGTAGTTTTCGACAAAGACGACGCGGCCGGCGAAGCGTTTGTCGCGGCTGATATTGACGACCTGGCGGACGAGGTCGCCGCCGTGGGAGTCCTTGGGATGGGCCTTGCCGGCGAAGATGAACTGAACGGGACGGCGCGGGTTGTTGACGATGCGGTCGAGGCGGTCCAAGTCCTGGAAGAGCAAACAGGCGCGCTTGTAGGGGGCGAAGCGGCGGGCGAAACCGATGGTCAGGCTGGAGCCGCGGAGGCGGTTGACTACTTCGTCGCGGGAGAGTTCGCCGCCGCCCTTGATGCCATCCCAGTGTTCGGTGACGTATTCGCGGACGAAGGCGATGAGTTCCTGGCGCAGGCTGCAGCGGGTTTCCCAGAGGTTCTGGTCCGGGATGGCGCGGATCTTGGACCAGACCTTCTCGTCGAGGAGGTCATGGTTCCAGTCTGTCCCCAGGTAGGTGTCGAGCAGGGCATGCATTTCCGGGGCGATAAAGGTCTGGATGTGGACGCCATTGGTGATGTGGGTGATGGGGACCATGGAGCGGTGCATGCCGTTCCAGACGGTCTCCCACATTTTGCGGGACATGCGGCCGTGGAGTTCGCTGACGCCGTTGGCGAGGTTGGAGAGCTTGAGCGCCAGGATAGTCATGATGAAGGGCTGGTTATCGCCCGCGTCGAGGCGGCCGAGTTCCATAAGGCGTTCGGGGGAGATGCCGACTTCCTTGACGTAGGCGGCGAAGTAGTGCATCATCAGGTCGCGCGGGAAGCGTTCATTGCCGGCTTCGACAGGGGTGTGGGTGGTGAAGACCACCTGGCTTTTGACGAACTCGCGGGCTTCGTCGAAACTCATGCCGAGGTGATGCATGGAGTGGCGGATGTTTTCGAGGATGAGGAAGGCAGAGTGCCCCTCGTTGAGATGGAAGATGCAGGGTTTGATGCCCAGGCGGCGGAGCATGCGGGCGCCGCCGATACCGAGCAGGATTTCCTGTTCGATGCGGGTGCGTTCATCGCCGACATAGAGCTGGTCGGTGATGTGCTGGTCCTGGAGGGTGTTGGAGGGCACATCGGAGTCCAGGAGGTAGAGGGTGATGCGGCCGACCTGGAGCTTCCAGATGGCGGCGTAGAGGGTGCGCCCGGGCAGGTCGACGGAGATGAGCGTGGGCACGCCGTTGTCGTCGCGGATCTGGCGCATGGGCAGTTGGCTGGTGACGTTTTCCACGTACTCCGGCACCTGGTTGCCCTCGGCGTCGATGCGCTGGGAGAAATAGCCGTGCTTGTAGAAGAGGCTGACGCCGATGAGGGGGATGTTGACGTCGCTGGCGGACTTGAGGTGGTCGCCGGAGAGGACGCCCAGGCCGCCGGAATAAATCGGCAGCGATTCGTGGATGCCGAACTCGGTGGAAATGTAGGCGACGGGATGGGTGAAGGAAACCGCCTCGGACTTGGGCAGCTTCGGGTTCGGCTTGGTGTCCTTCATGTAGGCGTCAAAGCGCTCCATGACCATCTTGTAGGAGCGGATGTAGCCTTCGTTCTGGGCCAGTTCGGCGAGGCGTTCCGCGGGCAGTTGGTCCAGCATTTTGACGGGGTTGTGCCGGGAACTTTCCCAAAGGGCGGGATTCATGCGGGAGAAGAGTTCGACGGCCTCGGGCTGCCAGCACCACCAGAGATTGTAGGCCAGTTCGCGCAGGCGGGCCAGAGGTTTGGGCATCTCGGTTTCGACGGCGAAGGCGCGGAAGTGCGGTTGCATGGAGGTGGTGGCGGCAATGATCTGGCCGGCGCCGCCGCCGGAGGCGCGGGTGAGGACGGCGACGGCGCGCTTGTCGGCGCTTTGCTGGGCGGCGCGGTAGGCGGCGATGTAGTTCTGGTAGAAGTCGGCCCAGTCGGCCCGTTCGGCGATTTTCCGGGCGTGGCTGCGTTCGGCCAGGCGGTCGTCATCGGTCCAACTGACGGTTTGCAGAAGCATTTTGGTGAGGTCGGCCACGACGTCCGCGTAGGATTTCTGGTTCCGGGCCAGGACATACACTCCGGGATGCTCCTGGGCGACCACGAGCTGCTTGACCCAGAGTCCGAAGCCGGCCAGGTCGGTGGTTACGGTCGGCACGGCATGGGCGGAGCTTTCGAGGGGGGTGTAGCCCCAGGGTTCGTACTTGGAGGGATAGACGGCGAAGTCAAGGCCCTGGAGCAGGTCGTAGTAATGGCGGTTGAAGATGCCGTCCCCCTCGCTGAGGTAGACGGGGCAGAAGATGACTTTGACGCGGTCGCCGGGCTGGTTGACGAGCCGTTTCTGCATGCAGGCGGCGAGGATGGGGTCGCCGGGTTCGTTTTGGAGGCGGTGGGTGCAGACGGGCGGCGGCCAGTTGGAGGCGTTCTGGGAACCGCGGTCGAGGTGCGGCTCCATGTGGCCGCCGAGGACGAAGAGATAGGCCAGGATCTGTTTGCCTTCCGGCACCTGGTCGCGGAGGGCGGTGAGGGCGTCCAGGAAAACGTCGATTCCCTTGTTGCTGTACTCGTAGCGTCCGGCGATGCCGAAGAGCCGGGTGTCGTCGGGGAAAGAGGTTTTGAGGAAGCGCCGGGCGAAGTCCAGGAGCAGGGTGCGGCTGGCGGTCACGGCGTCGCGGGCGCTGCTGAGGTCGGGGATGTCGGCGAGGTTGATGCCGTTTTCGGTGACGGCGGGTTTGCGGCCGAGGATTTTCTGGGCTTCGCGGGCGGTGATGTCGCTGACGGCGGTGAAACAGTCGGCCTCACGGGCGCTGACGCATTCCATGGAATGCTTGGCCACGACACCGTAGTTTTTCGCCTCCTGGAAGGGGGCGATCGTGTCGAGCTCGCCGTAGAGGTCGCGCCCGGCGCCCATCATGGACCGGCCTAGCACGGTGGCGTGAGTGGTGAAGATGGTGGCGACGGTGGGGGCCTTTTCCTTGAGGTACAGGATGCCGGCGCCGGTCATCCATTCGTGGAAATGGGCCAGGCAACGGACGTTTTCGCTGGCACTGTTGGCCAGGGTTTTGACAACGGTGGCGATGATTTCGGCGCAGGTGGTGGCGAAGAGCACCGGCTCGAGGTAATCCCATTCGCCGGCTAGGGAATCGACGCCAAATTTTTCCCAGAGATGGAAGAGAATCTGATCTTTGTTGAGGCGGGTGCCGGGGTTGACGAGAATGACCTTGGGCCGGCCGGGAATGGTCCAGCGGCCGAAACGGCATTCCAGGCCCTTGACGGCCAGCGGTTCGCGGATGGCGCGCCAGCAAGGCTCGTCGGTTTCTTCGAATTCGACGTTCTGGGGCAGGGACGGGCCGATCATGCAGTAGCGGTCGCCGAAGGCTTCCAGTGCCTCCCCGGCCTTGCTGCGCAGCACGGTGTGGATGCCCCCCACCTTGTTGCAGACTTCCCAACTGACTTCAAAGAGAAAGGCGCTGTCCTGGAGGTGATTGTGGTTCGCCATGATGGTAAATCCCGGTTGAGATGGGGGGGTATGGGAACGGAGAACCCGGAAGGTTCCCGCGGGGTTGCGTCGGGGCGCATGTCCACTATACACGAATCCGGGATGGCTGCCAGCATGGGCCGCCGGTCAGGCTGCGGGGTCGGCCCAGGCCAGGAAGCGGCCGTCCGGGGCGGCGCGGAGGGTGTGGCGCCGGCAGGCCCAGCACATGTAGGAAACACTGACGAAAAAGCTGGCCGGGACCCGGTGGCGGGCGGCGGCGGCGACACCGAGGAGGGAGGTGCGGCCGCCGGCGCCCATGGGGCCGATGCCGAGGGTGTTGGCTTCCGTGAGGACCCGCTGTTCCAAGTTGGCGAGGGCGGGATCGGCGCTGGGACGACCGAGGGGGCGCAGGAGTTGCAACTTGCTTTCCAGGAAGCCGCCGGCGCGGTCGCCGCCGATGCAGACGCCGAGAATGCCGGGGGCGCAGCCCATGCCCTGGGCCCGGTGCACGGCGTCCAGAAGGCAGCGGCGGACCCCTTCCTGGTCGCGGTCCGCATGAAGGCGCGAGTCGGGCAGGGAATATTGGGAGCTCATATTCTCCGAGCCGCCGCCCTTGAGCAGGAGGGAGACGATGACCTCGGGGCCGTCTGTTTCCTCCCAGTGGATGGCGGGGCTGCCGGGGCCGAGATTGTCGCCGCCGTTGCGGCCGGTGACGGCGTCCACGGCATTGGGGCGGAGGATGCCCTGGCGGGTGGCCTCGCACACGGCGGTTTCGGCGGCGCGTCGGAATTCGCGGCTGGAAACCCCGACCGGGGCTGCGACGTGGAACAGGAGTGCGCCGGTATCCTGGCAGAGGGGTTGACGGAGGCGGCGGGCCAGGACGGTGTTGTCCAGGACGGTATTCAGGGCGACGGCGGCGGGGCTTCCGGGCGTTTCCCGGGCCAGTCCTTCGCGCAGGGCCGTCTCCACATCGGCGGGGAGATCGGTGGAGGCGCGGGCTACCAGTTCGGCGAGGGTTTGTGCCCAGGACATGGGTTCAGAACCGGTCGTAGGAAAGCCGCACGGTCTGGCCGGGTAGGACGTTGAAGGGAACGTCATTCTCGGCGAGCCAGCGGCCGTCGCGGTGGAGGTTGAGGAAATGGGTGCCCGGAACCAGGGTGAACTCCAGGAGCGGGGTGACGCGGCCGAGCCACACGCCGTCGATCATGACGGCGGCGCCGTCGGTTCCCGGGGTGACCACGTTCACCTTGGCGGTGAGCAGGGCGGCGGGCTCGACGCGGAAAGAGGCGGATGTAGTGCGCCCAAGGGAGATCACGGTCAATAAACGATCTGGGACGGCTCGGAAATCAAGGCCCGGAAGCTGCAACTCGCAGGTCCCCGTTGGCAGCGGCAGGAGGCCTTGACCCGCCTGAAGTCCGGTGAACTTTCCGTTCACATAGACAAAGCCGGCGCCGGCCGGTTCCGGCACCTGCAGCCAACCAGTTTTCAGGTCTGCGACAAACCGGAATTCGACGGTTACTCCACCTTCGGCGGGAACCATGACGCGGCGGTAGGGCGGTTCGGTCCGGTAGCCCTGGCAGACGGCGGAGAGGAGGTGCAGGCCCGGGGTGAGGTTGAGCTTGCCCGTGGTGCTGTCGAGAGGCGTACGGTAGCCGTCCACATACAGGTCGAACGGGGTGTCTCCCTCCAGGTTGGTCTTGACGGTGACCGGGACCAGGCGGCCGCCGCCGGCCATGGCAAAGGTGGCGGTGACTATGCGGCCGGGGATGACCGTGACGGCGACGGCGGGCGGGGTGGCGATGTACCCGGGCTTGGCCACGGAAATACAGTGGATTCCCTGCTGCAGGGTGAAGCTGGCCGTAGGCGTGAGGAGGTTGCGTTCCAAGCCGTCGATCCAGACGCGGGCGCCGGGCACGTCCGACTTTACGGACAGGGTGCCGGGACGGGCTGATCTTTGGGTGGAGAAGGCCCCGACCAGGATCCCGATCATGGCCAGGGTCAGAAGCACGAGAACGCCGCCGACGATCCATTGTTTGCGGTGTTTTCGGAAGGTTCGGCCGCGGACCATGGAACTCCAGAATTCCTGGCGTTTCATCTCCTGGCGCAGGTTCGCCTCCTCGGGAGGAATCCACTCGGTCTGGTTGTGGCGGTTGACGTAGCGGACGTAGCCGCGCCCGGTGAAATAGCGTTCCTCCTCCTCCTGCTGGATCTTAGCCCGGAGATGAACTTCCAGGCGTTGCCGGAACTCCTCCTCCTCTTTCTGCGAGAGTTGCACCATCTGCTTCTCGCGCTCGGCGAGTTCAAGGCGGATCTGTTCCCGGAGCGCCTGTTCGCGTTCCTTGAAATCCCGCATGGCCTCTGCCATGGGATGGTTCGGGGGCAACGGCGGGGTGGGTTCGTGGGGCCTGTCCAACGTACGATCTCCGTGCCGGCAGGGCGGGGTGGACGGCAAACGCCGATCCGCCCCCTGATCTGGTTTCCAAGATGCGGAATTAATGTAACACGGCAGGGAAAAAATGCCCCGGCGCTGGAGGAATTGGCAATACCGGTTATGTTCACGACAGACTGCCGGAGCGGATGCATTTGTCCGCGGACCGGATGATTATCCACACCCCCGACACAGGAGGGCCCAGCCCATGGTCACCGCCTTTGTGCTGATCAACCTTCAAGACAAGAACCTCAAGAAGATTTCCGAAAACCTGCTGACCATGCCCGGCATCGCCGAAGTCCACGCCGTGGCCGGTGAGTACGACATGGTGGCCGTGATCCGGGTGGCCGACAACAAGGCGCTCTCCGAGCTGATCACGGAGAAACTGGTGCATGCCCCCGGCCTCCTGCACACCAAGACCCTGCTCTCCCTGCAGACTTACACCAAGTGACTCTTTCCCACCTTCACGGCGAGGAAAGCCCAACCCCCACCAGTAGCATGATTCCGCCAACCGAATGGCCAATTGGGCGGACGGGTCATATAGCGATCGTGGGCCGGCCGAACACCGGCAAGTCCACGTTCCTCAATACCGTCCTGGGCTGTCATCTGGCGCCGGTTTCGGCCAAGCCCCAGACCACGCGGCGGCGGCTCCTCGGCATTTGGTCGCAGCCCGGCCTCCAGGGGTTGTTTCTGGACACGCCGGGGCTTTTTGAGGGTGATACCGAGCTGGATCGGGCCATGGAGCAGGGCATCCGCCGCTCCCTGGAGGACGCGGATGTCGTGCTCTGTCTCGCCGACCCCCTGCGGGAGTCGGGCGCCGAGGATCGGCGCGTGGCCGGCTTCCTCCGGGATGCCGCCAAGCCCGTTCTGGTGGGAATCAACAAGTCCGACCTGGCCACGCCGGCGCAGGTAGCGGCGGCTTCCGCCTGGTGGGCGGAAACGCTGCCCGACGCCCCCCGGTTTGTGTTCAGCGCGGTGGAGCGGAAGACGCTGGACGTCGTTCTCGACGCTCTCGCCAAACGACTGCCGGAAGGCCCGTTTCTGTACGACCCCGAAACCCTCACAGACGCCTTTGAGCGGGATATCGGCGCCGATCTTATCCGGGAAACCGTCCTGGAGGAACTCCGCGACGAAGTGCCCCATGCGGTGGCCGTGGAAATTGAAGCCTGGAAGGAAGACGATGCCGCGAACCGCCGGGTGGTGCGCGCCGTTCTCCATGTCGAACGCCCGGGACAGAAGGCCATTCTCATCGGCCACGGCGGCGAGATGATCAAGGTGCTGACGAACCGGTCGCGGGAAAAACTTGAGACGCTTTGCGGCATGAAGGTGAAGCTCGACCTGTACGTCCGGGTCACCGCGGATTGGCGGCGGAAGCGGGATGCGTTGAAGACGTTCGGACTGGCGGGCGCCAGAAGGGGCGGCTGAACGCGTACCCGCCGCGCGGCCGCGGCGGATGTGCGGTCCTGCCGGCGCAACGGGTTCAAGGTTCAGGAGTCAGGGTTCAGGGATGGGAACGCAATCATGCGATTGCGAACAACGTGCTCTCTTCCTATATTCTGCCCCTGAACCCTGAACCCTGAACCCTGAACCCCGAACCCCGAACCCCGAACCCCGAACCTTGTTCTTGCCGCGATTCTGCAACTGGAGTCATGGGTAAATACACGCCAAGCGCATCGGCCGGATTTGACGCCCGGCTGGACGCCGATCTGCGGCGGCTGGTCGAGGAGGTGCACACCTCGCCGGTCGGGCCGCGGGTTCGCGGCGTGGCTCTGTCCGGTACCTATGGCCGCGGCGATGGCGGTGTGCGTTTTGTCCAGGAGGAAGAATGTCCGGCGGAGTCGTTGGAACTTGCCGTGGTTCTGGATCGGAGGCGGGTGCAGCGGAATGACGCGCGAGTGCTGGCCGCCATTGCCGCCAGGGCCGCCGCAGCCGGGTGTGAGGCGCGGTTGCGGCCGCTGGCCCTGGGGGCGCTGCCGGCCGAGCCGTTTACCCTGGCGAATTATGAACTGAAATACGGGCACCTCGTGCTTTCGGGTGATGACCACTGTTTGGAAAGTCTGCCCGCTTATCCGCAGCCGAAGATTCCCCTGGCGGAGGCCAGCCGCCTGCTGTTCCGCCACGGCGCGGTGCTGCTGCGGTTGTTGCGGAGAGTGCATGCGCAATCGCCCCCCGCCGCGGCGGAACAGGCCGAAATCCGGGACGCACTGCTTTCCCTGGGATTGGCCGCGGGTGAGGCGGTGCTGATCGTGGCGGACCGGTATGACCTGTTCCGCCGCCTGAACCTCGCGACGCTCCGGGAACTGCCGGTGTTTGACGTGCCGCGCATGGAATTCATTGTCCGCGGCTATGAACGGGCGGTGGCTTGTTTGGAATCCGGCGTGGAGGTTGGCGGCTCCGGCGATGAAACCGCTGCGGCGGAAGCGGTGCGGGATTTGCTCCCGGAATTGTTCGCCTGGTGCGAGGCCAACCGGCTCGGGGAAACGTTCCGCGGCGTTCAGGATTACGAACGGGTGCTGGAAACGCGCGACCGCGCCGGCTCGGTCTGGGGCAATTTCCGGCAGCGCTGGCGCGTGGCCGGCCTGCGCCTGGTGCGGACCGGAACACCCCGGTCCTGGCTGTTCCAGACGCCGCGCCGGCAGTTGTACCCGGCCATGCTGCGGCTGCTCTCGACCACTGATCCGGCCCCGGCGCTGTGCCGGCTCCTGGGGTTGCCCCAGGGCACCACCCGCGACCGATTGGAAGCGGTTTTCCTGCGCCAGGCGGAACGGCTGGCGGCGGAGACAGAGTGAGGGCAGGGAAGTCGGGAGGTAGACAGTAGGTAGTAGACAGTAGGCAGTAGACAGTAGGTAGTAAATGTCTTGAAATGCGAACCCCAATTCTCTACTACCTACTAGCTACTAGCTACGGAATTCCAGAAAAGTCTGGAGTTCTAAAAGGCTTTAAAACATGATCTGGCGCGACACCATTTTTCTGCTGGGTGTGCCCGTGGACCGGGTTACCATGGGCGAAGCCTTGGGACGCCTCTTCGCCATGCTCCAGGCCGGCGGCGAGGATCAGCGGCCCCGTCTGGCGACCACGGTGAACGCGGACATCCTGGCCGGCGCGCTCTCTCTCTGGCGCACCGAACCGAAACACCCGGAATTTCTGAACCTGTTGCGCGGCGCCGACCTGGTCCTTTCCGATTCCGCGCCGCTGAACCTGCTGAGTCGGTTGCTGGGCATCCCGCTGCCAGCGCGGGTCATGGCACTGGATCTGGTGCCGTCCGCCGCCCGCGAACTGGCCCGCCGCGGCCGGCGGGTGTTCCTGCTTTGCGGTCGCCGCGAAACCGCCGAGCAGGCCGCAGCCGTCATGAAGGGCTGGTTTCCAAGTCTGCAGGTTTCCGGGTGCGAAGGCTTTGCCCAGATCTCCCCCGCGGCATCCCTGACCGAGGGGCCCGGGCAGACCCTGGCGGAGCGCATCAACGGTTCCGGCGCCGAGGTGCTGTTCGTCGGCCTGGACAATCCGCAGCAACGGCTGCAATTCTACCGGATGCACGCCTGGCTGACCGTGCCGTTGACGATTGGCGTGGGTTCGGCTTTGGCCGAAGTTGCGGCCGGACGTCGTCGGGCGCCGGCATGGGTGCGGCGGCTGAACCTGGAATGGTTCCACGATCTGGCGGTAGCGCCGGTGCGGCAGTGGCGGCGGTACTTGCGGGACGGCTGGAAACTGCTGCTGCTGTCCCTGCCGCTGCTGGCGGTCTTTGCTGTCCTCGGCCTGTGGCACTGGCGGCATCGGCTGGCCGCGGCCGCCACCGCCGCCGGGACGGCCCATCCCGTACGCCGCTTCCGGTCTATCATCCGCACCGTGGCGGCGGTGGAACTGCCGGTCGTCTTTGACTTGACCGCGGTGGAACGGCTGGGCGTCCGCATTCTGGAGCGGGTCGGCGAAGCCCATGCGGTGGCCGTGGATCTGCGCCGCGTCCGCCACATGGATGCGGCGGGGATCGGGTTCCTCACCAGCCTGCAATGGGACTGCGGACTGCGTCAGGCCGAATTTGTCATGTTCGGTCTGCATCCCGGCGCCCGGCGTGTGCTCAAGGCGGATCGGGCCTGGGATCTGTTCGGCCCGGTCCGGGTTCCCGATCTGCGGGCGGTTGCCGAACGGCTGGTCAGCCGCTGGGGGGCTCCCTTCTGCTGCACCTGCCTGGAGGAGACCGGCACGGCGTTGTTTGTCCGGCTCTTGGGATCCCTGCACCGGCATCTGGAGCACGTTCTCGAAGAGGTGGCCCGGGAGACTGCCGCCCGTCCCCGCGATGTTGTCCTTGACTGGGAAGGCTGTAGCGCGGCGGACGCGGACGGGCTGGCCGCCTGTCTGCGCCTGGCCGCCGACCTCCAGTCGCGGGGCCGTCTTCTGGTTTTTGCCCGGGTGCCGGCCGCCCAGGAACAGGCGTTGCGCCGTGCCGCCACCCGGGAACTGATTTTGCTGTTTGCGCAGGATCCCGAAGCCGCGCGGCGCCTCCTCGAACCCTCGCGGCGCCGGCCGGGCGGGAAGCCCAAAACCGAGGACCTGCTCCCCCGGGTGTGATCTCTGTGAAAAGGGCTAGCCTGCTCTATTCATGAGGCGATCAAGATCAAGTCGATGACAACATTCAACATTGAACATCCAACATCGAATCCTGACCTATTCTGCGGACTCATGCTAGATTTTCATTCACCGTTGAATGTTCGATGTTGAATGTTGAATGTTCATGAATAATCCAGGCTAGGGTTATGAGCGGAAAAACACACGCTAACCGGCACTATTCCCTGGGGCTCAGTATGCTGGGCTTGTCTATGATCCCGCAGGCGGGGATGAACCTTCTGCGCCGGCCGCAACCACTCCGGCTCCACACCAACCCCGGGTTTGAGATCACCTATTTGGATGCCGGGGAGGTGACTTGGCGCGTGGAGAACGGGCCGGAACTGCACCTGACCGGCGGCGGTCTGGCCGTCACCCAGCCGGAGAGCGTCCACGGCGCCGTGTTCGAATGCATCCAACCCTGCCGCCTGCTGTGGCTGGTCGTGGATCCCATGGCGCCGGGAGCCGGCCGGTTGACGTCGTTTCCAGCCGGGACGCGGCGGGAGCTGGCCGCCCGCTTGCGCGCTGCCGGGAATGGTGTGTTTTGTGCCGATCCCGCTTTGGGCGGAGTGTTTGCGGCCTTGGAAGAGGTGGTTCGGAAGCTGTCCATTCCAGGATCGGACAACGCTGGAGCCCGGCCCCTGCCATCTTCCGGTACCCGCCGTTTCCGGCAAAGCGAAAAGGGCGGGGGCGCGCTGTTGCGGGAGGAGGCGCGGTTGCTGCTGCTTCGGGCACTGGTCCTGGCGGTGCGCTCCGTCGGCCGGGGAGCGGCCGTGACGGGGTCGCTGTTCTTGGCGGAAATGCGGCGGTACCTGGTGGAGAATCTGGCGCGCCCCCTGTCGGTTCCGGACATGGCCCGGCACGCGGGCTACAGTCTGAGCCGGTTCCACGAACTGTTCCGGCGCGAGGCTGGAATGACGCCTGCTGACTATCACAACCGACTGCGTTGCAACGATGCAAGGCGCAGGTTGGCCGCCGGCGCGGACTCGGTGACGCGCATCGGCATGGAACTGGGTTTTTCCAGCAGTCAGTACTTCGCCCACTGTTTCCGCCGTTATACCGGCATGACCCCGTCCGCCTACCGCCGTGACGTGGCAGGGCGGGAGGCGCCCGAAACATGAAAACCAAACCGTGACATTTTGGATTTTGGATTGGGGATTTGGAATTGGGGACTCCCAAATCCCAAATCGAAAATCCCAAATCCAAAATCCGAATAAGGCAGCCTGCGTATGTGGAAAGCAATCTTGATTTTGCTGGCGGCTCTGGTCGTGGCGTTCCTGCTTTGGCGGGCGGACCGGCCGCGGGATCCGGGGCCGGGGCGCGTGGCGCCGGAACAGCCCGTGCAAAAGCTGGTGTCTGACGAGACCCGGCCTTTTGCCTATAAGGGAATTACGATCACGCCGCTGGCGGCGTTTCAGATCACGGCCCGCGTTCTTGCCGCGGAAGATTATTTTCTGGGGCGGGAAGCGGATTTGTTTCCGGTGGATCTGGCCCTCGGTTGGGGGCCGATGTCGGATTCCAAGGTTCTGGCCAAACTCAAGATCAGCCAGGGTGAACGCTATTACCACTGGGAAACGAAAGGGGAGGAGTTTCCCATTCCCCGGGAAGAGATTGAACATAACAGCGCCAACATGCACCTGATCCCCGCCACGGAGGAGGTCAGCAGTCGGGTGAACACGGCGCGGGCCGGCGACGTGGTCACCTTCTCCGGCTGGCTCGTCGAAGCCCGTGCCGCCGACGGCTGGTGCCGGCGCAGTTCCCTGACCCGCAACGACACCGGCGCCGGCGCCTGCGAACTGGTCTGGGTCACGCAGTTTTCCCTGGCCCCGCCGCGGCGTGCGGCGGTCGCGGCGCCGTAACCGCCTCCGGCTCCCCGGCGGGTATCTTTCCCGGAGAGGGGGTCGTGCGGCCGAAAAGGCCGGCCGCGGCGCAGAGAATCATCGCCAGATCGACGAACGGGACGCGGTGCCGCATGTAGACATGGATCAGGGCGTGCACCCCGGTCCCGCACACGAGAACGAGGAGCAGTGGGAGCAACAGTGCGCGCCCCTTTCCACTCTGCCGGCCCAGACGCCAGGCGCCGGCCAGGCCGGCGGCGAAAAGCAGGGACTCGAACAGGGCCACGATCCTCCAGGCGCCGGCGGCATGGGCGTCCCGGAGCGGCCATGGCCGCCAGAAATGCCAGGCCTTAGCGGCCAGCAGTCCGGCCCAGTTCCGCCAGCTCATCTCCCGGATCTCCTCCCGGGCGGTCCGGTACCAGAACGCCTCCTGCGCCGACGGCCGGCTGAATTCGGGCGCGGTCAGGCTTTTGGCCAGCTCGACGCCCTGGTTCCAGGCCTGCTCTTGATACCGCAGGAATTCCCGATCCGAACTGGCCCCGTAGGCGAGGCGGTTCAACTGATTGTTGCCCAGCCAGAAATTGTAGCCGCCGAACCAGGAAGTGGTTTTCCATTCGCCGAAAACCACGCGGTTGCGGACGGCCCAGGGCGAGAGGACGAGAAGGAAGGCTGCCGTGACCGCCACCAGCGCCCGGAGCCGGGTTCCGCGCGCCGTCACGAACGGAATGGCCGCGGCGCTCAAGACGAACAGGGGCAACGCCGTGGGCCGCGCCCAGACCGTCGCGGCGGTGACGGCTCCCAGCAGCGCCCATTTCCAAGGTGTCCGCAATGTCCATACCCACAGGAAAATCGTCAGGCCAAGAGTGAAAAGGATCTCCGTGGAAAAGGTCAGGGAATAGCCCAGGAATAGGGGATGGAGGTTGAGTAGAATCACGCCGGCCCAGGCGGCGCGGTCGCCGGCCACGCGCCGGAGCAGCAGTCCGAGCACGCCTGTGAGCAGCGTGAACAGGACGGCCTGGCAGAGGAGCAGACGGAACAGGGATTCGGGGTTGCCGATCAGGAACGGCGCCGCGAGCAGCGGCAGCAGAGGCGGCCGGAACGCCTCCGGAACCGGCTGTTCGATGCGCGGCGCCTCGAACCAGCGGACGCGGCTGATGGAAAACCCCTGCCCAGTGGCCAGGGACACGGCCAGGTCGCGGTAATCGTCCCCGTCGTACTGGAGCACAAACGCCGGCCGGCGCTTCGCCAGGAGCGGGCCCGCGACCAGATGCGCGGCCAGCACGACAACCAGGAGCCCGGCGAACAGACGGTTGAAGGAGAGAAGTTTCATGGGGGTGAAAGGGTGGTCGTCTGTGTTTGTGAGCGACCCAGCAAGCGGCGGCGGATACTGCAGGGAATACTGAGGCCCCAAGCCTCTTTGGAGTGCGGTGGCTCGACACCGCTTTTTCCCGCCGGTGGAACCGGCTTCCGGCTATGGCGCGGGAGTTGGTTGGCGCGTGGGAAAGGCGGCTCCGCCGCCGGGGAAAGCTGGGTCAAGCCCCAGCCACTCCAAGGATGCTTCGCATCGGTACAGGCGCGGTCGCTGACGCTCAATTTTGTAAAATCATCAATCATACACGCCCTTGTGTCCCAGTCAGGGAACGGATCAGGAACGGTCCGCCGCTGCGCAGCAGTTCGGCGCCGGTGACGAAGGCGGCGTACGGCAGGGAGTAGTCGTTTTTCCGCATGATGGCGTACAGTTCGCGCTGGGCCGGGCTGAACCGGCGCGTGCTGAGTCCGCCCAGGGCGAACCGGGCCAGCGGCCGGTCCAGGTGGAGGAACGGGGCGAGCTGGCGGGCCCGGAGGAAAAGGTCGAGATCGGCGGCGATGCGGAAGCGGGTGTCGAAACCGCCGGCGGTGGTCAGCAGCTCCCGGCGCATGAAGGCGGCCGGATGATAGATGCGGGCGCCGCCGAGGCTGAACAGGCCCCGGCGCGGCCGGATGACGCGGCCGGTCACCTCAATATTGCCATGGATACAAGATGGTTGCGTATTTTCATCGAACGCTTTGGCCACGGCGTTCAACGCCCCGGGCAGGTACTGGTCGTCGGCGTTCAGAAAGGCGACGACCTCGCCGGATGCCAGGGCTAGTCCCCGGTTGAAGGCGTGGTAGACGCCGGAGTCAGGCTCCGCCGTGATGTGTACGAAGGGGCTGTTGCAGGCGCGGATTGCCGCCAGGGTGCCGTCCGTGGAGCCGCCGTCGAGAATGAGGTGTTCCAGTTCCAGCCCCGGCGCCTGTTGCTCCATGACGCTGTGGACGCAGTCCCGGATCGTGGCGGCGGCGTTCAACGTGGCGGTGATGATGGTGAATTTCATGGCGCGCCGGATGCGGGGTTGAAACGGGATCCGAGGGTCCGGGCTAGGCGCCGCCGGTTCCGGATCCGCCTGAACGGCGTGAGTGCGGCCAGCCAAATAGGGTGTAGGAGAAGTGGCAAGCGAGGGAAACGCAGAAGCTGCAGAAAGAGCCATGAATAACCGCACCCCCGGAGCAGGCGGAAAAATTCTGCGCGCCGGTTTTCCGCGTTGGCGTTGACGGCGGCGCGGAGAAGGTTGGACAGGGAACGGCCGCGGCGAAATGCCGCCAGCACGTCCCTGACCAATTCCGGATAACGCCGCCCCGCCAGTTCTGCCAGCAGTCGGTACCCGTTCAGGTCCAAGGCAAGCCGGTTGAGAACCCCGGTGTCCCTGACGACCTGCTCCTCAATGACGCGGCAATGGACGGGAGTGGCGTGGCGCACCGTCAGGATCCCCTTGCGGGCCAGCACCTGCCAGCAGCAGAAGACGTGGATGTAGACATGGGTGAAGGGGTCTGGGACCTCTGGAAGCTCCCAGGCAGAACGTCGCACTACGAGGCAGGACAGACAGTTGAAGAGCGCTCCGACATTTCGGCAGGAGCCCAAGTAAGATCGGATTTCCGCCACGCTGGCGCCGTGGACGCGGGTGCCGTCTGGGACAATCGACCAATGGCGGACTCTTTCAGGAACGAAATCCGGGCTGCATTCGACCCGGTCGTAGATCCAGAGGTCTCCGTTTCCCCCGGCCACGTCGGCCAAAACCGTTTGTAACCCGTTATCAGCCGGAGCGTCATCGTCGCCCATCAGCCAGCAAAACGTGCCACGGGCTTGCCGGACGACCTCGAGGCAATTGACGTCAAACCCTTCGTTGACGGCAGTGGTTGTATACCGGAGGCAAGGGATGACGGCCGCGAATTCAGCCAGGACGGCTTCTGTATGGTCTGGACTTGCGTTGTTGCGGACAAAAATTTCTATGCTTCCCGCCGGCGCCCGGGCGACCTGTGGGGCGACGCGTTGTAGCAAGCGCCGCAAACACGAGGCCCGGTTCCAGGTAGGGATGCAGATGGAGAGAATTGGTTCGGTGGAAAGCATTATTCTGCCTCGGAAGCGTGGGCCTTTACCGTCCATGGAATGACGGGCGCCAGGTATCCGGCGCGGGTAGGATTAGAATAGGGGTCGAGATCATCGTCGCGGAAAAAGTCAAAGGCCAGGCGCGATTCGTTTTCCGGGGATAACACCCACCCGGTGTAGTGCAGGCAACAGCACAACTCAACCTCATAGGAGCGGTTCCAAAACAGGTTGCGCGGAATCGGCATGGAGAGTTGAATAGATCCCGGAGGGCGGTTTCCGAAGTTGATCAGCCCCGCATCATGGTTACTCGTGCCGAAAAGCAACAGGTGAGATTCACTGTCGTAGAAACTTAGTCCGAAAATCAACCGGGCATCGCCCTGCATCAGATCAGCGTCTATGAGCGCCCGGTATTGATGGCTGTTAAACAGTAGACGGTTGTCGACGATCGCACCGGTTTCATCTACAATTCTGAACCACTTCAGACGGACCACCTCATGAAACGGGTAGCGCGCGAGGCGTGGAGTCCATTCCAGCCGGGAAGATTTTTCCGCCTCCTTTCCGGAGGGTTGCAGGTAGCGGCGGATGGCTTCCGGCGCCGGCCCGTCGAAGCAGATGCCGCCCCGGTCCAGCAATAGGCCGCGGGTGCACAGGCGCTGGACGGCCGACATGTTGTGGCTGACGAAGAGGACGGTGCGGCCGGCGTGGGCGACTTCGCTCATTTTGCCCAAGCATTTTTCCTGGAATTCGGCGTCACCGACGGCCAAGACTTCGTCCACCAACAGGATTTCCGGTTCCAGATGCGCCGCCACGCTGAAGGCCAAGCGCATGTACATGCCGCTGGAGTAGTGTTTGACCGGGGTGTCGAGGAATTTCTCGATCTCGGCAAAGGCGACGATCTCGTCAAACTTGCGCCGGATCTCCGCGCGTTTCATGCCGAGAATGGCGCCGTTGAGGAAGATGTTTTCGCGGCCGGTCAGTTCCGGATGAAAGCCGGTGCCGACTTCCAGCAGGCTGCCGACGCGGCCGTGGAGCTCGATGCGGCCGGTGGTCGGCTCGGTGATGCGGCTGAGGATCTTGAGCAGGGTGCTCTTGCCCGCGCCGTTGCGACCGATGATGCCGACAACCTCGCCGCGTTTGACCTCGAACGAGACGTCCTGCAGAGCCCAGAAATCCGGGGTGTCCGCGAATGGGCGCGAATGGGGACGAAACACCCTGAAAGGGGAAGTGAAGAGGTCGGTCAGGGTGTCGCGTAGCGCTTTGTACCGGACGCGGCCGCCGAGTTGGTAGCGCTTGCCGACATTTTCCGCTTTGATGACGAGTTCTTGGTTCATCCACAAATTCCACGAATGGGCACGAATTATAAAACCAGACGTTTGTAGGAGAAACTGTCGGCGCCGAAGTTGGCAAGAATTCCCAGCTTGAAGTGTGTGGCCTTCAGATAATTCAAAACCTGGGCTTCGTGTTCACTGGTGAGCGCACTTACCGCCTTCAGTTCAAGGATGATCTTGTCATAACAGACAAAATCGGCGACGTATTTTTTGTTTAACTCCACTCCGTGAAAATAAATCGGCAGCACCCGTTCCCGGCCAAACGGGATGTTTTTCTCAGCGAACGCGATTGCCAATGCTTCATGATACACGGCTTCCAAAAAGCCGGCGCCAAGCTCCGCATGAACTTCCATGCAGGCCCCGACAATCTGGTAACTTTCCTGTTGGTAAATCAGCATCTTCCGTTCGTGCCCATTCGTGGAATTCGTGGATGATTTCAGCCGCCGAGGGTGTCGATGAAGGTCCGTTCGCGCCAGCGGAACCAGAACGTTCCGGAAATCAGCAGGGCCAGGGCGACGGCGGTGGAAAGGGCGAACAGTGCCCAGGGCGCCGGGCCCCCGAACAGGCACCAGCGGAACCCTTCGACCACGCCCGCCATCGGGTTGAACCCCAGCAACCAGCGGAACCGCTCCGGCACCAGCGCCGCGGGATAAACCACCGGCGTCACAAACATCCAGAACTGCGCGAGAAAGGGCATGGCATACATGACGTCGCGGTATTCCGTGTTCAGCGCCGCCAGCCAGAAACCGATCCCGAGCGCCGCCAGCAGGAGCAGCAGAGTGAATAGCGGCAGGAACAGGATCGTGGCGCCGGGCAGAACCTGGAAAAAGGCCAGCGCCGCGCCCAGCAGGAGCAGGCCGACTCCGAAGTCCGGAAGCGTCGCCAGCACGGTCGAGAGCGGGACAAGCAGCCGCGGAAAGTAGATCTTGGTGATCAGCCGCTGGTTGGTCACCAGGCTGTTTCCCGAATCGTTCAGAATGCGCGAGAAAAGTTGCCATGGCAGCAACCCCGCCAGTGCGAACAAGGGATAGGGTACGCCGCCCGTAGTCTGGTCCATCCGGGCGAGCCGGCCGAAGAACAGCCAGAAGGCCAGCATCAGCAGCAGCGGCTGGAGTACGACCCAGAGAACGCCGATGGCGGTCTGTTTGTAGCGCACCTTGATGTCGCGCCAGGCCAGAAACCCGGCCAGTTCGCGGAAGTGGAGCAAGTCGCGCACGTCCAGGAAACGCAGCCCATGCGTCGGCTGGATCACAGTTGCCGGCGGCGGCGGCTGAGATGGAATGGAGCCTGAAGTCATGGGGTTTCCCGGGATGGGGTGGCGGGGGGCGGTCCGGCAAAAATCCAGCGCAATTTTCCGGGCTGGACCGGCGCGTCCCCCGGCAGAAAACTTCCGTGCATGGGCTGGGCCTTGTCGTACAAGCAGACGATGACGGCGTCGCTGTGGTCGTGCCGGAGTTCGCACAACGGTTTCACGGGACGGCCGAGGAAGAGGCGGCCTGTGGTCTGTGGCTTGTGGTCTGTGGCCCGTGGGGGAGGAAAATCTTCAGGATTCCGGCCGGCCGCGGGATTCGTTCCGGCCGAGTTCCCAGTTTCCAGTTTCCAATTTCGGCCGGCGGTTGCCGCCGGTTCTTCCTCCGCGTAGACCGCGGTCAGTTCCAGGCCCCATTCCTGCATTCCGAGCCAGGTGATCTCGGCCAGTTCGCCGGTGCCGAGGAAGGCGATCCGGCGGACGCCGCTCTCCGCCAGGTCGCGACAGAGCTGGGCGCTGCGCCGGCGCGCCTCCCGGTAGAAATGCAGGGAGAAGTCCAGGAACTCCAGAGTCAGCCGGGTTTTTTCCGTGAGCCCCTGCGGCGTCAGGAAATAATCCCAGCGCCGGGAATGGACGACGGTCACATGCAGGAGCCCCTTGCCGACCATGCGTTTGAGCAATGCATGGGCGAGCTTGATGCTGACCCCGAGTTTTTGTGCGGCCAGCCGGTTGTTGAGCCGGCTGGAGTCTTCCACCTGGCGGAGGATGCCGAGTTCGTGCAGTGCGTGAGCTTCGGGCTGTTGCATGATGGCTCCGTAACGTTACCGACAGTAACCATAATGCCGCGGGCCGCGCCGCGCAAGTGCGGCCGGACCGGTTTGTGGCGCAGATCAGTCGGATCTGACGGATCTGACGGATCTGACGGATCGGGTTACCCCCATGGCCATAGGCCTACAGACCCCAGGCCTTTTTCCCCTGAGCCATTGTGCCGCTTTGGGTTGTGAGTGCGAAATAAAAACCCCCGCCGGGGCGACCCGGGCGGGGGTGTGAAGGACGGCCGCTGAGGGATTAGCGGTAGAATAGCATGTCGGCGTAGGTCGGGAGCGGCCAGACGGCGGCATCTACGACCGGTTCGACGCCGTCCACGATCTTGCGGAGGGCGACCATGGCCGGGACGACGACGTCGCGGTAGCATTCGGCCTTCTTGTCGGCATGGGCATGGCCGGTAGCCTGGGCGACGGCGGCTTCGAGCTCCTCGACGGCGGCGGCCGCCGCGGAAATGTCGGTGTTGAGTTTCTTCAGTAACCGGGCCTGGGTTTCGGGCTTGACGCCGGCAGCCTTGATGGCGTTGATGCCGTTGGCGACTTCGGCGGCGAACTGCATGACGGCCGGGAGGATTTCGCGCTTGGCCATCTGGAGCATGGTCTTCGCCTCGATATTGATGATCTTGGCGTAGTTCTCCAGGAGGATTTCATGGCGGGACTTGACCTCGGTTTCGGTCAGGGTGCCATGCTTGATCAGGACCTTGGCGTTCTCGGGCTCGACCATGGCGTGGATGCCGTCGACGCAGTTGCGGATGTTGGGCAAACCGCGCTTCTTGGCTTCCTTGATCCAGGCCTCGGTGTAGTTGTCGCCGTTGAAGACGATGGCTTCGTGTTCTTTGGCGTACTTCTGCAGGAGGAGTTGGACGCGGCCGGCGACATCCTTGGCGCCTTCGATGTGGTCGGCGATCTCGGAAAGCGTCTCGGCGACGATGGTGTTGAGGACGAAGTTCGGGCCGGCGAGGGACTGGGAGGAACCAGGCATGCGGAACTCGAACTTGTTGCCGGTGAAGGCGAAGGGCGAGGTCCGGTTGCGGTCGGTGGTGTCTTTCGGGGTCACCGGGAGGGTGGTGACGCCGAGCTGGAGCTTGCCACCCTGCTTGGAGGTGCTGGCACCGCCCTTCTTGATCTGCTGGAGGATGTCGGTGAGCTGGTCGCCCAGGAAGATCGAGACGATGGCGGGGGGCGCCTCGTTGGCGCCGAGGCGGTGATCGTTGCCGGGGGTGGCAACGCTGGAGCGGAGCAGGCTGGAGTACTTGTGCACGGCGCGGATGACCGCGAACAGGAACACCAGGAACTGCATGTTGTCGTGGGGGGTGGCGCCGGGATTGAGCAGGTTGATGCCGTCATCGGTGCCGAGCGCCCAGTTGTTGTGCTTGCCGGAACCGTTGACACCGGCGAAGGGCTTCTCATGGAGGACGCAGATGAAGTCGTGCTGGCGGGCGATGCGCTGCATCAGTTCCATGGTGAGCTGGTTGTGGTCGACGCCGATGTTGACGGTGGCGTAGACCGGGGCGAGCTCATGCTGGGCGGGGGCGACTTCGTTGTGCTGGGTCTTGGCGGAGATGCCGAGCTTCCACAGGGCTTCGTTGAGGTCGGCCATGAAGGAGGCGACGCGCTCGTGGATGGCGCCGAAGTACTGGTCTTCCATCTCCTGGCCCTTGGGCGGCGGGGCGCCGAACAGGGTGCGTCCGGCGTAGCGCAGGTCGGCGCGCTTGCCGATGAACTGCTGGTCGATGAGGAAGTATTCCTGTTCGCCGCCGAGGGTGGCGGTGACGCGCTTGCTGGTGTGGTTGCCCAGGGCGCGCAGGACTCGGACGGCCTGCGCGTTCAGGGCTTCCATGGAGCGCAGGAGCGGGGTTTTCTTGTCCAACGCCTCGCCGGTGTAGGCGGCGAAGGAGGTCGGGATGAACAGGGTGGTGTTGGAGCCGTCGGTCTTGATGAATACCGGGGAGGTGCAGTCCCAGACGGTATAGCCGCGGGCCTCAAAAGTGGCGCGGATGCCGCCGGAGGGGAAGGAGGAGGCGTCGGGTTCGCCCTGGGTCAGTTCCTTGCCGCTGAATTCCATCATGATCTGCCCGCTGGCGGTGGGGGAGATGAAGGAGTCATGTTTTTCGGCGGTGATGCCGGTCATCGGCTGGAACCAGTGGCAATAGTGGGTGGCGCCCTTTTCGATGGCCCAGTCCTTCATGGCGTTGGCGACGATGTCGGCGATGGACGGATCGAGTTCCTTGCCGTCATCAATCGTGGACTTCAACTTCTTGTAGATATTTTTCGGCAGCCGGGCGCGCATGGCGGCGTCGTTGAACACGTTGGAACCGAACATTTCCGGCAGCGACTGCCGGGTTTCCTGGCAACAATTACACGACATGGGGAGGCTCCCTTGGAGGGTTGGGTTTGGTGGTGACGGTCCGGGTGCCCGTTCCGGGAGTTCCAGTCCCGCGTCGGGTTTGCGGACATTCCGGCAAAGGGTCGGCAACGGGAGAAGCATGGGCGGTGCCAGCCCAGGGTGTGAACGCGTAACGTAATGGAATGAAAAGAGATGAATCCGTTTTTTACGGGAATCGGTGATGGTGTCACGGGTTTTTGGAACAATTTTGTTTCGACACGTCAAGCGCAACCGGTGCAAAAATGTGCCACCAGCGTTGGCCGGCCGGGTTCGGAATACCATAGCACGGGACGGTCAGGGCTGCTCGCCCTCGGCGACGGCCATGGCGCAGGCGGTGTCTTTGATGTGGCTGATGCTGATGTGGATGCGGGCGATGCCGAGCCGGCGGGCGGTGGCCGCGCCGTCGCCGCGCAGTTCGAGCACGGGGGCGCCGCCGGGGAGGCGGAGGATGCACAGGTCGGTCCAGCCACAGTCTGCGCCGATGCCGGTGCCCAGGGTTTTGGAGACGGCTTCCTTGGCGGCCCAGCGGCCGGCGTAGAACGCGGTGTCGCCCGGCCCGCCGGGAGCAAGGGCGATCTCTTCAGGGTTGAAGACGCGCTTGAGGAACGCCTCGCCGTGCTTTTCCAGCACCTTGCGGATGCGTTCCATTTCAACAATGTCAATGCCGACGCCGAGGATCATAAGGATCCGGAGTTGAACAGAAGGCGCAAAGACGCGGAGAAAAGGATTAGCGTCTTCTGTTAAGCTGGTTGTGGTGTGCTGGGAGGGTTCGCCACGTTTTAACTATCGAATTTCAAATTTCACTTGTTCGGGTGCAGGAATGTAGGCGCAGGAGTGGCGGGTGCAACCGTGTCTTTCTGCGGATATCTGAACGTTGGGGTCGACCTTTGGGGTCAGGCGCCCGGTTTGGGAGCGTCCGGGAGCGGGGGGAGATCCCAGACGTTGACGGCGTATTCGCGCACCGCCTGGTCGCTGGAACGGAGTCCGGACCGGGCCAGGCCGAGGACGGCGCGGCGCTGCCAGCCGGCGGGGTCATCCTGGAAAATGCGTCCGGCGGCGTCCTGAGCGGCGAGGTAGGCGTCGAAGTCGGCGAGGATGAACCAGGGATCGCCGTCGTCGAGCAGGTGCTGGAGGATGGGTTCGAAAAGATCTTTTTCTCCGGGAGAGAAGAGGTTGCCACGGATGGCGTCGAGGACTCGGGCCAGGCGGGGGGATTGGCTGACGCAGGCGCGGGGGGCGTAGAGGCCACTGTCGCGGAGTTGTGCGGTCTGTTCGCGGGTGAGGCCGAAGAGGAAGAGGACGTCGGGGCCGGTAAGGTCGCGGAAATCCAGGTTGGCGCCGTCGGGGGAGCCGAGGATGAGGACGTGGTTGAGAGCGAACACCGTGTTGCCGCCGCCGGCGGGTTCGCTGCCGGGGAGGGAAAGCTGTTCGGCCAGGTCTACGGCAGGCAGAAGAATCTCGGCCAGGCCGGCGCGGAAATCCGGCAGGAAGTGAACACGGAGCCGGTCGCGGGTACGGCGGTCGGTATTGACGGTCTGGGCGAGGTTATGGACGAACTTGACGAGGAGCTTCTGGAACGGGTTTCCGGGGGCGGCCAGGCCGGCGTAGCAAAAAGTGCGCGGGGGGGCGTCGTCGGCGTGGTCCTGGTTGTCGCGCAGGGAGAGGTAACGATCGACGGCGGCGAGCAGGGAGAGCAGGTGGCGCCGGTGTTCACGGAAGCTGCCGGCCCGCAGGGTGAACATCATCCCGGGCGGCAGCGGGGGCAGGACGGAGGTCGGGAGGGCGGCGTAAAGACGCTGGCGGTTGGCGGCTTTGACGGCGCGCAGTTCGTCATGGAATTCAGGGTCTTCGGCCCGGAGCAGAAGCTGCTGGAGCTGGTCGGGGGCGGTGATCCAGCCGTCGCCGAGGTGCCGGCGCAGGAGCGTGGCCAGGGCGGGATTGGCGCCGAGCAGCCAACGGCGGTGCGAGGCATCCCCGGGGATGCAGCGGAGGAGGTCGGGATGAAGCGCGGCGAAATCCGGGAAGATTTCTTCGCGGAGCAGACGCAAATGCATCCCGTTGGCGGCGAGGGTGCGGTGGCTGCCGAGCAGGGCGAGATGGACGGGGCGGAGGCGTCGTTCAGGCTTTTCCTCGACCAGGGAGAGGCGCTCCACCGTGGCGGGAGTGGCGCCACCTTCCCGGGCCCGGTCGAGGAAGCGGTGGTTGAGTTCGTAGAGGATCTGGAGGTGGCGCGGCAGGAGCCGTTCAAAGATGCGCAGCGGCCAGGCTTCCAGGGATTCGGCCTTGAGATCATGGAGGGTAACGCTGCACGCGCTTTGGACGGCGGCCCAGGCTTTTTCCCAGCCGAGCCCGGCCTCGTCCACCAGGTAGCGCTGGAGTTCGACGACGACCAGCGCGGGGTGGGAATGGTTGATTTGGATGGCGACGCGGTCGGCGAAGGCGTCCCAGTCCGTGTGGTGGCGGCGGTAACGGCGGACGATGTCGCGGACGCCGCAGGCCGCGAGGAAATATTCCTGGGTCAGGCGCAGCTCCAGGCCGGCATCGGAGCCGTCGGCGGGGCAGAGGGCGCGGCTGATGGTGGCGGCGGCGAGGTTACGGCGGATTTCGCGGCCGTAGTCGCCGGGGGTGGCGATGGCAGCTTCGAAATCGGCGGCGGCGCGGGCCTTGAACAGGCGCAGGACATTGACCTGGACTGAGCCGTACCCGGAGATCGGGAGATCTTGGGGCTCGCCGAGGACGACGCGGGCGCTGTTCCAGGCGGGATGGTAGACACCGCCGCGGTCGAACCCGTCCTCGACCCGGCCGCTGAGTGGGACTTTCACGGTAAGTTCCGGGCGCGGCAGGAGCCAGGGCGAGGGCAGGTCAAGCCAGTGCGACGGATGTTCCTGCTGCCAGCCGTTGCGCACTTCCTGCCGGAAGGGGCCGTACTCATAAAGAATGCCGTAGGCGACGGCGGGGAAGGCGAGGGTGGCGAGAGAATCAAGGATGTCGGTGGCCAGGCGGCCGAGGCCGCCGCTGCCGAGGGTGGCTTCGCGTTCGAGCGCGGCGAGTTCGTCCAGATTCAGGCCGAGTTCCTCCAGAGCGGCGACCGCGGTGTCACGCAGTCCCAGGTTGAGCAGGTGCGGCTGCAGGAGCCGGCCGAGGTCGTATTCCAGGGAGAAGATGTAGAGGCATTTTACGTCCTGCTCGCTGCAGGCCCGGCGGGCGGCGAGCAGTCCCGGGATCAGGCGGTCGCGCACGGCCAGGGCCAGGGCCTGAAACCGGTCTTCCGGAGTGGCGGAGGCGGGATCCTTGCCCAGGCTGAAGGAAAGATGGCGCAGCAGGGCCTGGCGGAAATCCCGCGCGGTGTCCCGGGGGCGGAGCCGTTTAAAAAGGGTTTTAATGGAGGAGCGCATGGCCGGAAAACCGTCCCGCAACGGGGATGAAAACCGCGGAGGTGAAAGTATTCCGGGCGACGTCGGCCGCCGCCGGTCCGGGAAATCCGGGAAAACCTCCTGTGCCAATCTATTGCACGTTGGCGGAAAGTGCAATGCGTCGGCAGGCCCGGGGCGCGCAGCCGGCAAACTGGCGGAAATGCCGGTGAAACGCGGAAAACGCGGAGTATCCGACCTCGCGCGCCACTTCGGAGACGGACGCGTCCCCGGCCGCGAGCCGGCGCCGGGCCGTCTGCATGCGGATGAGCGTCAAGTGCCGCAGCGGCGGCCGCCCCACCGCGGCGTGGAAGCGCCGCCGGAAGGTGGCGGGGCTCATGTGGCAGCTCCGGGCGAGTTCGGTCATAGCCAGCGCCGCGGCATGGTCGTGCAGCATTCGCCGCAACGCCGGGGCGAGCCGCCGCCAGGCTTCCAAATCGGCGGTGTTGCCGCCGCCGCCGGCCGCCGCCGTCGCGCCGGGCAGGCGCCGCAGGAGTGCGGCCAGGGCGCGGCACAACCCGCACACCGCATCCCGATACCCTGGACGCCCGCCCCGGGTCTCCTCCCAGATGAGCCGGACCAGGCCGGCCAGGTCGGGATGTTCGTGGCCACGGATGACGTTGGCGAACTCCGGATGGGTGAGCACGGGGAAAGCGAGCCCCGGCACGTCCACGGCCTCCGGGGCGAGCAGTCGGTCAGGGTCGAGCAGGACCACGCAGAAACGGGAGTCGGCGCCGCGGTCGCCGCGGGCCATGTGCAGTTCGGCACTGGGCAGGACTATGGCGTCGCCGGCCTCAAAGGGCAGGATCTTGCGGCCCGTCGCCACGACGCCGCCGCCGGTGCGGCAATAATTCAATTCAAAACAGTTATGGCTGTGGACGTAGCTGAATGGCTCCGGCTTCAGGGGGAACTCGCCCAGGGCGAGGCAGGGGAAATCGTCGGGCAGGTCGAACGGATCGTAGACCGCCGGGTGCACCTCCGTCCGGTCCAGCGGCCCGGACGCCGGGGTCAGGCGCGCCGGCCGGGATGAGCGTTTTGCGGAGGATTTTGACGTTTTTAGGGAAGAATCCTGCATGAAAAGGAAGCATAGTACATGAAACGGACTTGCCAAGAAGGAAAGGCCTGTGGTCTATGGCTTGTGGGCTTGTGGTGAAGAGGAAGACGGAAGAATCTCCTTGGTTTTCCCCCCTGCTTCCCCACGGGCCCACAGACCACAGGCCACAGACCCTCTGACACAAGGAGCACGCGAACCATGAGCAATCTCGACAAAATCCGGTTCACCAACGAAGACTGGGCGCGGAGCCAAGCCACCTGGATGCAGTGGTGGAATGGGGAGTTGGATCGACCATTGGTGATGGCCGAGTACTGGCATCCCGCCTCTCCTGAGCTTGAGGGTAAGGTCCAGGGGTTTGTCTCAAATTATCCGCTGACCATGCCGGCGGCGGAGGTCGTAGACCTGCACCGCCGCAACTTGGACCGGATGGAATGCCTGGGGGATTCCGTGCCGAAGTGGTGGATCAATTTCGGCCCCGGGATCGTGGCCGGGTTTCTGGGCTCCCGGGTGGTGCCCAAGCCGAACACGGTCTGGTTCGAGCCAGCACAGGATGTGGAACTGAAGGACATGCACCTGCGTTATGATCCGGAGAATATCTGGCTGAAGCGCGTCATGGAGATCACCCGCCTCGGCGTGGCCGAACTCGGTGACCGCGCGGTTATCGGGCACACGGACCTCGGCGGGAACCTGGACATCCTGGCCTCGCTGCGGTCTTCCGAAAAGCTGCTCATGGACTTGCTGGACTGCCCGGAGGAGGTGGACCGTCTCTGCCGGGAGATTTCTGCACTCTGGATTCGTTATTATGACGAACTGCACGCCGTTATCCACCAGGCCGGCCGCGGCACCGCGCCCTGGGCCGCCATTTGGTCGCCGGGACGCTGCTACATGATGCAGTCGGACTTCGCCTACATGATCTCGCCGGAGCACTTCGCACAGTTCGTGGTGCCGGACCTGACCGCCTGCTGCGCTGTGCTTGACCACGGATTCTATCACCTGGACGGCAAAGGGCAGATTCCGCACCTGGATCATCTGATCGGGATCGAACGGTTGCGCGGCATCCAATGGATCCCCGGCGACGGCATGCCGCCCCCGGCCGAATGGCTGCCGCTGCTCAAGCGGATCCGTGACGGCGGCAAGCTCTGCCAGCTCTTCGTCAGTTCCGCCGGCGCCCGCACAATCGTCAAGAACCTGGGCGGCAAAGGCTTCGTCTTCCATATCGGAGATGGTAAAATCAAGTCCCGCGAAGACATGACCGCCTTTCAAAAACTCCTGCGCGAAGACGAACCGCGCTAAACCGCTCCATGTGTGTCGGGGGATGGCATCCTCCCATCCCCCGAACCCCCTGGAGGCATGCGCGTCAACTTAAGGAAAAAATCGAACGTCGAACATTCAACATTGAACGTTGAACGTCGAAGGAAAACCC
>CAITSE010000179.1 GCA_903894975.1 uncultured Lentisphaerota bacterium
CCCAGGCCAGTTCGCCGCGGCGGCGGAGGACGGCGGCGCGGAACATGCGTTCCTGGACGCGGAGCATGACGTCGGCCTGCGTGATCGGCGGCGGTCCGGGGAGTTCGCCGCCGGCGGCGGCGTAGAGGGCGGCGGTGGCGGCGAGGTCGAGGTTGTAGAACAGGCCGCGGGCGTGATGTCCGGCCAGGGGCTGCAGGGCCCGGCCGAGGCGGTGGCGGCGGGTGGCGTAGAGATGGGGGAGGTCGGCTTTTTCCCCGAGTTCGCGGGCCGAGAGCCGGCGCGTTTTGAGCCAGGCGGCGCGGTGCCGGGCCTGTTCCCGGGCGCTGGCGGCGGGGCGGAAGAGCCATTGGACAAAGGCGTCGTCGGCCAGCCGTTTCTTGGCGGTGAGCACGGGGAAGATCGGGGCTTCCTGCAGGTCGGTGTCCGGGGCGATGCCGGCCTGCTTCAGGGTGATGCCGCGTTCGGCGAACCACGCGCCAGCGGGGCGGCCGAGCCAGAGCGTGGCGGGAGCGGCGACGGCGCCGCGGAAGGGGTCGTCCATGCCGTAGGCGCGAAGGCACCAGCCGCCGCCGCTGACGGGGGCGAGGTCCAGGCATTGGCCGGGGGCGAGTTCCAGATCCCAGTCGTTGTCTGGCACGCCGGTGATGACATGGTCGCGGCTGAGTTTCCAGCCGGGGCCGACGGCGGCATTTTCGATCCAGAGGTTGCGCAGGGAAGCCGGGTGTTCCGCGGCGAACTCCGCATTGAGAATGAAACGGTCCGGGTGCAGCCGGGTGGCGGCGGCCTGGGTTTCGCGCTGGTCCAGGACCAGGTTTTGGAGGAGGGCGGAGGTTTGGATCAGTTCCCGGCTGGTGCCGAAATGGTAGAAGTGTCCGTCGGGCAGGGCGGCGACGGCGGTGGTGAGGGCGTTGATTTCCGGGTCGGTTTTGGCGGGGCGGGCGCCGAGGCCGAGGCCGAATTCGGCGTAGAGTTCATAGGGTTTCACGCGGCCCTGGCGGAACTGTTGCCGGCGCGCGTCCCAGCCGCATTTTCGCATCAGCACGTCCACGGCCCGGGCGCTGAGCAGCCAGACTCCTGTGTCCACCAGGAACAGGTGGCCTTGGGAAAGTTCGGCGATGCGCCGGGGTTCAGGTTTTTGCAGAAAGAACGCGAGGGTTTCCGGGGCTTGGCGGGGGCAGAAAAAAACACCGTGGTGGCTGGCCTGTTGGGCTTCGACCCAGAGCCCGATGCAGACTACGTCGGCCTGAGGCAGCGGCGGCAGTTCGGGGGCGGCGGTGAGCAGGACGTCGCCGCTGACGACCATGGCGGCGGCGCCGGCGGGCGCGGCTTCGAGCAGGCGGCGGCAGAGCGGGAGCTGCAGGTCGAGCAGGGTCTGATCCAGGCGCTGGCCGCGGGACCAGCGGAAGACGGGGACGGGCATGAGGTTTTTGCCGGCGGCGGCGTAGGCGGGCAGGCGCCGGCTCATGCCGCCGGCGTGGATCATGAGCTTGCGCGACTCGATCAGCCAGTCGGTGAAACGGCGGTTTTTTCCCGTCCGCCGCCAGGCTTCGGCCAGCAGGTGGGCGGTGCCGCCGCCGGAACCGAGTTTGCCGCCGGGCGGATCGCAGGCGGGCACCCATTGCGGCAGCGGCTTTCCCTCAAGCTTGGCGAAGTGCGGGACAATGGTGGGCGGCAGGGAGAGCAGGATCTGCATGGGGCGGCCTTGCGGGATGCCTATGGCAGGCAGACGTGTCAACGGGAAAAAATCGAACGTCGAACGTTGAACATCGAACGTCCAACGTTGAAGAGGAGTCCGATGCGCGGATGAAGCTTGTCCATACCATACCCGGCCAGGGAGAAACCGCTTGCGCGCCGGTGGCGCGCGAGGCGGGATCGTACGGCATGACGGATTCTTTACCGGCGGCGCGCGATCCCATAGGTCCCATGGGGCGGCGGGATGTGCGGGCGGCGGCCAGGTCAGGCCTGGCCGCGCTTGCCGTACATCTGGTCGTAATATTTCTGGTAATCGCCGGAAGTGACTTCATCCATCCAGGCGCGGTTAGCTTGGTACCAGGCGATGGTGTCGCGGATGCCGGATTCGAACTTCATCTGCGGTTCCCAGCCGAGTTCGCGGCGGATCTTGCCGGCGTCAATGGCGTAGCGCCGGTCATGGCCGGGGCGGTCCTTGACGAAGGAGATCAGGGAGTCGGGCTTGCCCAGGCCGCGGAGGATGGTGTGGACGACGTCGAGGTTGGTTTTTTCGCTGTTGCCGCCGACGTTGTAGACTTGGCCGGCGCGGCCTTTGGAGAAAGCGGTCCAGATGGCGCGGCAGTGGTCGAGGACGTGCAGCCAGTCGCGGACGTTGAGGCCGTCGCCATAGACCGGGAGCGGTTTGTCGGCCATGGCGTTGCGGATCATGAGGGGAATCATTTTTTCGGGGAACTGCCAGGCGCCGTAATTGTTGGAGCAGCGGGTGATGACGGTGTCCAGGCCATAGGTGTGGTGGAAGGCCTGGACGAGATGGTCGGCGGAAGCCTTGCTGGCGCTGTAGGGGGAGTTGGGGCTGATCGGGGTGTCCTCGCGGAAATAGCCGGAGTCGCCAAGGGAGCCGTAGACTTCGTCGGTGGAGACTTGGAGGAAGCGTTTGACGCCGCATTCCCGGGCGTTCCAGAGCAGATTCAGGGTGCCGCCGACATTGGTGTCGATGAAGACTTTGGGGCCGGTAATGGAACGGTCAACGTGGCTTTCCGCGGCGAAGTTGATGATGCCGGTGATTTTGTGCCCTTGGAGCAGATGGCGGACGAGTTCGGCATTGGCAATGTCGCCGCGCACAAAGGTGTGGTGGCGCTGTTCCAGGCAGTCGCGGATGCTGGCGAGGTTGCCGGCGTAGGTGAGGGCGTCCAGATTGACGATGCGCACATCCGGCTCGGTCGCCAGCAATAGGCGCACGAAATTGCCGCCGATAAAACCGGCGCCGCCAGTGACGAGAAGGGTCTGGGAGTTGGACATGACATGGATTCCTTAAGAAGGCGGGCGGCCGGGGACGGGCCGGCGCGGGTGTGAGGGGAAAACGTAATCCGGTTCGGGCCGGTTCCAAGCTACCGTTCTTGAACAGAAGGCCGCGAAGGTCACGAAGGAAAGCGGGGTGGAAAAAATGTGGAATCCGCTTTAGCCACAAAGAACACAAAGAGCACAAAGAGTGGCGATTCCCCGTTTTCTTTGCGATCTTTGCGTTCTTTTGCGGCAAAAAAAGAGGTTTTTAACGGGGTTGTCGGCGGTGTACCCGCCGTAGTAAATATCCATAACACTTTTACGTATAATTACTAATGGTTATTGTACAGCGGGTTGTGTAGGCACGGGCGTGCCGCCCGTGTTCCGGTGCGTTGTTCCGGTTCGCGGCGTTGGCAGAATTCCCCGGGCGGGTGCCGGAAGGTTCGACGTCGCGGTCTGTGGCGGTGCCGCGGGAAACGTGGTGCAACCACGTTCCTACATTTCGACGGGTTACGCTCCTGCGATTTCCCGGAGGATGCGGGCGGCGGCGGCGGCGGGGTCGGGGTCGCCGGTGATGGGGCGGCCGATGACGAGGAAATCGGCGCCGGCCTCGGTGGCCTGGCGCGGGGTCATCACCCGTTTTTGGTCGCCCAGGTCGCTGCCGGCGGGGCGGATGCCGGGGACGACGAGGAGGAAGTCCGGGCCGAAGGTCTGGCGCATCAGGGTGATTTCCCGGGCGGAGCAGACCACGCCCTGGAGTCCGGCGGTTTTGGCCAGACGGGCGAGGCGGGCGACCTGGTCGGCGGGGGGGATGTTGACGCCGACGGCCTGGAGCTGGGCGGCGTCCAGGCTGGTGAGCACGGTCACCGCGATGACCTGAATGCCGGCTTCGCGGCCGGCGCGGGCGGCGGCTTCGAGCATGGCGGGGCCGCCGCCGGCGTGGACGTTGGTGAGGTCGGCGCCCAGGAAAGCGGCGGAGCGCACGGCCTGGCCGACGGTGTTGGGGATGTCATGGAACTTGAGGTCGAGGAAAACTTTTTTCCCGGCGGCCTTGAGCAAGCTCACGGCATCGGGGCCATGCCGGGTGAAGAGCTGCTTGCCGACCTTGAACCAGAGGACGTCGGGGCCAATGCTCTTGAGCAGGGCGCGGGCCTCGTCCAGGGTGTCGACGTCGAGGGCGACCATGATCTGGGTGTGCATTGGCGGGGGTTCCGGGGAGTTTGCGGGTTGTGGGGATGAAATTAGAAATTTGAAATTGGAAATTTGGGGGAGAAGAAAAGAGAAATCGTCTCAGCCTGGATGATTCATGAGAGAATGGGCCGGCTCCTGAACATTCGGGCCTTGGCGGTTGGCTGGTCAGAACCGCGCGGGTAACCAAGCGGACTTTTTTTGCTCTTGAATTGGGTGACCGGGAAAGTCCGCTTACTTACGTGCGCGGTTCTGTGTGGATTTTTTAAGTTAAGGATCGGCGACTCCGTTGTCCTCCGGCCGAATTTCAAATTTTGAATGTCAAATTTCACTCCGCCATTTTGCGGCCAGCCGGGAGGCGAGCCGTTCGTTCCAGGCCAGAATGCCCAGGAGCCCGCCGAGGATGGCCATTTCGAAGAGGCGGAGCGTGTTGATCAGGAACTGGGAGAGCGCCGTCGGGAGGCCGTAGCCGAGCAGGCTGGAATGCATCTGGGCGGGGACGCCGAAAAAGTAGCGGGGCAGGTCGCCGGTGCTCATGGGGGGCGGGTGCAGCATGATGCCGAACAGGGAGTAGCGTTGTTCCCCGGTGAAACGCAGGGGCGCCGTGAGAGGATCCAGGGTTGCCGTCAGTTCGGGCAGCCGCCAGGCGGCGCAGCACCAGAGGAAAATGACCAGAACCACGGCAAAGGGGAGGATGGCGGCGTAGTAGAACAGGAGGCGGAGGGTGCGGGCGGCCTGGGCGGCGGCGGGGGAACCGGCGAGCCGCGCGGTAATCATCAGATAACCAGCGGCTTCGAACAGGAACCAGAGTCCGGCGGCGAACCCGGTCATGGCGCAGACGGCCAGGTAGGGCTGGTCCGGGTGCCGGAGCCACCAGTGGATGAAGGGGAAGCAGCCGGCGGCCAGGAGCGCGGGGATCTTGACCTTGAAGGCCTGTCGCCGCTCGCGCGGGCCGTTGCCGGCGGCGGGGAGCGCGGCGGCGGCGGCAGCGGCCAGGAGCAGCGGGATCCAGGCGGCGAGCGGCGGCTGCCACCACCAGGGCACCATGCCGCCGGCCTGGGTGCCGGCGGCGAGGAGGAAGAGCAAGGCCGCGGCCAGGCCGGCCCGGAAACAACGCCGGAGGGCGGGCCACAATCCGGGAGGGACGGCGGGTCGGGCGGAGACGGTTGGCGGGACGGAATCGGTCAACAGCGGCTCCGGGGGCGGCGACAGAATCGTCTGGCAGTAAAGGGTTCAGGGTTCAGGGTTCAGGGTTCGGGGTTCGGGGTTCAGGACTGACGAAGACGCATCCATTGGATCAAGAGCGTGTTGCACGTCCGCTCTTCTGCTTCCTGACAGAAACCCTGAACCCTGAACCCTGAACCCTACTCTGGGGGGACTTCTGCAAGAGCCTGTCTGTTAAAAAGGAGTTTCCGCCTGGTCACAGGTTGTCAAGATGGGCCGCATACTGGTGGGCGGAGAGGAGCAGGTCCAGTTCCTCGTCGTCGTCGTATTCCATGCAGAAGAACCAGTGCTTGTACGGAGCCAGGGCGATCAGCCGGGGCGTGTCGAGCACATCCTTGTTGATGGTGGTGGCGCGGCCGCTGAGGGGGGAATTCATTTCGTAGATGCTGGTGGGGCGGTGGATGTGGATGCAGGGCGCGTCCATCTCCAGTTCATCGCCGACCATGGGCATGTCAATGCTCAGGATTTCGCGCAGCCGGTTCGCCAATTCCTCGGTGATGCCGACCCAGGCAAACTTCTTGTTGCCCCTGACTTCGGTCTTCACCCAGATGTGGGATGGCGTGTATTTCAGATCTTTGGGATAATCATTGATCATGGACGCTGGAGGCTCCGCCGCGCCGGTGCGGCGCCCGGTTTTCCTTTTTTTTTCGGTGTGTATGTTACCGAGGCTTGGCTTTTGTGCAAGCGGCGTGGGCGGATTTTTTTTCGGAGGATTCTTCATACCTGTGGAATATTCATTACGTCCCCGGAAAATGCAAGTGCCGGGAGCTACTACTCTTTCGGCCAAGCTTCGCCAGCGCCGGGGTGAGCCGGCCGCGGTGTGGGCATTCACCAACCGTCTCGGGGGAGAGAGGTTCGAATACACGCCGGCGTCGGCGGGGCTGCGGCTGGTGGCCGGGCTGACGGATCTGGCGGTTTTGCTGCTGCTGCTGGCGCTGCTGGCGCCGGGGGTGGAGGAAGTCTTCCGGAACTTGCTGACGCATGATCCGTATGCCGGGATGGTCGTGGCCGGCATGGCCTGGGGAGTGGGGCTGCTTGGGCTCACCACCAGCTATGGTCTGCGGGGACAGACGCCGGGACAGTGGTGGTGGGGGCTCATGATCTGCCGGATGGACGGACGCGAGGTCTGGTTCGGCCGGGCCTTTGTCGTCGCCTGCGCCACCTTGCTGACGGGATGGATGTCGCCGCTGGTCGCAGCCCTGCTCCCGGGCTGGCGCACCCCGGCCGACTGGCTGGCGGGGGTCCGGGTCGTCCGCACCCGCCTGGTTTCGGAATCCTGAGAGCTTATCCGTTCATGAAGCGATTCAAATCAAGTTGATTCCTCATTGAATACGAACGTCCAACATTCAATGTTCGTGAATTATTCAGGCGAAGCCCCGGAGCACTCATGCCTGCCGCTGACCTGACCCCTTCCCGCCGCACCTCCCGCATCCTGTTCTGGTATGTGGCGCGCGAGTATGCCGTGCCGCTGTTCTGCTGTCTGGCCGGGTTCACGCTGCTGTTTGTGATCCTCGACCTGTTCGACGTGCTCCAGGACCTGGTGGGAGCCGACGCCGGGACCTTCGGGGTCATGCGCTATTTCCTGCTGCGGCAGCCGGCGAACCTGGTGCTGATCTTTCCCATTGCCATCCTGCTTTCCGCCGGTTACCTGATCAGCAATTTTTCCCGGCACCATGAGCTCACGGCGGTGCGGGCCTGCGGCGTTTCCATGGCCCGCGCCTTCCTGCCAGTCTGGATCTTCGCCGCGCTCTTTACCGGCGTCTCCTACTGGCTGAACGAGAGTTTGGCCGCCTCCTGTACGGAACAGGCGGACGAATTGTTCCGGGACCTGACCGAAAAACCGGCCGAACGGCTCCGCCGCCAGTTGCTGAAGCCGAACATCCTGGTGTTCAAGAGCAGCCGCAGTCATCGTGAATGGTTGTTCGAACGGTTCGACCGTGATGGCGAGCAGGTGGGCGTCCTGCTTCGCCAGTACCGGGAGGATGGCCGGGCGGAATGGGAGGCCCGGGCGGAAAAGGCGGTCTATGTCCGCGGCATGTGGGTTCTGCGCACGGTGGTGAAGGCGGCGTATGATGAGGAGGGGCTGCTGCCGGCCAGCGCCGGCGAACCGGTGGCGGAACTGGAGATCGCCGCCCGCGGAGATTCGCCCAAGGACATTCTTTCCAGCATGAAGCCGGCGGACCGCCTGAACATCCGCGACATGCTGCGGATCTTGCGGGTCAACCCGGACCTGCCGAAGAGCACCCGCGACGTTTTCCGCACCGCGATTTGGTTCCGTGGTGTGTTCCCGCTGTCTTGTCTCGGGGCGGCGCTATTCGGCATCTCCCTTTCCGTCAGCCCCCAGGGCGGCAGCCGGCTTCGGGGGTTTGCCCTGGCCGTGGGATTGCTCATCGGTTTTTATTTCTTCAGCCAGATGGCGGTGTGGCTGGGCAAGGTCGGGCTGCTGCCGCCTATCCTGGCCGGCGCGGTCCCTACCGTGGTCTTCACCCTCTGGGGCGCCTGGTACCTGTGGCGGAAACGGTGAACCGGTGGGGTATGGCTCAGGACGGCGACAAAAAGGCTTCTCATGCCCGGGTGACGATCCGCCTGCCGGTGACCACCGAGAAGGGGCGGCGCGGCCGCTTCCGCCTGGTGCCGCCGCCGGGGCATGACCAGGCGCCGTGGTGGCGGCGGCTGACGCCGTTCCACCTGGCCCTGGTCATCATCCAGTTGTTTCTGCTTGCGGCCATCGTCCAGTATGTCTTTTTCAAGGAAAAGCCGGTGCCGGGCCGGTTGCTGCCCACGCCGGCCGGGTTGGTCGCCGCCCCGCCGGTCATGCCGCCCGGGAGCCGCCCTATGCCGGCGTCCAGCGAGCCGGCGGTGGTCATGCCCGGGCTGAAGGCGGTCGCCGCCGCGCTGCTGCCCAACCCCGCCGGCCTGGCCCCCGGCAGCGCCGAGGCGCAGGCCCGGCAGGTGGCGCTGGCCACCCGCTCCGGGCTGCCGCTGGAAGTGGAGAATTCCATCGGCATGCGCTTCCGCCTGGTGCCGCCCGGCTCTTTCATCATGGGCAGCCCCGCCGGTGAAAAGGGGCGCTGGGAAGGGGAGGCCGCCCATGCCGTGACCATCTACCAGCCGTTTTATATGGGCCGGTTCGAGGTCACCCAGGCCCAGTGGATCGCCATCCTGGGCCGGGATGCGAACCCGTCCTTTTTCCGGGAAGCCGTCCGCCCGGTGGAGGAGGTCAACTGGTACCAGTGCGTGGAGTTCGCCAACGCCCTCTGTAAGAAAGAAGGAGTCCCGGAAGGCACCTACCGCCTGCCGGTGGAGAAGGAGTGGGAATATGCCTGCCGCGCCGGGACACGCACGGCCTGGTGCTTTGGCGACGATCCCGCCCGGCTCCGCTTTTTCGCCGATTTCATTGGCAACAACGACAGTTGCCCCAACCTGCCCGGCCGGCGCCTGCCGAACGCCTGGGGCCTCCATGACATGCACGGCAATGTCTGGGAATGGTGCCAGGACAAATATCAGCCCTATGACCCCGCCCTGGAACCCGTTCAGGACGAAAATGATCCAAAACGGATCGCCTGGGAATTGTGCCGGAACATCCGCGGCGGCACCTGGCATGCGGACGTCGCCGATTGCCGCTCCGCCACCCGCGCCCGGCTCGGCGCCGAGTCTTTCGGCAACATGCTCGGTCTGCGCCTGGTGCGGATGATCCCGGAATACTCCGTGAACGCCCGCGACCAGGCCGTGCCGCCCGACTGGCTGCGCCCGGCGCCCCTGGAGCCGGCCCCCGCGCCGCCGTCACCGTTGCCTCCGTTGCCGCCGGTTCCGGTCGCGCTCCCGGTCCCGCGAGAGTGACCGTATAGTATCCGCGGCCTTGTCCTGAAAAACGAACGTCGAACATTGAACATCGAACGTTGAACGTCCAACTCGGTTTGGCCCATTCAAAATTCAAAATTCGACGTTCGATGTTCGACGTTGAATGTTCAATGTTCGCTTTAAAAGTATTCCTATGAAGACCTTAAATCTGCTTCTGCAAATTGTGGAACACTTCCTCCAGACGCCGCCGCCGGTGCTGGAGACCGTGCTGGTGTTGGCCGGGCTGACCCTGTGGATCGGCGCGGCCGGCCTGGGCGCCCAGGCCGCCGAGGGTCGCGGCCATCAGCCGGGACGGCACTGGCTGCTGGGCCTGCTGCTTCCCGTCGTGTATCCGCTCGGGGTCTGGTTCCTCATGAAGCCTGCGCCGGGATTCAATCCGGAGGAGCTGGCGGCCCTGAATGAGATCACGGAGGACGACGCCGGAACGGTTGCCGCCGAAGAGGCGGAGCAGGAGGCGCAGGAGGAGGCGGTCGCCGCGGCCGCGGCCGGAGTGGGCCTGGTCTGGAATAAGGCCTTTTTTCAGGAGTTGGCAGCGGCAGGGAAGGTGAGCGCGGACACTCCGTGCGAAATCCGCCTGCGCGGAGTGGTCCTGCAAGTGGTGGAGATACTGGAAGTGAAACCGGAATTCGCCGGCACCCAGATCCGCCTCCCGGACGGCACCCTCCAGCGCATGCGCATCCCCTACGCCGGCATCGAAGCCGTGACCCCGCCGGCCGCGACGACCGGCGAATCCCCTTCTGTTTAACCGCTGACTTTCGCTAATCTGCGCTGACAAATTCCCGGACCGATTAGCGGAACGTTAGCGATCGTTAGCGGTTAAAACCCAATCTGCGAAATCTGCGGAGAAACGGGTTTTTCTGATTTTTTTACCGCGGATGGCACGGATTTTTGCGGATGGGGCGGGTGCGGGGACGGGGATGACGATCCGGCCCGGGACGCGGTTTCGACCGGCAACCGGTTCGGTTTTTTTACGATGGAATCAATTGATCATAAAACGGTTGCATAAAAGTCCCGGTACCGGGACTTTCCCGGGTTAAGCGTGGCCCACGAAGGCCATGCGTGTCAAATAAATCGAACGTCGAACATTCAACATCGAACGTTGAACGTCGAAGGAAAACCCGGCGGTCAGAACTCTTCCGGTTCCCGGTCGAGGTAGGGGAGGCGGGCGCGGATTTCCTCGCCGTCGAGTTCGGGGAAGGTCGTTTTTTTCGTGCGGATCAGGGCGGCGGCCAGGCCCGCGGCTTCGCCGACGGCCATCATGGTGGCCATGACCCGCACGGCGGCGGAGGCCGCATGGCTGGCGGAAAGAGCGCGGCAGGCGACCAGAAGATTGTCCACGGCCAACGGCACGAGCGAGCGGAAGGGAACCTCGTAATAGTCGCCAACCGGCGGCGCATAGGATTGCTTGGCCTCGCCTTTGGTGCCCTTGACCTCGTGGTCGAAGCCGGAGCCGACGGGGGAGTGGATGTCGATGATGTAGGCGCTCCGGGCAATGCCGTCCGGGAATTTCCGGCCGCTGGCGACATCCTCGTGGGTCATGAAATACTGTCCCTGGACATGGCGCGTCTCGCGCACCCCGACGTGGGCGGCCAGTTTCGCCAGATAGGCGTCTTTGAAATACGGGACAGTCCGGATCAGCCAGTCGGAAATGAGGGCGGCCTGACGGCGGCCTTCGATCTCCGCCTTGGTAAGATCCCGGAGGGACAACCCTGAGACCTGGTTGATCCGGGTCATGTTGAAATGGAGCACGCCTGGGCGCGGGTAGTCGTAGAAGTGGATGAAATCCCGGTGGGGATAGTCCAGGGAGCCGTTGGCGCGGGCCGCCTGGAAATACGTGTCGACCAGAGCCCGGGCCTTGGCCAGGTCGCCGGTGGCGAGCAGCGGCGCCTTGTTGACATTGGCCAGGCGGAAGCTCAGGGTCATGGCCTGGGTCAGGCCGTCCTGGGGGCGGCCCACGGCGGCCTCGCAGCCGGCCAGGTCCGCCAGGTCGCCGTCGCCGGTGGCGTCGATGAACGAAGTTCCGGTGATTTCCTGCCGTCCGCCCTTGCCTTCGACCACGATCCGGTCGAGCGTTCTGCCCTTGCGCCGGACCCCGGTCACCAGGGCGTGATAGAGGACCTCCACGCCGGCGTCGCGGAGCAGGCGGTCGTAGACGCACTTGAGCTGCTCCTCGTCGAACGCGGCCGAGTTCAGCGCCGCGCCGACGGCGTGGACGGCCCGCATCTCCCGGACGATCTCGTTGAAAAAGCCGCCGCCCAGGGAGAGCCACTGTTTTTTCTCCGGGCTCCAGAACCAATGCCCCATCCAGGGATTGACCAGGGCCGAGGTCGCCATGCCGCCGGCGCAGCCGTCCCGTTCGACCAGACAGACTTTCAGGCCGTTGCGGGCGGCGGTGATGGCGGCGGCGGCGCCCGCGGGCCCGGCGCCGCAAACCACGAGATCGTATTTCATGAAGTGACCGTTTTGGATTGGAGCCCCGGCGGGGCGGTAGTGAGTAGCCTGGGGCGTGAGCCCCAGGACAGGGAAAAGAAATAAGGATTGAAGCCCCGAAGGGGCGACATTGGGGTGGTGGTGGGTGCGGTTGCCGGTTATGCCGCCCCCTCCGGGCATGCGCGTCAACTTAAGGAAAAAATCGAACGTC
>CAITSE010000180.1 GCA_903894975.1 uncultured Lentisphaerota bacterium
ATGACGGCCGCTCTCAACCTCGCGGATCACCTGCAACTTGAACGCCTCACTGTAACGCATCACAGTACTCATTGAACACCTGTCCTTCCTCTGACAAGTGTCAACGTATATCAGGACAAGACACGAACGTTGAACATCGAACATTGAACGTCCAACGTCGAATTGGAAGTCATGCGATAACTCTACGTTTAAACCGGCCAGGTTTTCCTTCGACGTTCACCGTTCGATGTTGAATGTTCGACGTTCGATTTATTTGACGCGCATGCCCGCCGGGGGGGGCGGGGTGGGCGAATTCCACCCCTGACCTTCCGTCAGAACGAATAGGTGCCTTCATCCATCGCGGGTTCGCCGCGGCCGCCGGGGGCGCCTTCGCCGTCGAGGACGTCGCCCATGTCCGCCTCGATGGCCTCCGGGTCCTCCCCTTTTTCCAGGCGGCGGATGGCGGTTTCCAGGTTCCGGTCCACCGGTTCACCCGAGACTTCGGCCATTTTGCGCATGAACCGGCCGAGCTGGCGCGGGTCGGACTCGTCCAGGCTGCCGGCCTCCTGCATCAGCCGGTCCATGGCGCCGGCCAGGCGCGGGTCGTCCATTTTCTGCCCGATCCGGTCCATGGTGCCGCCACCGGTCTCCGCATCCTCCGGCCCGGATGCCGCCGCCGGTCCCGTGGACTTGCGCTGGGCCCCGAGCACGGCGAACCGGGACAGCAGCTTCTTCAACTTCTTCCCGCCGCACTTGGGGCAGGGCGGCGTTTCCGCCGGATTCACCCGGTGCGAGAAAAAGCTGAAAATCCGGTTGCAGCGGGGACAGAGATATTCGTAAAAGGGCATAAGCTGTACTATACCGCCGGCGGTTGTATTCTTATTTCTCGAAAGTATCCTAATCCGCCCATGAAAATTCTGCACCTTTACAGCGATTGGAAATGGACCGGCCCCGCGGAGCCGGTGGTGCAGATGTGCGCCGCCCTGCGCGAGCGCGGCCACGAGGTTCTGCTGGCGCATAGCCCGGACGCCCATGCCAACCGCGAGAGCGTGGGCGCCAAGGCCCGGGACTTGGGCGTGCCGGCCACCAGCGAGTTCGCGCTCAACCGCTATCTGCGGCCGCTGCCAACCCTGCGCGACATGCTCCGACTCCCGGCTTTTCTCCGCCGCGAGCGTTTCGACATCGTCCACATGCATCTCAATCACGACCACGTCGAGGGCGCCCTCTGCGCCAAGCTCCTCGGCCGCCGCGCCCCCGTGCTCGTCCGCACCCTGCACAGTCGCGAGGTGCTCCCGGCCAATCTCGGCTACCGCCTCCAACTCCGCCAACTCACCGACGGCTGGCTCATGTTCACCGAGAAATTCCGCGCCGAGTACGCCCGCCGCTTCCGTCTGCCGGAGGCATGCACCGGGCTCCAGCCCATGAGCGTGGACCTGGAACGCTTCCGGCCGGACCGGACCTGGAAAAATCTCCGCGCCGAGTTCGGCGTCACGCCGGAGACCCCGCTCATCGGCATTGTCGGGCGCTACCAGAAATACCGGCGCATGGACCTGTTCATGGCCGCGGCGAAACAGCTTCTGGACAAGCTGCCGGAGGCTCGTTTCGTGGTCATCGGCCGCTCCAGCCAGATGCAGCAGACGGTCATCGAACCCGCCGAGGCGCTCGGCATCCGCGACCGCCTGATTCTCACCGGGTACCGCATTGACGATTACGCCGACATCCTGGCCGCGCTCGATCTTTTCACGCTGCTCATGCCCGGGTTCGACGGCACCGCCCGGGCCGTGCGCGAGGCCATGGCCCTGGCCGTGCCCTGTGTCCTGCCCGACTTCGGCATGCTCCCCGAAATCTGCCCGCACGACTCCACCGGCCTGATTGTGCCCCGGGAAGACCCCGCCGCCCTGGCCGCGGCCTGGCTGGAACTGCTGCAAAACCCGCCGCGCCGCCGCGCCCTCGGCGCCAATGCCCGCCGCGAGGCGGAAGCTCGCTTCGGCATGAACCTGGTCGGCCCCGCCCTCGAAACCTTCTACTCCCGCCTTCTCGCCCGGCCGTAAAGAATCGGGGAGATGCCGTTCTCGCATCTCCCCGAGCCCCTCTGGAGAGGGTCTTCGACCCGTTTCCGTTTGAACAGCCAGGAGTTGCGAAGTGCGCCGGCGGTCCAACGCGTGGTCATCTCGCCAGCGCCTCATCCG
>CAITSE010000181.1 GCA_903894975.1 uncultured Lentisphaerota bacterium
CGAACGTCGAACATTCAACATCGAACGTTGAACGTCGAAGTAAATCCCGGCCGGTTGGAGCGTAGATCGATCACCTGAATTCCCATTCGACGTTGGACGTTCAATGTTCGATGTTCGACGTTCGCATTTATTTGTTTTCCAGCAAATTAGGATTCTTAAGTTGCCGCGCATGCCCGCCTGCGGGTTCCCCAAAGGCGATCACAATCCCGCCACACCCGGTAACGCCGATCTCCAGATCGGCAACTTTTGCACTCCGTCCAGCCCCCGTTTCCCAATCCAAAATCCGCACTCCCAAATTCAATGATCCTGTCGCTACAAGACCGCCCATGCGGACGCTTTCCTTTCCCTTTGTGCCGGGTACAATATTGATTGACAAGAATGTAACCTTTTTACTAAAATGTTAGGCATCGTTTCTGAATGGACAAAGAAACTACATTTTTTCAGAACGATGACATCGCTGTTACAAACGCGAGATTCATTATTGGTTCGCAGACATTTTCCATGCGAGGCATCACGTCTGTTGAGGCAGTTGAGATTCCAGCAGACTATAGCGGTTCAGCTACATTGATTTTTATGGGTGTGATTGTTGCATTGACTGGTTTCGCCATTTTACCATTCATCTTTTGCAGTCTTGGTGTTCTGCTTTTATCTTTGGGAATTTGGTTGGCCAAGAGGAAAAAGCCTGTTTTTGCGGTTGTGTTGAGGACTGCCGGTGGCGAAGTTACTGCTTACCAGAACTACGATTGGGGTTACATCTCTCAGATTATCGAAGCCCTGAATCAATCCATTATTTCACATGGTTGATTATTATTCCTACGAAATCTAGCAAATAGTTATAGCCTCCGCGTGAACCCATTCCAACCCGACCTACCGAGGGGCATCGCCGGCGAATTTCCAGGTTGGCGCGGTGTCGCGGGTCAGGGGCTGATCCAGCAGGGCGGCGCGGAGGAGTTCGACGGGGATCGAACCTTCCCGGAGCACGGCGTCGTTGAAGGATGTTTCGTTCCATTTTCCGGAGCGTAATGCCTCGTCGTGCAGAGCCAGCAACTGCATGCCGCCGAGCATGTAACTGGCCTGGTAGAGCGGCGGAAAGCCGCCGCCGATGAACCGCCGCACCTCGGCCGTGGCCCCGGCCGGCTCGTGGCCGACGCGGTTGACCAGGAACGTCACCATCTCGTCCGGCGTCATCCGGCCGAGGTGGAAACGGAGGGTGACGATGATGCGGGCGGCCCGGTTCATGCGCCAGAAGAGCATGCCGATCCGGTCCTGGGGCGTCCGCGCCCAGCCGAGCTGCCAGAAGCGCAGTTCGCAATAAAAGGCCCAGCCCTCAATGCCGAAAGGCGTGGCGAAGGCGGCGCGCTGCGGGTTGTTCCGGGCCGCCTGATAGAGCTGCAGGTGGTGCCCCGGGATAAGCTCATGAAATGTGGTCAGCCGGGTGAAGGCGCGGTTGTTGGCGCGCATGGCCGCGAGTTTGTCCCCGCCCTTCATCTCCTCTTTCGCATAGGCCACCATCATTTCCGGTCGGTGGTACGCGGCGTAGGGGATGGTCTTCTGGGTCTCCGGCGAGGTCATGGTCAGCCGCCAGCTTTCCGCGCAGATTGGCGGCACGGTGGCGAAGGTCTGGGACCGGGTGAAAGCCAGTGCCTCATCGGCGATCGCGGCGATGAGCGTGTCCTGGCCGCCGGGCGGAACAAAGTCGGTTTTGACTTTTTCCAGCGCGGCTTTCCAGTCGTCGCCGCACCCCATGTCCCGGGCGGCTTTTTTCATTTCTTCTTCGCACCAAAGCAGTTCCCGTTCACCGAGGACGAGCAGTTCCTCCGCTGAGTACGGCAGGAATTCGCCGCGGATCTCGCCGGCCAGCGCCGCGGCGCCGACGGGGTCGCCGACCAGCGGGTCGTCATCCTTCCCTTTCTGCTTGGCGACGTCCTCGCGGAGGAACTTGGCGTAGTCTTCGAGTTCCTTCGCCGCGCCCTCGTATGGTTTCCGCAGCCACCAGGAGGCTTCGGGCTGGAATCCGTCATGGTACTCGAACCAGCGCTTGAGCACGGCCCGGAGTTCGTCCGCGGCGCCGGCGGCGCGCAGGGCCAGGACGGGCGTGACTGGAGGAAGAGGGTGTGGTGGTGTGACGGTGGAAGTGGCAGTGGGGGTTGGGGTTGGCGGCTCTTTTTTGCCGTCGCCGGATTTGGCGGGAAGAGCTTTTTCGATTCGCTCCCGGAGGGTTTTGGTCTGCCGGGCGAGTTCCTCGAGTTTGGCGGCCGCGACCCGGCCGTCCACCGGCCCGCCTCGCCAGCGCGCCTGTTCGAAAGCGCAGATGACGTCGCGGAAGGGCAGCAGGGCGGCGATCTCCGTCGCTTTGCGCCGCTCCGTCTCCAAGCGCATCATGGTCTGCCGCAGATCGTTTTGGAGCAGGATAAAATCCACGCGGCCGGCCTGGTTGAGCGCGGCGAAATCGGTCTGGTCCAAGCGCGCTTGCCAGTCGGCGCAGAGCCGTTCGAGCCGGTCGAAGCGGACTGGCGAGCCCGGCAGGTCATAGAAGTTCGCCAGGGTTTCCTGGTCGGCTACGCATTCCTGCATCAGCCCGGCCACGGAAGCCGTCGGGGCCTCCCCGGCTGGTATTGCCGGGATCAGAAACGAGAGCGCGGCGATTAGGAGAAGGATCGGGAGAGAAGAGCGTCGGTGCGGCATGGACAATCCTTTTGCAGTCATGACGTTCCAAACGATAACCCGTACACGCCGACCAGGGTTTGGGCAAACTCGGCCGGTGCGGGTAAAAACAGGACTGAGGGGACGTATGGGTCGATCCTGGGAGTTTTCACTCCGGCCGTTAAACCGCCCCGGAATTGGCTTGAACCCTCCGGGCCGCGCTCAACCACCGGCTACCGGTTGGCTTCTCTCTGGGATGGAATATCACGTTGCCGGTTCGAGGTTGAAGGTTGTTCCAGCGCCTCCCGGATTTTGGCGGCCAGTTCCGGTATGGAGAACGGCTTCTGGATGAAACACACGTTTTCATCCACCACCCCGTGATGGGCGATAATGTCGGCGGTGTAGCCGGACATGAACAGGCACTTGAGGTGCGGATGGAGGGTTTGCAGGGTTTTGGCCAGGTCCCGGCCGTTCATGCCGGGCATGACCA
This sequence comes from uncultured Lentisphaerota bacterium, assembly GCA_903894975.1. Taxonomy (GTDB): domain Bacteria; phylum Verrucomicrobiota; class Lentisphaeria; order Oligosphaerales; family CAITYL01; genus CAITSE01. Next base: position 3,134 of record CAITSE010000181.1, read on the forward strand.
CGTCGGTCACGAGCAGGCGGATCTCGCCGGTCTGTTTCCGGGCCAGGAGAATGGCGGCTTCCGGGCTGTTTGCCGCCAGCACGGTGTAGCCTTGCTGCTCGATCATTCGCGCGGTCAGGTTCAAGATGGCCAGGTCGTCCTCCACCAGCAGGATGGTTTCGCTGCCGCGCGCCGCGGGTGCCGCGGGAACGGTCTTTGGGGGCTGGGAATCCCGGCCCTGGTGCCGGGGCAGGTAGATCTTGAACGTTGCGCCTTTTTCAGGCTCGCTGAAAACGTCGATGAACCCGTGGTTCTGCTTGACGATGCCGTAGACCGTGGCCAGCCCCAGGCCGGTGCCTGCGCCGACGCCTTTGGTCGTGAAAAACGGTTCGAACAGGTGATCCAGCGTGTCTTTGTCCATGCCGCAGCCATTGTCGTTCACGGTCAGCCGCACATAGTCGCCCGGCACCAGTCCCGGGTGTTCGGCGCAGGCGCCCCGGTCGACGGAGGCATTCCCGGTTTCAATGATGATTCTGCCGGCACTGCCGACGGCGTCCCGGGCATTGACGCAGAGATTGGCCAGGATCTGGTCGACCTGGGACGGATCCATCTTCACCGGCCACAACCCGTCGCCGGGCTGCCAGGCCAGATCCAGGTTCTCGCCGATGAGGCGTTTCAGCATTTTGAACATCCCGTCCACAGTCTCGTTCAAGTCCAGGACTTTGGGTTCGATGGTCTGCTTGCGGGCAAAGGCCAGCAGTTGCCGGGTCAGATCGGCGGAGCGCCGGGCCGCCTTAAGAACTTCCTTGAGGTCGGCATGCAGCGACTGCGCGGGATCCACATGTTCCAGGGCGAACTCGGTGTGCCCGATGATCACGCCGAGCATGTTGTTGAAATCATGGGCCACGCCGCCCGCCAGCCGCCCCACCGAGTCCATCTTCTGCGCTTGCCGGAGCTGGGTTTCGAGCTTGGCCTTCTCCGCCGCCGCCCGCTTGCGCTCCGTGGTGTCCAGGTGGGAGGCCAGGTAGAAGGGGCGACCGCCGAGGGTGACCAGGCTGGCGGTGACGGCGAGGGGAATGAGGTGGCCATCCTTGTGGCGATGTTCGACTTCAAACCGGACGACTTCCCCGGCCTCCAAGCGGCGAACGATGTCGGCATGGTCTTCCAAGGTCCGGTCTTGGAGCACATCCAGGTCCTGGATGGTCTGTTTTTTCAGTTCCTCCATCGTATAGCCGTGCATCGCCACGAAAGCACTGTTGACTTCGGATATTTTTCCATCCGTCATCATGAGGAGCAGGCCGTCGTTCGCCTGGTCAAACAGGTCGCGATACCGCCGTTCGGATGCTCGCAGCGCCTCTTCCGCCCGTCTGCGCTCGGTGAAATCATATCCAAATGCCCAGAATTCATCACCAATCGTTTTGCCTGCCCAGGCGATATTTTTTTCTGAACCATCTTTGCAGATACAAACGCACTCCAACACTTCAACATCCGTGTGGTTTTTGTCGGATTGTTCAATGTTATCAGTCCATTGATCAAATACCTGTTGGCGGTATTTTTCATCGGGGAATGCTTTTATCCACCAATGCATTACGGTTGGCACGTCCTCCATCGAAAAGCCGAATATTTTATAAAACGCCTCGTTCATATAAACGGCTTTTTGATCGCTGCCACTTGAAGCATAGATTGCCATTGGAGACAATTCAGCCACGGCCCTGAACTTTGCTCCGCTTTCCCGCAACGCCGCCTCGGCCCGCCGGTGCTCGGTGATGTCACGGGCGATGCCGAACAGGCCGACGACCTCCCCGGCCTCGCCATGGAACGATCCCTTGGTGGCGAGTAAGGCCACGGACTTTCCCTCCCCGTCGGTGACGTGTTCCTCGTAAGTCCGGGTCGCGTCCGCCGCCATCACGCCCTGGTCACCCTGCATCACGGCCTTTGCCTCCTCAGGAGGGAAAAGGAAGGTGTCGTCGTGGCCGATCACGGCGGCCGCGTCCTTGCCCACAAACCGCGCCGCCGCCGCATTGAAGAGCAGATATCGTCCCTGCCGGTCCTTGACAAAAATCGCATCGGACGTACCGTCCACCACTGCGCGCAACAGGAACTGCGTCTCTTTTTGCTGGGCGATCGCGGCCGCAAGCAGCAGTCCGGTCAGCCCCATCACCCCGAGAAAGATCTGTACCGCGAGCAGCCGCATGGTGGAGTCCGTTCCGCCCAACGGGAAGGAACCGAGGCCCGCGGCCGTGCAAAAGATGGCGATCAGGGAAAGCAGGCAAAGCAGTGTCACCGTGCCGCGCGGGCCGAAACGGATGGCCGCCCAGATGACGAAAACCGACAGCATGTAGGGGTGGACTTCTATGAAAGCTTCCATCGGCTCCAGGCTGAAAGCAAACCCTGCCACCGCGCCACCAAGCGCCAGCCCGCCCGCCGTTTCGATCATTTGACCCCATCGTATGCCGGCCCGCGTCCGCCATGCCGCCGCCGCCCAAAGCACGATCAGTGGAGTGACCAGCAGTAGCCCTAAGCCGTCCGCGATCCACCAGGTCCGGTAAAATGTCCAGAAACGGGAGCCCATGGCGAGTTGGGCGGCGCCGGCGCCAAGCAACGCGGTGACGGCATTGATCAGGGATGCGGCGACGACCAGAGCCAGCACATCCCGCGTCCGGGCGAAACTGATTTTGTCGCCGCACCACCGGGTGATCAACCAGGCGGCCACGGCCGTTTCGCAGATGTTCGCGATCATGAACCCCACGCTGGCGGTGGCCGGCCGGTCGGTGGTCAGGTTGGCCGCGATGCCGGCCGTGAACAGGCACCCGAGCAGCATCGGCCAAAGGCGCCGCGGACTGAGCAGGAGCGACGCGAGCGCAATGCCGGCGGCGGGCCAGATCGCCGCGATCAAGCCGAACGAATCCGGAAACTTGAAGGCCAGTTCCTGGGCCAGGAAATAGGCAAGCGAAACCACGCCCAGCCGGATCAGCAGGGGAAGTGTCTTGACGGCTTCGGTCGATGGAGCCGCTGCTGGGGTGTCGGAGTGAGGCGTTGGATCCTCCCGTTCCTTAATTTTATGCCAAGTGGCTGGCAAAACCCTCTGGAGCGCGGCACGTTGCGGTATCCAATCTGTGTGAACTACCTTACCCCGCCGGAGGTCTGCCGTCAAGGGACGCAGGGACTGTGGAGAGGGACCCGTTTTTGCCACAAAGAACACAAAGATCACAGAGCGGGGCCTTTTCCCGCCATTGCCCGCCCACCCTGGGAACGCCGAGCCCCAGCTCGGCGCGAATTCTCCAAACGTGAAACAGGCAATCCTGCCTGTGCCCAACGTACGGCAGGCAATCCTGCCTGCCTTCCTCCCGGACAACGCAAAAGCCCCCTCGCGCCCGGATTTTACCACAGAGGGCACAGCGATCACAGAGCCGGGATAATTTACCTGATGGGGCATGCATTCTCATGAATTTTGCGGCGTGCGCATTTGTTGCTGGCGGCAAAGCCCACGCCGGCTCTGTCCGAGATCGTGAAGACGATCCAACGCATGATTTCGGGTAAGGTGTCGCCGCCCTGCGGGGGCTTGCAACCTCCTTAAAGAGTTGTGCGGCGGGCTTGGCGGTTCATATTTACAAGCGGTTGCAACTTCTGTCGTCCGGCCGGAGTCTGACGGAGCAGGCCGGTTTCATTTTCATCCTGGCAACAGGTTTTCGGATCGTATTTCCCCATGGTTCCTGAAAGTTCCAAAGCTACGACATCCCTCAAGGTCCGCTGCCCTTCCTGTTCCCAGAAACTGGATGTAAGCGCCGTGCCGGCCTTTACCAAGGTCGCCTGTCCGACCTGCCAGAATCCGGTGCATGTGCCGCGCCGGTTTGCCAATTACCTGCTGGAGGAATTGATCGGGCGCGGCCGGTTGTGTGACGTGTACCGGGCGCTGGATACGACGTTGGACCGTGACATCGTGGTCAAGATCGTCCGGACTCCCGCCGCGGAAGACCCCGGTCTGACCCTACGCTTCCTGGCCGCGGCGAAAAAGGCCGCCGTCCTGACCAATCCCCGCGTGGTGCCGATCTTTTCCTGCGGCGAGGCGGACGGGCAGGCGTACCAGGTTATGCAATATATGGAGCGCTCCTCCCTGGCCCGGCGGTTGCACGAGGCGGGCGGCAGCGGCCTGCCCATGGAGCAGGCCATGGACATCGCGATCAAAGCCGCCGCCGGTCTGGAGGCGGCCGTCCAGCGGGGCATCTGTCACGGTCATGTGTCGGCCGAAAACCTGCTCTTTGACGGTGAGAATTTTCCCAAGGTGGCCGACTTCGGCCTGGCCGGCGCCGCCTGGTGTGACGGGGAAGAACTGCCCGCCAATCTGACCCGGGCCTTTGCCGATTTCCGCTTCGCCGCCCCCGAGCGGTTGGACTCTGGCACGGCCGACGTCAAGTCCGACCTGTTCTCGTTTGGTGTCCTGCTTTATGAGATGCTGACGGGAAAGACGCCTTGGTCGGGGAACACGCCGGACGAAATCCGCGCCGCCCGCAGCCAGGGCCCGCCGCCTTCTCCGGATACTTTGCGCCCGCTGATTTCCGCCGCCGTCAGCCGGATGGTCATGGCGACTCTGGAGCTGGATCCATCCTGCCGTCCCGCCGGTTATGGCGAAGTCATGGATGTGTTGGAGGACGCCCACAAGTCTCACAAGGGCAAGCGGGTTGTGACCATGAACAAGCCTGGCCGGAACCGGTTGTCGCGCGCCGCCGCTCCCGTGGTGGTTCCCGGCGAGGCCCGGGCCTTCGTCCGCCGTTCTCTCGTGCGCATTTATTTGGAGCTTGGCATCGTCCTGCTGCTGCTGCTGCTGCTGGGATTGTTCATCACCGCGGCTATCATGCGGGCCCCGTGGTTTGTGAACGGGGTTGAACCGCGTGTGCGCCCCGTGATGGAATCGCTTCTGGGCGGCAGCCGGGCGGAATTTGTCCCGGCCAAACCGGCGGCAGTCACCAATTCCCTGGCGGAATTGCCGGATCTGCCGGATCTGCCCTCTCTGATGGCGGAATCCGGTGGCGGTGTCCAGGAGGCGGGGCTTGCGGCGGTGACCGGCACCGTTGCGGTTGCCGTCAGCCGCCCCCCCACGGTCATCGATACGGCCGTCACCGTCAATCCGGCGGCGCCGCTCGCTCCCGTCCGGCCGCTTCCAGACGAGTTTGCCGCCAAACGGCCGCAGCCGGCGGACCTGGTCTTTGTCCCGGTTGCCGCCGTGGTGCGTTCCTACATCCAGAGCGTACCGGCGGAATGGCGGGCGACGGAAGAGCAGCAGTTCCGGCTCATCGAACACATGCGCCGCTATCTGGTAAGCTGGATGCGCATCGCCTATGAAGATCCCGCCCACGGCATTGAGTTGCGCGACGGGCGCGTCCTCAGCGGCACGGTCATTCTGGCCAACGAAAACGAGCTCCATGTCCGCACCTCTGAGGGCCGGGTGATCCGGATCCGGTGGGACAGCCTGACCTTCGGCCAGTTCCGCGCCTTCTTCGACTACTACATTCAGGTCCGCAAGCAACGGGCCGGCGCCACCCTGGGCAAGGATGTGGGCGCCGACTATCTGCGGTTGGCCCTGCTCTGCGACTGGTACGGGCAGCGGCGCGAGGCCCGCCAATTCGGCGCCCTGGCGGCGAAAAACGATCCCGAGCTTGCCGCGCAGGTCACCAGGCTTCTGCCGCCGTTGACGGCGGTGACCGCGGCCAAGACGCCGTAATGGCTCAGTTGCGGAGGGGCGGAAGCTGAAAAGGTCTGTGGCTTGTAGTCTGTGGGAAAGCGTGGTTGGAAACGAAAAACGGTCTTTCCCGTCTTCCTCTTCCCCACAAGCCACAGGCCTATAGACCACAGACCCCGTCTCGTTTTGGGCCTTCCTCTCATAACTTCGCCGTTACCAAGACTCCAGAAAGCCCTCCTTCGCCGGCGGCAGGTGGCGTTATATTCCGGCATGTCCTGGGAATCCTCCATCCGTGAACGTCTGTGGCGCCGGGCCGGTCTGTGGGCCGTGCTCGCGGCTGTCGGCCTCTTTTTTCTTTTTTTCTTCTTTTATCCCCTGGCCGAAGTCCTGCGCGGTGCGGTGGTGGACAGCAACGGCCGCCTGAGCGGCGTCTTCCTGCTGGAAGTTTTCCGTAACCCCCTGTATCTCCAGGGGCTCGGCAATTCCGCGCTGCTCGCCGTGTGGAGCACGCTCGGCGCCGTGCTGCTGGCGCTGCCGCTGGCCTTCCTGGCCGACCGCCACGACTTCGCCGGCAAAAAGCTGCTCACCGCCGGCGTGCTCGTGCCTATGATCCTGCCGCCGTTCGTCGGCGCCCTGGGCATCCAGAAAATCCTGGGGCAGTACGGTGTGCTCAACGTGCTGTTGGACCGGCTCGGCCTGACCACCCTGGCGCACGCCCCGGACTGGCTCGGCCACGGCGGGTTCTGGGCCATCGTCCTGGTCCAGGCGTTGCATCTGTATCCCATCGTCTATTTGAACGCGATCGCGGCTTTCGCCAATGTCGATCCGGTCCTGAACGAGGCTGCGGCCAATCTCGGCTGCGTTGGGTTCCGGCGTTTCCGCCGCATCACCCTGCCGTTGATCATGCCCGGGCTTTTCGCCGGCGGCACCATCACCTTTATCTGGGCGTTGACTGAGCTGGGCACACCGCTCATGTTCCACTACGACCGGGTGGCGCCGGTGCAGATCTTCAACGGCCTGCTGGAGATCGGCGACAATCCGTTTCCCTACGCGCTGGTCATGGTCGTGCTGACGGTGACGTCCCTGCTGTATCTGCTGGCCCGGCTGACCTTGGGACGGTACGCTCACGCCATGACCGCCAAGGCCGGGGTCGCCTCCCGGGCGCGGCCGGCAACCGGTCTGTGGGCGGTGGCGGTGGCGGCGCCTTTTGTGGTGGTGACGTTTCTGGCGTTGCTGCCGCACCTGGCGGTGATCGGGCTCTGCGCCGGCCAGGGCTGGCACCAGACCCTGCTGCCGGCGCGGCTGACGTTCGATCATATCCAGGCGGCGCTGGGGCATCCGCTGGCCGTGCCCTCCATTTTTAACAGCCTGCGCTACGCCGCCGGCGCCGTGGTGCTGGCCATGGTGGCGGGAACGGCCGTGGCCTGGATCACCCAGCGCGCCAAATTGCGCGGGGCCTGGCTCCTGGACACCTTGGCCATGCTCCCCCTGGCCGTGCCCGGGCTGGTCCTGGCCTTCGGCTACATGGCCATGACCCAGAAAGGGCGGCCGTTCCATTTCCTGGATCCGGTGACGAACCCGACCGCGCTGCTGATCATTGCCTATGCCGTGCGGCGACTGCCTTATGTCGTCCGCGCCGCCGTGGCGGGGCTGCAGCAGACCTCTGTCAGCCTGGAGGAGGCCGCCGCCAGTCTGGGCGCGGGGCCGCTGGCGGTGTTCCGCCGCATCACCGTGCCGCTGATTATGGCGAACCTGTTGGCCGGCGGCCTGCTCGCCTTCAGCTTCAGTATGCTCGAAGTCTCCGACTCCCTGATGCTGGCGCAGAAACAAGAGTTCTTCCCCCATCACCAAGGCCATTTTCGAACTGTCCGCGTTGCTGGGCGAAGGGCCGGCTATCGCCTCCGCGCTGGGGATCTGGACCATGGGCTTCCTGGCCGTCTCCCTGCTGGGCGCGTCCCTGCTCCTCGGCAAACGCCTCGGCGCCCTGTTCCGCGCCTGACGCCATCAATCCAAGCCCGGGCGGAAGAGTCAGTGGATGGCATCCTCCCATCCCCCGACACCCTCTCCAGAGGGGCTCGGGGAGATGCGAGAACGGCATCTCCTCGACTCTTCCGCCAGGGCACGAGCCGGTTATGACTTATGCCAGGTTGGCGGCGGCGAAGGTGACGGCGTTGCGGAAGATGATTTGGCCGAGGCCGGCTTCCGGGAGTACGCCGTTGAGTTTCTGGCGGGGCCAGTGCGGGTGGTTGTAAGGGGAGAGATAGGCTTCGGGGTGCGGCATCAGGCCGAAGATGCGGCCGGTGGGATCGCAGATGCCGGCGATGGCGTTCACGGAGCCGTTGGGATTGGCGGGGAAGGCCGTGGCCGGTTCGCCGCTTTCCGGATCGGCATAGCGCAGGCAGATCAGGTTCTGCGCCTCCAGTTCGGCCAGCATCGCCGCGTCCTGCGGGACAAAACGTCCTTCGCCGTGGCGGATGGGCAGCGGCAGCAGATCGATTCCCTTGGTGAAGACACAGGGGGACGCGGGATTGCCCTTGAGCATGATCCAGTCGTCGCGGAAGGTGCCCTGCGCATTTTGGGCCAGGGCCACCTGCTGCTCGAAGAGCCGGCCGCCGACGGCCGGCACCAGCCCCAGGCGCGTGATGGTCTGGAACCCGTTGCAGATGCCGATGACCAGCTTGCCCGCCTTGACAAAGGCTTCCAACTGCTCGCGCATCCGGTATTTGATGCGGTTGGCGAAGACGGTGCCGGCGCCGAGATGGTCGCCGAAGGAAAAGCCGCCGATGAAGGCCAGGATCTGGTAGGAGGAGAGTGTGGCGTGCCCGTCCAGCAGGTCATTGAGATGAACCGGATCGGCGGAGGCTCCGGCAGCCTGGAAGGCGGCGGCGGTCTCTTTTTCGCAGTTTAAACCGAACCCGGTGATGACCAGGGCTTTAACGTCGGACGCGGTGGCCATGATATCGCTTTCCCAAAAAACGGTTCCAAAACCGGGCTTGTCCCGGCAGAAAGCAGATTAATGTGATGCCGGGGGCGCGGGATGCAACCTTGCCGGTTAGCCTCCCATCCGACAGGGCCATGCCACGATCGTTTTACCTTACTCATTTGCGTAAAAGATCGCCAAGAATGCAAAAAAGCGGAATTTCCTCTTTGGGCTCATTGTGTTCGTTGGAGAAAAAGGTATTACATTGTCCCCCGTTTTTGTCTCCGCGGCGGCATCCGGGGGTTCCGGTCTGTTCCGTCGTGGACTCGGCCCCGAAGACGGCTTGGGATGGCAGCCTTCCCCAGGAAAAGCGCCGTATTGTACAGGTTTTCAACCCGCGAAGGAATCCTCGGATGCTGACGGATTATCAAGGACTGCAGGAACGCGTGGCCGAGAAGCGCCCGCTGCTGATGCTGGACCGGGCCGCGATTCTCGAGCCGGGGCAAAAGGTGCAGGCGGTCAAACTCGTCTCCATGGACGAGGAATTTTTCCAGGGGCATTTTCCCAATGCGCCGATCATGCCCGGCGTACTCCAGGTGGCGGCCATGAGTCAGGCCGCCGCGCTGCTGCTGCCGCCGCCGCCCGCCGCGGACTGTCTGCCGTGGCTGGCCGGGATGCACCGGATCAAGTTCCGCAAGCCCGTGCTGCCCGGCGACCTGCTGGTGGTGGACGCGACGTTCGTGAGCCATGACCCGGCCACGGGCGAGACGGTGTTCAGCGCCCAGACTTCCGTAGATGGCGACGTCACTTGTCAGGGGCAGGTGCGGCTGGCCTGGCGGCCGCGTGCGGCTTTTTCCCGCCCGCCCGTGGAACTGATGCCGGCCCGCCATGACTACGGCGTGGCCGCGCCGGCCGGGGCGATGAAGACCGAAGAAATCATGAAGGTCATTCCCCATCGCTACCCCTTCCTGCTCATCGACCGCATCGTGCATGCCGACGTGCCGACGCAGCGTATGGTCGGTATTAAGAACGTCACCGGCAACGAGCCTTTCATGGCCGGCCTGCCGGTGCCGTTCGTGCCAGGCTACCTCCAGGTCGAGATGTGTGCCCAGGTCGGGTGCGTGCTGGCGCTGTCGCTGCCGGAGAATCAGGGCAAGCTCGGGTTTTTCATGGCCGTCGACGACGCCAAGTTCCACGCGCCGGTGGTGCCGGGCGACCAGCTCCTGATCGACACGATCTCGAGCCTGCGCTCGCGTTTCGGCAAGGGCGAAGCCAAAATTTATGTCGGCGACCAGCTCATGACCGAAGTCCAGATCAAGTTCGCCATCGTCGACCGTGAGGCCGCTGCCGGGGCGAACGCAGCCGGGGGCGCGGCATGAGCGTGAAGATTCATCCTTCCGCCGTGATCGAGCCAGGTGCGGAACTGGGCGCGGACTGCGAAGTCGGCCCGTTCTCGTACATCGGCCCGCACGTCCGCCTCGGGGACGGCTGCCGCCTGCAGTCGCATGTGGTGCTGGACGGGCGGACCACGCTGGGGGCGGGCTGCACCGTGTATTCCTTCGCCTGCATCGGCAAGCAGACCCAGGACCTGAAGTGGAAAGGCGGCACAGCCTACGTCGAGATCGGCCCCAACTGCTCTTTCCGCGAGTATGTGACCATCCACGCCTCGAGCTTCGACGGCGGTAAGACCGTGATCGGCTCTAATTGCAATCTTTTGGCCTACTGCCACATCGCCCACGACTGCATCATCGGCGACCATGTGATCATGAGCAACAGCACCCAGCTCTCCGGGCATGTGGAGGTCGGCGACCACTGCGTGTTCGGCGGCATGGGCGGCGCGGTTCAGTTCATCCGGATCGGTCGGTTCAGCATGGTCGGCGGTACAGCCAAGGCGGTGCAGGACGTGACTCCGTTCACCCTGGTCGAGGGCAGCCCCGCCGAGCCGCGCATGATCAACAAGATCGGCCTGGAACGGAACGGTTTTGCGCCGGAGCAGATTCGGGCACTGGTGGAGACGTACAAGATTTTCTTCCGCCGTAACCTGCGCGCGGAGGAGGCGGCGGCCCGCGCCTTGGCGGAATTTCCCGGCAACGCGGAGGTCGCGCACTTTGTCGAGTTCGTCCGCACCAGCAAGCGCGGTGTTTCCCGGCCGCCGACGGCCGGGAAATCTGAAGGATAACGTTCTCGTCTGAGTGATTCAAGATTTGTTTTTTCCGCGAAAGGGCGCGAGCGGGAACCTGAAAACGCGAAATTTGGTAGCGATCCCCGTATCAAGTTTCCAGTTTCATTCCCGAACCCGCAACCCACAACCCTTTCCCCCCACAGGCCACAGACCGGGAAATCCCCCATGATCGACATCAAGATTCTCCGCGAACAGCCGGACATGGTCAAGGCCAATGCGGCCCGGCGCGGCTGCAAGGTCGACATTGACGCGCTGGTGGCCCTGGACGCCGCCTACCGCGCATTGCTGGCCGAGTGCGAGGAGATGCGCGCGCTCCGCAACAAGCTGAGCAAGGAATGCGCCACGAATCCCGCTGCCCGCGAACAGGTCAAGGGGATGAAAGAAACCTTGGCCGCGAAAGAAAAGCAGTCTGAGGAACAGAAGTCGAAAATCGACGCCGAACTCGCCTGGCTGCCGAACTTTTTCGCCCCGGACGTGCCGGTGGGCGCCGACGACAAGGGCAATGTTCCGCTGCGCCTGGTCGGGGAGAAGCCGCAGTTCGCCTTCAAGCCGAAAGATCACCAGGAGTTGTTCGAGAAGCTCGGCATCATCGACACCGCCCGCGGCGCCAAGGTCGCCGGGGCCGGATTTTATTACTGGAGCGGGCAGGGCGCCGTTCTGGCCGACGCCCTCTTTTTCTGGACCAAGCGCGAACTGATGAACCGCGGGTTCCGGCTCTTCATGACCCCGTGCGTGGCCAAGGAACAGACGCTCTTCGGCACCGGGTATCTGCCGTTCTTCGCCGAACAGACCTACAAGCTCGCCAACGAAGACCTGTCCCTGATCGGCACCTCCGAGCAGACCCTGGTCGCTTACCATGCCGACGAGACGCTCGACGCCGCCAAGCTCCCGCTCTGCTACACCGCGTTCACCCCGTGTTTCCGAACCGAGTCCGGCAGTTACGGCAAGCAGACCCGCGGCATCTTCCGCGTACACCAGTTCCACAAGGTTGAGCAGATTGTGTTCTGCCGTCCCGAGGAATCAACGCAGATGCACGAAGCCTGCCTGGAGAACGAGGAATACCTGCTCAAACAGCTCGGCCTGCACTACCGCGTCGTCAATGTCTGCGACGGCGACATGGGCGCGCCGGGCTGGAAGAAGTACGACATCGAAGCCTGGTTCGCCGGGTTCAACGACTACCGCGAGGTCACCTCGAACACGAACCTGACGGACTTTCAGGCGCGCCGGCTCGGGATCCGCTATCATGACAAGACGGCGGGGCAGAAGGGCTTTGTCCACACCATCTCCGCCACGGCCGTGACCGACCGCGTCGCGCTGGCCATCCTGGAACATTACCAGCAGGAAGACGGCAGCGTGATCGTGCCCGAAGTCCTGCGGCCGTTCACCGGGTTTGACCGCATCGTGCCGGGTTAAATGGACCGGCTGTTGGCTGGTCAGAACCGCGCGGGTAACCAAGCGGACTCTTTTGGACCTTGAATGGGAGGACCTGGAGAGTCCGCTTACTGACGTGCGCGGTTCTGACAGATCAGTCCGATCCGTCAGATTAGTCTGATCCGTCCGATCCAAGAAACCTGCCATCGGGAAACCCGGAGGGGAACCATGAAGAAACGTCTGATCTCTTCTGGGACGTCCCGGGCTCGCCGAATAATGTGGTGGAACTGCAGTTCGGGTTGGCCCCGGCCGCGCCTGAAGGCGGAACTCCGAACTCGAACGGCCCGGCTCCCGTTGGGAGTTCCCACTTCAGTGGGGGCTGTTCAAGGATTTGCTGATTAAGAGCTCATGGTTCTTAAGTTGACGCGCATACCCTTCGGGGCTTCAATCGTTTTTCTTTTCCCTGTCCTGGGACTCACGCCCCAGGCTACTCACTTTCGCACCTCCGGCGCTTCCGCAGGGGGGAATTCCGTTTTTTTGCGTTCTTTTGCGGCGAAAAAACTTTTCGCGGAATTTCGCGGGCAAAGCCGGAGAACGGCGGGATATTGGACGCATGACCAGAAGCTCCGCCCAACCCGGTCCGGATGACGCTGCCGCGCCCGGCGCGCTGGACGGCGAGATCGAGCGTTTCACGGTCTGGGCGGCGCTGCAGCGGGGGTATGCCGAGAATACGCTGCAGTCGTATCTGCGCGACCTGAACGCGTTCTCCCGGTTCCTGGCCGGGTGCGGACTCCGCGGCGCCGCGGCGGTGGAGCGGTCGCATATCCGGGATTTCCTGGAGCATTCTCGGACGAAAGGCGGGCTCGCGGCGGTGTCGCTGGGGCGGCGCCTGGTGTCGGTCAAGATTCTGTTCCGCTGGCTGGTGCGCGAGGGGCTGTTGGCCAAGGACCCGGCGTCGGTCTTGCAGGGGCCGCGGCTGGGGCGGTCGCTGCCGGAGATGATTTCGGTGGAGGAAGTGGGGAAGCTGCTGGACGTCTGGAAGGACGCGAAAGAACCGCTGGAACGGCGGAACCGCACGATGCTGGAATTGTTCTATGCCTCCGGCCTGCGCGTTAGCGAACTGGCGGAACTGCGGCTGAACGGGCTGAACTTCGAGGACGGCATGGTCCGGGTCCTGGGCAAGGGTTCCAAGGAACGGGTGGTGCCCATGGGCCGGCCGGCCCAGGAGGCGCTGAAGAGCTACCTGAAAGAGGTGCGTCCCGCCCTGGATAAGACCGGCGCGGCGCCGCAGGTGTTTCTCTCGAAAAGCGGCCGGGCCCTGACCCGGGCCATGGTCTGGAACATCGTTCGGCTGGCCGCACGCCTGGCCGGCATCACGAAAACGGTGTACCCGCACCTGCTGCGGCATTCGTTTGCCAGTCATCTCCTGGCCGGTGGCGCCGACCTGCGCGTGATTCAGGAAATGCTTGGTCACGCGGACATCGGCACCACCCAGATCTACACCCACGTCGAAGCCGACCGTCTCGCCGCCGTCCACCGCCAATTCCATCCGCGCGGGTGAAGAGTCAGGGGAGGGCGTTCTCCCCTCCCCCGACACCTCCTGGAGAGTGGCAGTGGCCACATTTCCGTTTTTCGAACAGCCGGGCGTGGCGAAATCCGCTGGCGGACACGGCGTTGGCGAGATGACCGCGCACCGCCCCGCCAGCGAATTCCGCCACGCCTGCTTTTCCAAAACGGAAACGGGTCAACCGACCCTCTCCAGAGGGGTCAAGGGGAGATGGGAGAATGCCATCTCTCCTTGTCTTTTGTCACGGTGCCGTAGGCGGGAGGACGGGCGGGGGGAGGGTCCAGGCCTGGATGGGGGAGAGCGCGCCGCAGTCGGGGCAGCGGGTGGCGGTGTAGGTCGCGCCGCACCTGGGGCAGACGCCGCCGGAGGCAAAGGTGTCGAACGGCTGTCGGCACTGGCCGCAGCCCCAGATCTCGCCGATGACCGGGGCCGCGTGGCAGGATGGGCAGGCAAAAAAGCCGTCGCGGCGCGGCAGCGCCTCGACTTTGGCCAAGGCCCTGGCCTGTTTGAGGCCGCCCCAGCAGTTGAGCAGGATGAAGGCGGCAATGAAGCCGAACCAGATGCTGTGGAGGAAGAAGGCGACCCCAATCATTCCCGCTACGCCGATAAAGCCGATAATGGAAACAATCAGCAGGCTGCGGCCGCGGCCGACGATGAACCAGAGCAGGGATTGCAGGATCTGGCCGCCGTCCAGGGGATAGATCGGCAATAGATTGAAGACAAGGATGATGAGGTTGATGTAAAAGATGTTTGTGACCAGGGAGTCAAGATCCGGCAGGCTGTGATTCCAGCCCTGTCGGAGGGCGAGCAGGAGCAGGCCGCCCAGAATGGGGAAAAGCAGGGCGTTCACCAACGGGCCGGCGGCGATGCTCCAGAGCATGGCTCCGGGCCGGCGCGGCGGCGACACAAAGGCGATTCCGCCCAGGGGCCAGAGGACAATGCGTTCCGCTGTGCCGCCCACCTGCCGGCAGGCTAGCGAGTGCCCGAACTCATGCAGGAGGACAATGCCGAACAGCGCCAGGTATTCCACCACGTTCCAAGAGAGGGATGAGTAGCGGTTGGTCTTGTCCGTGACCTCCCACGCCCCTACCAGGAACCAGGACCAGTGCAGGAACACGGTGATGCCCGCGAAGCGGAAGAGCCGGAGTGTGCCGTTTTGGAGAAAATTCATGGTGTGAGAGGATCCGTCAGATCCGTCAGATCGGTCAGATCAGCCCGATCAAGGTGGTTTGTTGTCAATCCGGTTCGGGTTTCTGGCGTCGTGGCGCGGGTGAGATGGAGGACGCCGCCGCTGAAGGGGGCGGCGGGGGCGAGGGTCAAGCGGCCGCGGGCAAGGGTGACGACGGCGGCGCCGTCGTCGAAGCGTCCGGCGATTTGCCAGCCGCGGCCGGGCATGGACACGCGGAGGATCTGCGGACTGCTGCCGGCGAAGGCGTGCCAGACGACGAGTGCGGCGCGGCCGTCGGCGGCGATGCGGCGCACGGCCTGGGCGCCGGCGGGATGGCGCATGCTGGTGGGCAGGTCGCCGAAGCGGCGTGAGACGCCGTCCCGGATCACTGGCCAGACCCGTCCGTAGAGGTTCATGGCCGCCATGACCATATCCCATTGCTCCGCCGTGAGTTGGTGAATTTCGCCTGAGAGGCAGAGGCGGCCGAGAAAGCCGGCGGCCAGGGTATAGCCGAGTCGCTGGCGGCTGTCACCGGTGCGTAGCACGGCCCATATCTGCGATTTTTCCGGGGGCATGAGTCGTTGCAGGTTGGCGGCGATCAGGGGGATTTCCGGTTCCTCGTGCGCATCGGAAAAGCTGCTCATGGAGGAGAGGCCGACCAGGAGCGGTTCCAGGCGGTGCCCGCCCGAGGCGCAGTTCTCGATCACCAGGTCCGGCAGTTCGCGCCGGATCCGGCGGAAAAAGGCGATCACGCCTTCCAGGTGTCGGCGCAGCCCTTCGCCCGGGCTTTCGTCGCCGTCGCAGCCGAGGCCGATGGTCTCATTGTAGTCGACCTTCAGGTAGCCGAAGCCTTCGCGGCGCAGGAATTCGATCACGCGTCCGGCGAGGAGTTCCGCGACTTCGGGTTGGCGGAAATCCCAGAACCGGCGGCCGCTGGTCTCGATCACGCGTCCGAAGCGGTGCAGGAGGTACTCGGTCATGCCGAAGGCGCGGGATTCTTTGGTGCAGGTTTCAAACTCCATCCAGATGCCGGGGATCATGCCCAGTTCGCGGATCTGGCGGTTGAGCGCGGCAAAGCCGTCCGGAAAGCGGTCCCCGCGGATCTCCCAGTCGCCGTTGCCGCCCTGGGACCAGCCGCCGTCGATGACCAGGTATTTCACCGGTGACCCGCGCAGGCGCTGGGCTAGGGCGAGCACGTTTTCCGCCGAGGGTCTGCCCCAGGTGGTGCAGAACTCGTTGAACAGCACCGGTAAATCCCGTTCGGCGGCGGGTTCCGGGTGGGCCAGGCGCCGTTGCAGGGAGAGGAACCGGTCGCAGAGGTCGTCCACCGAGCCCTTGACGGTGGCGAGCTGGGCGGCCGGGGCGCGGAAGATTTCGCCGGGCGCGAGGCATTTCAGCCAGTGCCCCAGTTCCCAGTCGGCCAGACCGCCCGCGAGCGCCGCCTGGTCGCCGAGGCGCAACGCCTCCATCTGCCAGGAGCCGGGCCAGGCGAGCTGGGCGCCCCAGAGGACGCCTTCCTTCGTGTCCGCGATGGCGGCCAGGGGGGCGAAGCCGCGGACCGGCATGGAGCCGGCCTGGCCGAACCGTTCGGAAAGCAGGTTGAAATGGGTCCACGAAGGTTCCAGATGAAGAGGCTCGAAAGCGTCCGTGACGTGCCGGCCTTCCTGGCTCCAGGAGGAGCGGAAGCGGTGCAGGGCCAGGCGGTTGGGTTCGTCGTCCGCGGCGTAGGGCGAGATTCCGGCCAGGGAGAAGCTGGTCAGCAGCAGCAGGGTGACCGGTTCCGCGCCGTCATTGGTGAGTTCGGTGAAGGATTCCAGCGCGCCGCAGTTGTCGTGGCAGCGCAGGGTGTGGGTGCAGAGGAGTTGCCGTTGGGTGTGGCGCAGGCGGGTGACGATGTCGCGGCCGCCGGGAAAGGGGCGTTCCTCCTGCGCTTCCCAGGCGAGGCTGCGCCCGGCCAGACCGGCCTGGAGGGTGCGGCCCTGGGTGAAGCCGTCTGGAGACGGGTCTTCGGCCAGGCAGAGCCCGGCCAGCGGCTGCAGGTAGGATGCGTCCTTCTCCCAGCCGACCAGAGTGCGGAACTTGTCCCGGGGTGGAACGGTTCGCACTTCCGTTTCGGTCGGAAAGAGTTGTAGTCCGATAACGCCCGACGGCTCCTCGCGGAGGTAGCGGATGCGGACGCCGCAGTGAGTGAACGCGCTCTGTTCGTGGAGGATGGACATGCGTTTACATCAGCTTGAAGCGTGGCAGATCCTGGATGTCGACGAGGCCGACGGCGCGCCCTTTGGCGTCGACGACGATGAGATCGTCGATCTTGCGTTTTTCCAGGAGGTTCATGATCTCGATGGCCATGGCGTCGTCGCGCAGGGTGACTGGGTTGGGGGTCATGACCTCGCCGATGGTCAGGTCCAGGAGGTGGGGGGTCTCGACGCTGCGGCGGCGGAAATCGCCGTCGGTGAAGATGCCGAGGAGTTTGCCCCTAACATCGGTGACGGCGATGGAGCCGGCGCGGGCCTGGGTCATGGCGACGATGGCGTCGCGGACGGGGGCATTGGGGCGGACCCGCGGGAAGCGGTCGCCGGTGCGCATGACGTCGGTGATGCGGAGGGTGATGCTGCGGCCGATGGCGCCGGCGGGATGGAGCAGGGCGTAATCGTGCTTGGTGAAGCCGCGGACGTGGAGCAGGGTGATGGCCAGGGCGTCGCCGAGGGCGAGCAGGGCGGTGGTGGTGGCGGTGGGGGCGAGGTTGAAGGGGCAGGCTTCGCGGGCCACGGGCATGGGCACCACGAGATCGCTCCACTTGGCCAGGCGCGAATCCTTGTCGCCGGTGATGGCGGCGACGGGGACGCCGAGGCGCTTGGCGGCGGGGAGCACGGGCAGGAGTTCGTCGGTTTCGCCGCTGTAGCTCAGGGCCAGGAGCAGGTCGCCGGGGGCGAGCATGCCGAGGTCGCCATGCATGGCTTCGACGGGGTAGAGGAAAGCCGAGGGCGAGCCGGTGCTGGCGAGGGTGGCGCTGAGCTTGCGGCCAATGTGTCCGCTCTTGCCGATGCCGGTCAAAACGAGCCTACCGCCGCGATCCAGTGTTTCCACGCAGCGCCGGACCAAAGCGCAGAATTCCGGACCAAGTCCGTCTGATATTGCGGTAATCGCTTCTGCTTCAATTGATAAAACCGATTTTGCCGCGGCCAAAAGTTGGGCGTCCTTCCACGGTGCGGTGGCCGGACGATTTTTTTTTGCGATTTTCACTTGCACAACCCCAGCTTAACGGTGTATGGTTCGTTCAAGCAACCAGCCCGATGAGTGTCGGGCGTTTCCCGAGGACAATGATAAGGTGGGGAATATAACCCACCGAAGATGGCCTTGGGAGGCAGGGGTAGTACCACCCAATCAATGCTGGAGGATCAGGACCATGGCTGAGAAGGCGTACTGCGTGAAGTGCAAGGCGAAAGTCGACATGAAAGACGCCAAGCAGGTGAAGATGAAAAACGGCCGCCCGGCCATGAAGGGCACGTGCAGCAAGTGCAGCACTGGTGTCTACAAGATCCTGCCGAAGAAGTAAGTTTCCCTAACGGGAGAAAAGCCCGCCTGTTGCAAGGCGGGCTTTTTTTTTTATAGTATCTGCTTTCTCCCGCCTCGTGAGTCAACCCCGGTTCCGGCCCGTCCGCCTGTGTGTGTGCGGCGCCTCTTCGGCAAGGTGAACTGTTTATGTCTCAGCAAGTTGCCTACGTCCTGGTCACCCCGTACACCATCCGCAAATCCCGTACCGGCGCCGTGCTTTCGCGCCTGCTCGGCCGGGTTTCCGCGGAACTGGTGATGGCCCGCATGTTCGCGCCGGATCGGGCATTCGTGGAAAAATACGCGGCGCAGGTGCCGCCCGGCCTTTCGCCCGAGGACGAGAAGTACCGCGGCCTGATCCGCGACTACATGATGCGCAACCTGGCGCCTGACGCCGACGGCCGCCGGCACCGCATGCTCATGCTCGTCTTCAAGGGCGAGAACGCCATCGCCGAAATCTCCCGCATCGTCGGCAACCTCCGCAGCAGCGACTCCACCGGGGAGACCATCCGCGACACCTTCGGCGACGTGGTCTGGAACGCCGACGGTTCCATCCGCTACTTCGAGCCGTGCGTGCTCACGGTCAACGACTCCGCGCACGCCGCCGCGGACCTGCGCCTGTGGTCTGAATACGCCAAGACCCAGTCGCCGCTGCTCACCGACACCTGCTCCTACGAGCATCCCGACCAGGTCCAGCAGACGCTCACCATCATCAAGCCCGATAGCTGGCGGCAGCAGTCCTCCCGCCCCGGCGCCATCATCGACATGTTCAGCCGCACCGGGTTGCGCATCATCGGCTGCAAACCCTGCCGCCTCTCCGTGGCGCAGGGCATGGAATTTTACGGGCCCGTCAAGGATGTGCTCTGCCGGAAGCTCGCCCCGGGCGTCGGCGTCAAGGCCCGCGACATTCTCCAGGAAAAGCTGGGGTTCAAGCTCCCGGCCGGGGTTGAGGCCGAGTTGGCGGAGAAGGTCGGCGTCCCCTATGCGGTGGACCAGTTCGAGAAGATCGTCGAATTCATGACCGGCTGCCGCCCGAGCGCCATTCCCGAGGCCGATTGGAAAAAACCGGGCCTGGCCAGCTGCATGGTGCTGGTCTACGAAGGCGAGGATGCGGTGAAGAAGATCCGCGACGTTCTCGGGCCGACGGACCCGAGCAAGGCCCCCGGCGGCACCATCCGCCGCGATTTCGGCTCCGACGTCATGGTCAACACCGCCCATGCCTCGGACAGCCCCGAAAGCTTCACCCGCGAAAGCGGTATCCTGCGCCTGGCCGAGAACACCTTCTCCACCGAACTCGAAGCCGCCCTGAAGAGCTGCGGCCTGTAAGCCGCGCCGGCGGCGGGGCCTTCGAGACCCTCGAGAGCCCTCGATAGCTGTCGAGTGCCCCCGATGGCTCTCGACGGTTCTCGAACGTTCCGTTCCAGGCTTCACCCCGCCTTGCAGGCTGCGAAAAGATTGGCGAAGAGTGCTTCGATCTTCGCCAACGGTGTGGCGGAGAAGGCGATGCGCAGGATGCCGCAAAGGCTGATGACGCCGGTGGAATATTCGGCCAGCAGTTTCTGGCGCACCTTTTCCGGGTCGGCGCGCTGTGTTTTCACGCACATAAAGTAGCCGGAGTTGTAGGGCAGCGCCGCGAATTCCTCCCGGTACTCGGGATGCGCGGCCAGGACGCGCCGGATTTCCTCGTACCGCGCCTTGAGCAGTTCATAGGCCTGCTGTTTTTCCGCGGCGTAGGCCGGGTTCTTCCAGGCGGCCAGCAGCATGGACTGGGCCGGCATGGGGGCGTTGGAAATGTTGGCGCGGATGGCGCCGGCGCACTTGGCCTCCAGAGCCCCGTACAGCCCCGGGGTGCCGCCCTTGACGCCGAAGGTGATGAAGCCGACGCGGAAGCCCCAGACGTAATCTTCCTTGGTCGGGCCGTCGAGCTTGATCGCGAGCAGGTTCGGGTGCGCGTCGCAAAGCTCCGCGAACACGGATTGGGTGTAGACGCCCTTTTGGAAGACCAGGCCGAAATAGGCGTCATCGAGCAACACCACCAGTTTGCGGCCGGTTTCCGCCTCGGCGACCAGCAGCTTGACCAGTTCCGGGACTTCCTTTTCCAGCAGCGTGTAGCCGGCGGGGTTGTTGGGGAAGTTCAGGGCGATGATCAGCTTCTTTTCCTGGCGCGCCGCCATGGCCTGGCGGAGGCCGTCCAGGTTGAAGCCGCCGGCGGGGGTGAAAGTCGGGTAGCTGACGATGTTGGCGCCGTGGGAGATGCCGAAGAGCAGGTCGTAGTTTTCCCAGTAGAGGTCGGGGGTGAGCAGGATGTCCCCGTCATTGCAGAAGAGATAGGCGGCCATGCTCAGGCCGTGGGTGAGGGCGCAGGTGACGAGCGGCAGGCTGAAGCCCTTGCCGCACAGGCCGGGATTTTTCGCCAGCAGCATTTTTCCCCACTGCTCGCGGATGTCCGGCAGACCGGGGCTGGGCGCGTAGGGGAAGGCGGCGCCCTTGGCCAGGTTCAGCTGCGAGGAGATGCTGGGCAGGCACAGGGGGCCGCCGTCTTCGGCCAGCGCGGTGCCGATGGTGGCGTTGATGCTTTTGCCCCGGGCCTCGGCCGACTGGGCGAGGATGCCGAGCTTCGGGAAATAAATCTTCCGGCCGCGGGCGGACAGCATGGCGGCCACCGCCGGGTTCGCTGTTTCCACCGTCCGGTTCAACGCCGCCGCCTGGGGGTCCACCTGCTCCGACATGGTTTTCAAGCTCCCGAACTTTCAGCTTTTGGGGGATTTGCGTTCCGGTCATGCGCCGCCATGACCGCCGCGAGAAAGGTCGGGGGAAAAATATCGTGCGCCGCCGGCTGAAAGCAATCCAGCCTGCCGGGCCGGCGCTTCCAAATTCTCTGGGTTCTGTTTGGAAAAGGAGGGCGGGTGACCACACCCGGCAAGCCGGGCCGGCGGGCTTCCAGCCCGGCGAAAACGCGTTATAAGGCGGGGGAGGGCAGGCAGGAATGCCTGCCGCACATTGGGTCCCGCGACCCTCAAAAATTACCCATGAAGGCGATCCGTACCGGTTTCATTTTGGGGAATCCCGGTTATAGTTTCAGTCCGGCGTCCGGCGACGCCGTTTTTTTGTATCGGCGACCGGCCGACAACAGACACGATTTTCCCAAATACCATACCCAACCACAGTCCGGCGGCGGCCTTCACGGGCCCGGCCGGGAGCCAGGGTGGCCAGTCATGCCCAAGCGCGACGATATCCAGAAAATCCTGATCATCGGCTCCGGCCCGATCATCATCGGCCAGGCCTGCGAGTTCGACTATTCCGGCACTCAGGCGTGCAAGGCCCTGCGTGAGGAAGGC
>CAITSE010000182.1 GCA_903894975.1 uncultured Lentisphaerota bacterium
GCCAGGCATTTCAGCACGGTCAGGGGGGCGGGGCCAAGGTTGAGCAGCGCGTCCTGACGGCTCCACACGCCGGTGGCCGTGTCCAGGGTCCAGCGGCTTTCAAAGCGGAGGATGCCGGCGGCTTCCCAGGCCAGCCGCACGGCGTCGGTGCGGAAGTCGCAGGCGGTCAGGGGCAGGGAGTCGGCTTCGAAACGGCCCTGGTCGGTGTCCACCAGGACCAGGCCGCGGGCATCCGCAAAACCATCCTCCTGGCCATTGACGCCGCAAGCCAGGCCGCACAGTTGCTTCAACCAGACCCGGCCGTCGGCGTGGCCGAATTCCGTCACGCCATCAATGGAGGAGACAAACGAGGTCATGGGCAGGCAACTCCTGAATAACTAGGTTGTTTGAGGCGCGGGTGCGGTGAAACGGGGCGGCTGGATGACGTGGGACCATTGGGACATTTAGGACCATTGAGACTCTTGGGACAACCGGCCGCCCTGTGTTAGGCCGCCATTTTCGTTGTCCCAAGTGTCTTACAGGTCTTAATGGTCTTAGCGGCCCCAACGGCCAACGCATTTTTATCCCCGCCTCAGAGCGCGAGATCGGCGGTGACGACGCCAATCGGTTTGCCGCCACCGGCTTCGAGCACTCGCAGGGAACAGGTGACCACAAATGCGCCGGCGGCATCACGATACGGCGCCGACCACGTCGAGGTGCCGGCGGGATCGGCTTTGGCGTACCATTCCTGGGCGGTGTAGTCGGTGCCGGCGGGGGCCGTCACCCGTTCGAACCGGCCGTTGTGGCGGTAGACATGGGCGACCGCCTTGGTGCCGCGTTCCGGGGCGAAGGCAAAGGTGGCGCCCAGCACCTCCGGGCTCCGGCGCAGGAAGGCGTCGAGTTTGGCCGCCGCCGTATCCGCCGTCGGCGCAACATGCTGGAGTTCGGCGGCAAAGCGGGTCAGGGCGGCTGCCACCTTGTCCTTCACCGCGGCGTCCGGCAGGGCGCTGATGGTTTCATGGTAATGGACGACTTCCCAGTGGCGGCCGAGCCGCTGCCAGATCCAGGTCTCGGTGAGCACCTCTTCACTCGTTGCGCTTTTCTTATCCACGGTTTTGCCGACCCCCCAACCCAGCCAGATCGCCGTGTCCCGGCCCAAGACCTTGACTTGGGAATGGGTGATGGTCACGGACATGCGTTTCATACCCGCATAGGTCTGGGTCATGGCGGACACCAGGGCCGGCCGGGAATAGGGGCGGCCGCCGGTGAAGAAAACGGCGTTCGGTTCATCGCTGAGCGGGGCGAACATTTTGTCTGCATTCAAGGCTTCGCCGTTGCGGATCAGATCGGTCATCAACTGGTTGACGGAGGCGGTGATGGCGGCGGTTTCGGCCGCGGTCAGGGCCTCTTCAGCCAGCAGCGGCGAAG
Source organism: uncultured Lentisphaerota bacterium (assembly GCA_903894975.1). Classification (GTDB taxonomy): domain Bacteria; phylum Verrucomicrobiota; class Lentisphaeria; order Oligosphaerales; family CAITYL01; genus CAITSE01. The sequence continues at coordinate 1,408 of CAITSE010000182.1, forward strand.
CGAGGGCGATCAACCCGAGCAATCCAGCGGCAAGAATTTTTTGCATGGGAGGCCAGTCTCCAAACTATGGATGGGAACTTTTGACGGTGCGGCGGCGTTGGCGTTGGATGATGTCATTATACCGGTGGCCTTCTGCAATGCAACATGATCGAGTTGAATTATGTCGGTTTCGGTGTTATAGTAATTGACCGGGGCGGGGAAGAGAGTTTGTTACTATTCAGGTAGCTCTTTGAGCTTACGTTTGGTCGCGCCAGCCATCGTGCCCACGATTTTAGCTCATTTCACACCCAGCCATCGTCCCACTCATCCGTCACCGGCTCTTTGTCGGCGTGGTTCAGATGCGGAGCGCTGGGGCCACACCTTTGACCAGGGCTGCGACAGCATTCATGACCTTGCCCGTTTGTTTGACGGTCGTCGAGATGACCGAGCGGATGAGGCAGAAGTTTTCGGCCCCCGGTTTGGAGCGGAACCCGCCGGAGACTTTCTGTTTGAGCTTGGCCATGCGGATGTCGCGCTCGGCAAGGTTGTTGCCGAAAGGCACCCGGAAGTCGGTTGTGAAGCCAAGGATCTGTTCGGGGTTTTTGCCCAGGCGGTCAAGCAGCGAGATGGCTTTCCCCCGTTTGTGGCCACCGCGTTTTCCTGATGCCTTGGGCGGCGGCGGCGGCGTTTCGGCGCGGCCGTCCCGCAGGATGGCTTGATACCGCTGGTTGATGGCTTCAAGTTCGCTTTCGCTCAGCGCGGTTTTCCCGGTGGCCTTGGCGGCATCGACTTTGGCTTTGGCGTCTTTGAGGTGACGCTTCATTTCGAGAGGCCATTGCAGGTCGAAGGTGTCATGCACGCCTTGAGTGTCGCGCAGGAGATGGGTGCAGCATTGCCGGTGCGTGCTTTGGGTGAAGGTGTAATAGGGCGCCCAGTGGTCATGGATGGCATAGCCGGTGAAGGTGGGCAGGATGCCCAGCTCATCCATCGCGGCGGTGCCGCGTTTTTGATGGTGGAAATAGACCGTCAGTTGCTCCGTCGCGGCGACGTGGAGCCAGTCGCGCCGCCCCTCGGAGCGGGAGCCGGTTTCGTCGAAATGGGCGACTTCCGCCGCCTGGATGGCGCCTTTGATCTCTTCCACGATTGGCTTGGCGTTGCCAGCCGCGTCGGCGAGAATGTTAACCATGCTGCCGGGCGATAGTGGCACCCCAAAGACATCGCGGAACAGCTCGGCGCCGCGGGCGAAGGGCACATAGTTGTAGACGTTGAGGTTGACCGCGATGCTCCGGATCAGCGGCCCGTACTTGACCGGAGCATCCACCCCCTCGGGGAAGATGCCCCGGTTTGGCGTGCCGCAGTTCGGGCAGATCAGCGTCGCCGCCTGGTATTCGGTCACTTCAAGCTTTGGCGGCGGAATATCGAAGACTTGCCGCCGTTCCAGTTTGGCCGGCGTCTGCCCGCCCTCAAAATGATGGCCGCACGGACAGGTCTTCGGGACCAGGACGACCGTCCGGTCGGGATCCGGCACCTGGCGCAACGTGCATCCACGGTGCCCCGGTTGCCCGCCGGGTTTCTTGCCGCTGCGCTCCCGCGAGTTGTTGCGCCTGCGCTTGGCATAATCGGCTGAGGGTGGGCGGTGGCTGTTTGAACTGTCCTGCTTGAGTCGGCCTTGCAACTCGTTTTCCTTGCCCTCTTGCGCGGCCACCTGCTGCAACAAGGCGCAATACGCCTGCCAGCACGCTTCCGGGTCTTGGCCGCAAAGCGAGATGAACGTCTGATGCGAGAACGGTTTGGCGGCAGCGCGTCCCTTCACGCCTTCCGCCTGGCTTCGCGGCGGCGTTTCGCCAGTTCAATGCTAATGCCAGCCCATTCGTCCCTGAGCGCCATAAACCGCTGGTAATCCGCCAGCTGGCGGCGCACTCCCTCCAGGTCGGCGGTTTTTACAAACTCACTGGTGCTACGTCCATTCCAAGCGTAACTCAACTGATGATAAGGGCCGTGCTTGCGCGGGTTCTCCTTGTCCTTGCATCGGCACCCCTGCTTCCCGCAGACGTTGTACTGTTCGGAGAGCGTTCCGGGACGCATCTCACCCAAGGTTGCGATCTCCGCTTTGATTGCCTCAATCCTAGCGTGCTGTTTTTTTTCATGCTGAGTCATATGAATCTCTATTGCGGATGACCGATAATATATTAGGCTATCGGAAAATGCAAGCAAAAAAACAACGGCGAAAAACTTTATTTTTGCGCCGCCAGCTGTTCAGGGGCAGTACCTGAATAGTAAC
>CAITSE010000183.1 GCA_903894975.1 uncultured Lentisphaerota bacterium
CGGGCAGGACTCGGCAATCTGTTCCACCAGCGGACGCTGGCTGGCCGGATTGAGCGACTGTGCGCGGGCGGCCTGAAAAAGGTCACGAACTGGAACCGCCGTCCGGTGCAGCGGGATGGTTTCAGCCTCCATCCGGCTGAGATCGATCACGGTGCTGACCATCCGGCTGAGAATTTTCGTGCCGTAGATGGCCAGCTTCAGGGTGTCCACGTCGGCCGCCGACAGACGCCCGGCGCCACATTCTTCGAGCACCTGAAGATGGCCGAGGATCACCTGCAGCGGGCTACGCATGTCATGGACCATCATATGCACAAGCGTGTCACGCTGCCGTTCCAGGGCCATTAATTGCGTATGATTCCCGGCCAGTTCGGCATAGGCCCGGCGCAGGGCGACATGGGTCCGCACCCGGGCCAGCACCTCGGGTTCGCGGAAGGGTTTGGTGATGTAATCAACTCCGCCGCAGGAGAATCCCGCGGAGATGTCTGCCGTGGCCGTCAGGGCGCTGATGAAAATGACGGGGATGGCGGCCAGCTTCGCGTCCGCCTTGAAACGGCGGCAGACTTCAAAGCCGTCCAGATCCGGCATGCAGACATCGAGCAGCACCAGGTCGGGCGGTTCCGCCCGGGCGGCGGCCAGCGCCAGCTTCCCGTTGGGGAAAAGGGCCGTGCGATAGCCGGCATGGGAAAGCGAGGCTTCCAGGACGTTGAGGTTTTCCGGTTCATCATCCACGATCATGATGGTGGCGGGAGCAGTGGGAGTTGGCATGGGTGACTCCATCAGTCGGATCCTCCGGCCAGAGGCGCACGGGACGTGGTGGGCAGCGAGATTTCCAGGAGCAGCCCCTGTTCCGAACCGTTGCGTACCGAGACGCGGCCATGAAAAAGCCGGATGATGCGGCTGCCCAGGGCGGCCCCCAAACCGAAATCGCCGCCGCCCTTGAGCAGGGTGCGCTGGCCACCCACGTCGAAAAAGGTTTCGAGGTCTGCGGGGGGCAGGGATTGCCCGCTGGTGGAGATCAGGATTTTCACCTGTTCCGGGGCGGCGTGGCCCGGGATGACGTGGGTCTCCAGGGTGAGAAGTTCCTCCGTACAAACACAATGCGCGGCAGTCAGCATCAAGTCGTGAAAGGCCCGAATCAGGAGTTTGTCATTCCCCAGAACAGTGACCGTCTCCGCCTCCGCAATAACGGCGCGGACTACGACCTCGGGGGCCTGCCCGGCAAGTTCCCCCAACGCACTCCGGAGGACGGGCGCCAGCCGCAGCGGCCGCACATAAAAACTCTCCGCGACAACGTCAATTTCAGCCAACGTCAACGCATCATCCATCAACTTCTCGATGCGGCTCCGGGAGAGGTCGTAATTTTTGCGCAAAACGAGGTGGTCTGACTCGGGCGGCAGGTTCATGAACAGGAATTCGGTGACACCGAAAATCCCAGTGAGCGGGGTGCGCATTTCGTGGGACAGCATGTTGAGCCACTGGGTCTTGGCGTCGTCCCAGATCCGCAGGCGCCGGTGCGCTTCGGCGAGTTCTTTGACGCGCTGGCGGATGAGTTCCTCCAGGCGAAGCTGGTGCCGGCGCAGGCGAAGGTGGGTGTGGGTGCGGGCCAGGACTTCGACCTCGGCGAAAGGCTTGGTCACATAATCCACGCCCCCGGCCTCGAAGGCGCGCACCTTGTCGGCCGGCTCCGAGAAGGCGCTCAGGAAAATAATGGGGATGTCGCGAAGCCGCTCGTCCGCCTTGAAGCGGCGGCAGACTTCGTAGCCGTCCAGGCCCGGCATCCGGATGTCCAGGAACACCAGGTCGGGTGGCTCCGCGCGGGCGGAGACGAGGGCCGGCGCACCTTGCGCAAAAGCCCGCACGCTCCAGCCGGCCTGGCGGAGCAGCTCTCCGAGCACGTTCAGGTTGTCCGGCTCATCATCGATGATCATGAGCGCGGCCGGGTGGGCAGCCTTCATCCCGGTGGCTCCGTGGCGGCCTTGAGCAGGCCGCGCAGCCGTTCATAGTCGTAGGCATCGACCAGCAC
>CAITSE010000184.1 GCA_903894975.1 uncultured Lentisphaerota bacterium
ACCCTGGGCTTTGGGACATAGCCCCGTTGGGGCAAATCTATATTGCGGTTATTTGATTGGCGTCCCAGGGTAGCGCGTTCCGCGCAACCCTGGGCTTTGGGACATAGCCCCGTTGGGGCTTCTGAGCGTTACCCGTAGAACCGTTCTTCGTGAAAAGCATCGTTTTTTGGTCATGATTTACCCGGAAACCAAGACAAGCATTAGCCCGGGCAAGCCGGCCACAAGGGTGGCATGGCGCCACAACCCTGGTTCCGGCTTGGCCGGGCTAGGGCAAAACCGCCATACTTTAGACGTTGGAATGTCCGTTGCCCCAACGGGGCTAGATCCCAAAGCCCAGGGTTGCGCCGGAAACGGCGCTACCCTGGGTTCACAATTCAATCCTGCGGCACTACCCCACCGGGGTTGTGTCCTTTATCTCTTGAAAACACCTTAATGTAAAAGGGGTTACGGATTCAAAGGGCCGAAGGTCTCGCGCAGGTATGCCGCGGGCAGTTCCCGGATCGCGGCAAGCTGGGCGCTCAGTGAGTTAGTCAATTCGTCGGTGGTGGCTAACATTTCATCAAGCCGGGAGGCGATATTTTTTTGAACAGCGAGGGTTGGCAAACAGACATGAAACCGTTCCACCATGTTCATGTAAACCGTCTTATGAATTGCTCCCGTGGAAACGCTATGAATAAATGCTCGCGAACTCCGCAACAGCCACATTAGGAACACGGGATGGATTCCAGAACCACAAACCCAATTTACAAAATCTTGACTGGTTGCCATCGGGCGTCCAAATTGAGTAACAAAACCAACAGACGCTGTCCGTGAAAGTGCAACGGTTTGTGCAGGTAATATCCTCGCCGAAGAATTTGCGATGCCCAAGGCGTTGGTTTTTTCGGATGTGGTGGTGGCGACGCGGCAATCCAGCGCCCGGATGTCGGGCAGCGCCAGCCAGGGGATGTCGCCGTTTTCCCAGTACTCCGGATGGAATCGGCTGGGCGTGTGCCCCGATTCCAGCCGTGCCAGATCGGTCAGTTTGTGCCACTGCCAACCCTCAGGCGCGGGAGCATGGTCAATCCCCAGCGAAAGAGGCGTAATCCCCTGAAACTCGCGGGCCAATGTTTTCTCGAACAAGTGCGGGACTTCAGCCAAGGCCGCCGCCGCCAGCCGGGCCTGTTCGACCGTGGCGAAGCGGGCCGTGAGCCGGGCCGCAATCCGCCGCTGGGTGGGAAGGTCGGGGAATTGAACCTGCAGGCTCGCGATTTTGTCAAACTTCACGGCGCTTTGCCCAATCCAGCGCTGGCAGATTTCCGCGAAATGCTTGCGGTTCCACAGGTGATTCAAGAAAAAGGCAACGAACGCGGCATCGGCGCGATCTGGATGAACCCGCAACCGGGTAAAGTGATTGCTGAACACCACCGGTTCAGTATATCCCGTGAAAAGTGCTGATTTCCCAACAAGTTCCGTACTGTTGGTGTTATTGAAAAGCACGTCGCCTTTGAACAGTCTGAACTTACGAAGCTGGTTTTCCGTGCATGGAACCCGAATGGACTCATCAAAGGAGATGATTCCACGGGTGTTTACGTTGTTCATGCGGAGCTGGGTTACGCCTTCTGCGTCACGCTCGCCAGAAGCAAAGCCGTTTTGGACTTCCGAGATGAAATCGGACAGGCAGAAACTCATGCGCGGGGCGCCCTTTTTCTGGTGGTTAGCCGGCCGGGGGCGGTTTTGGCCGGCGTTGCGGTCGCGGCGGGCGGCGGCGGCGGTTGCGGTTTGCCGGCCCCGGCGTTTTTCGGAGCGGTTTTCTTGGGGAGCGCGGCGAGGCGTTGGCGCCCCCGGGCGGTGAGGCGGTACTTTTGCAGGCGGCTGTTGGGTTTTTCGGGGAGGGTCGGTTCGAGCAAGTGGGAGGCGAGCAGCTTCCGGATCAAGTCGTGCAAGTAACGGGTGGGCTTGGCTTTCCCCAGGCCTTGCGCGATTTCATGTTTGCCCAAGGCCGCGTCACGGATGATGGCGAGCACCGCGTTGGCGCTCCTTGACTCTACCCCTGACTCTACCCCTGACTCTGCCCCTGACTCTAGCCCCGACTCTAGCCCGTGGGCGGGTTGGCTCGCGACTTGAGGGGTGCCTTGAGGGGCGACACTCCCGGCGGCTTGGAGTGAGGCGAGAAGCTGCCGCCCCTTGGCGGTGAGACGATACTTTTGCCTGCGGCTGTTGGGCTTGTCGGGGATGGTGTATTCGATGAGGCCAAGCTTGATTGCGGCTTGCTGGTAATTTTCGCGGAAGTGCTTCTCATCTTTCAGTCCGAGAGCCTCTTGAATTTCATTCCGTCCCATCTCCCCATTCATGGATAAAAGCATCTTCTTGACTTCGGGGGTGACTTCGGGGGTGACTTCGGGGGTGACTCCGGTGGTGACTCCGGTGGTGACTCCGGTGGTGACTCCGGTGGTGACTTCGGTGGTGGGCTGGTCCGCGAAGGCCGGGTGGATGGGGAATTCGGCCACGAAAAAGGTGCGTTCCGCGTCGGTGTGGAAGATGGGCGGCGGGGAGCCGTTTGCCGCAATGGCGCGCAGGATTTTCGGAATGCCGGTGCCGCGGCCTTCGGTCATTTCGATGTTAATGGGAAGACTCATGCGGAGAAGAGCCTTTCCTTGGCGGCGAGGAGGACGGTGGCGGGGTCGCCGAGACTGGCAATGGCCTGGAGGCCGCCGGCCTTGCAGACTTCGGGGGTGTTGAAGATTTGCGGGGTTTCGAGGACATCGGTGCCGCCGCGGGCGAACTGGCTGGCGACGGCGCGGATGGTGGCGGCGGAATCGGGCGCCATGCCGTCGAGCCAGGGCCGGGCCTTGTAGGTGAAAGCGAAAACGCGGTCGGCGCGGGTCTGACGGACAAAGCCGTAGCCCAATTCGCCGAGCACATCAAAAAGGTCGCACGCCTCCGCCTCCTCGGCGCGGCGCAGGGCGACCGGGGAGAAGCCACCGGAGACAATGGTGTTGAGCAGGTCGCGGCGGGCAGCGGGATTGACCCAGACGTGGCGGAAGGCGTCCGCTTCGGCCGCGGCGGCGACCAGCCGTTCGGCGATGCGCTCCCGATATTCTTCGACGCTGATCTTGAGGTAGCGTCCGTCCAGCATGACCGTCAGCCAACGGCCGGTGGGGCGGATAATGACCTCGACGCCTTCAACCACGATCGGCGGCGGGGGGGGCGGCGGCGGGGGGCCACCCCCTTTGCCACGGCCGGGGGGGCGGGTCTTGAACTCCTGGCCGAGCAGGCTGGTGGCATCGGTGTAGTCGTAGACGCGGAACATCAGCTTTTCGGTATCCACATCAATGCGGGTGCCGCGCCCGAACATCTGGCTGAAGACAATGGGGGAGCGGATGTATTGCATGAACGCGAGGTTGCGGACGCAGGGCACATCCACACCCGTGCTCAACAATTCGACGGTGCAGGCAAGGAAATGGGAGGCCACAGAGCCGCGCAGGTCGGCGACATAGTCACCGCCGCCGGATTTGGCCGTGCATTTGAAGGCGAAGTTTTCCTTGGCTTCGGAACCGTTGGCGGCGCACCAGTCACTGTAAAGGCGGTTGAGTTCACTGGCCATGAGGTCGGCGTGACGGTCGCTGGCGCAGAAGAGAATGCTTTTCTGTTCAGGAGTGCCGCCGTGCTCCAGGAGTTGATCAAAAAAATGGCGGCTGAGGGTGCGGACGCGGTCAGGCATGAGCAGGCGTTCATCGAGCTGCGTGGGGTTGTAGGCGTCGTGCAGCGCGGAGGGGGGGACGGTGTGGCCGGTATTGGCGTCGGTCAGTTTTTTGTCCTTCACATCATCGCGCTTGACGTGATCGTTGCGTTCCATCACCCGCTTGTTGTCGTGAAACAGGTCGAAGGTGAAGATTTCCGGCGGCGCGAGATAGCCGTCTTCAATGCCCTGGGCCAGAGTGTATTCGTAGACCGGATCGCCAAAATAGTTGAGGTTGTCGCGCAGGATCTTCTCATCCTCTTCCACACCCGTGGCGCGGTAGCCACCGCGCGCTTTTTTGGAAAGCAGGATTTGGCGCGGGGTGGCGGTAAGGCCGATCTGGATGGCGCCGAGGTTGTGTTTGAGGATGTAGTGCCAGTCGCCAAAGGCGGAGCGATGGCACTCGTCAATGATGATGTGGCTGAAATAGTTGCGCTCGGGATAGTGCTTGTAGAAAAACTTGAGCCCAGACTCGCCGGCGTCGCTGTCCAGGGTCTGATACGTGGCGATGTGGATGCGGGCATTGCGGGCATGGTTTTTACCGTCGGCGGCGGCAAAGACTTCGGCGGCATTCGAGGAGAAGACGTTGCTGAACGCGGCAAGCGCCTGGGTGCGGAGTTCGTCACGGTCACAGAGGAAGAGCGCCCGCCGCAACTGTCCAGCGGAGTCGAGACGCTTGAGCAGGTTGACGGCAATAAAGGTTTTGCCCGCGCCGGTGGCGAGGGAGAGTAAGACACGGTCACGTCCGGTGGCGAGGACTTCAAGAGTCGCGCGGATGGCGGCGTCCTGGTAGTAGCGACGGGTGGCCTCGCCTCCCGGATAAGGGATCAACAACGGCTTGGCGCCGGCGGCGGCCAGGGAGAAGCCCATACCATTTTCGTAACGGCGGCGGAGGTCATCCGGCGTAGGAAAGGACGCCATTGGCTTGGGCTGGCCGGTCTGGCCGGTGAACTTGTCATATTCGACAAACAGATGGCCGTTGGTCGAAAAAACAAAGGGGACGTGAAAGCGCTGGGCGGCGGCGGCATAGCCCTTGGCCTGCTGCAGGCCGGCAGACGGCGCTTTGTCGCCGGCCTTGGCTTCGATATAGGCAACGGCTACCGCTTGGGCAGAGGCCGTGACACGCAGGCGCAACGTGTAGTCGACACGACCTTTGGATTGACGCTTGGGACCATTCTCTGTGATTTCAATTCCGCCAGCAGTTTCCTCGCGGCGGACATGATCCTCCGTCCAGCCTGCCTGGTGCAAGGCGGGATCAATCAGCTTGGCGCGGGTGTCAGCCTCACTTAAAGGCGTTGTCGCGGCCAATTCGTCCGTGGATGAAAGCCCTTTCATGGATTGACTAAACCGTAGCGGGTGTTGCCACGATTGCCCATGTCATCATCAATTTTTCAACAGCCTTCATTCGAGAATACCGGTTTTTCTGATCGATGGAACCCTCGTGTGACATCTTCGTGTCCGCAGAAGAGCGTCTCTGCGATAATCTGTGGAAAGAGAACAGGGTTCGGGGATTCTCAGTGCCACCGTGCCACCGTGAGAGAGTCATTCCGGCCCCGGAGGCAGACAGGAGTGTCTGCGCTACGTTGAAGAACAGGCAGGATTGCCGGTTTCACGTTGGGGCGGCTGGGGGCGCGGGGGGCGATATATTGGCTGGTAACGGGCGGTGACAAACCCGGACGAGGAAGGTTTCCCATGGATGAACATGCCAAGCTGGCCAGGATCGCGGAACTGCAGCAGGAACTGGCCAAGGTCAACGACCTGGATCTGCTTCTGGAAAAGACCCTGACCCTGGCCCGGGAATGCACCGGCGCCGACGCCGGCTCGGTCTACATCCGGGATGGCGGGCGGCTGGTGTTCAGCCACACCCAGAATGAAACCCTTCGCCGCCGGCTGCCCGAAGGCAAAAAACTGGTCTACCAGACCTTCACGATCCCTATCGACTCCGGCTCCATCGCCGGTTGTGTGGCGCAGAAGGGGCGCGTCCTCAATATTCCCGACGCCTACGCCATTCCGCCGTCCGCGCCCTATCATTTCAACCCGGAATTTGACCGGCTCGCCGATTACCGTACACTGAGCCTGCTGACCGCGCCGCTGATCACCAGCAACCGCGAGACCGTGGGCGTGCTGCAGCTCATCAATGCCACGGACGCGGGTGGCGTCCGCCGGGCGTTCCGCGCGGACGACGTGGTGCTGGTCGATGCCTTTGCCGGCGTCGCCGCCCTGGCCCTGGAACGGGCGCAGATGACGCGCGCCCTGATCCTGCGCATGATCCGCCTAGCCGGTCTGCGCGACCCGAAGGAGACGGAAGGGCACGTCAACCGCGTCGGCCTGTTCGCCGTGGAAATCTACGAACGCTGGGCGCGGCGCCGGAGCCTGAGCGAACATGAGATCGAGCACAACCGCGACCTGTTGCGCATGGCGGCCATGCTCCACGATGTCGGCAAGGTCGGCATCCCGGACGCAATTCTGAAAAAGCCGGGCCGTCTGGACGCCGCCGAGTTTGACGTTATGAAGCAGCACACCGTCATCGGCGCCGGCGTGTTCGGCAGCAGTCATTCCGCGCTGGATGCGGCGGCGGCGGAAGTGGCCTTGTGCCATCATGAAAACTGGGACGGCTCCGGCTATCCCGGCCGGGGAGGGGAAGGGGAAAACACCTCCGTCCGCGGGGTGGTTGGCGAAAATATTCCGATTTTCGGCCGCATCGTCGCGGTGGCGGACGTGTATGACGCGCTCTGCTCAAAACGGGTCTACAAAGACGCCATGGCCGGCGACGAGGCCGTGGCCCTGATCAAGGCCGACAGCGGCCGGAAGTTCGATCCAGAGGTGGTGGCCGCCTTCCTCGACTGCGTCGACCAGCTCCCCGGGCTGGCCGCGCGTTATGCAGGCTCCTAGCCTGAAAGTCACTTCGGCTTTTTTGACGGCGAATCACGCCAGGATCTTGCCCAGCGCGTCGGGGCCGAGGCGGCGGCTGAAATCACCGAGGCTTTCTTCGGTAGCTGCATCTCCGCGCCAGGCTTGGAGCAGGGCGACCACGGCGGCGGGAACGCGGCCGGCGGGGAGTACGGCCGCCGGTTCGTTCAGGCGGACCGGGCTCTGGCGGCGGCTGGCCCCGAGCAGGATGCGGTAGTGGGGCTGGATCTTGCCGTCTTCGCCGGGCCGGCCGAGTCCGCACAGGCCGATGCCGGCGACGGGCGCCTGGGAGCAGGCGTTGAGACAGCCGCTGATGCGGATGTCCGCTGCTTCCACGAATTCCTGCGGTAATGACGCTCGGAGCAGGGCCGCGGCCAGGGAGCGGGCGAGATCGCGGGAATCGAACTGGCCGAGGCGGCAGACGGAGGAACCGGAGCAGACGGTCATCCATCCCAGCAGATCTCCGGAGTCCGGCAGGGTCTGAGGCGTTCCGGCTAGAACCCGGTCCAGTTCCGGCAGGGCGTTTTCCGGCACGCTCCGGATCAGGAACCCCTGGTCCGGGGTGAGGCGGAGGCCTTTTTCCCGGCTGAACTGTTCGGCTGCGTCCGCGGCACATGCCATGGCCGCGGCGGAAAGCAGCCCGAGCGGCGGCCGGACGGCGACGCTCACCAGTCCTTCCTGCCGCTGGCGGACGATGCGGAGGCCGCAGGCGGGAACGGCCTCGGGAAGGCGCCAGGGCGAGGGGGGGATGGAGGGGGCGGCGGGGGAATTTTCGATTTTCGATTTTCGATTTTCGATTGGGGATGAAGAGGGGGGTACGGCGCGGGCGGCGGCGAATTCCTGGCGGAATTCCGTGCGCAGAGCCACGACGCCGAGGCGTTCGAAGACGAAGCGGAGCCGGGCCCGGGCGCGGTTGGTGCGGTCGCCGTGGCGTTCGAACAGTTTCAGCAGCGCCCGGTTGGCGGCGGGCGCATCCGCTGCCGGGATCCATTCCTCCAGCAGATCGGCGGGGCGGGAGATGGCGCCGAGCCCGCCGCCGGCGTAAAGGGCGAAGCCGGGCTGGCCGTCGTGGATCCGGGCGATGAAACCGCTGTCGGCGATCTTGGCTCCGGCGCAGTCGCAGTTGCAGCCGCTGAAGGCGGGTTTGAACTTGCGGGGGAGACTGAATTCGCCAGCCGCAGCGAGCATGTCTCCGCCGACGGCGAGGGCGTGGGGGGTGACGTCAAAGGCTTCATGCTGACAGACGCCGGCCAGGGGACAGGCGGCGGTGTTGCGGGCGGCGTCGCCGCCGGAACCGCGGCAGGGCACGCCCGCCGCGAGCAAGTCGCGCATGACGCCCGGAACGCGGTCTTCCGGCACGCCATGGATCTGCACGTCCTGGCGCGTGGTCAGATGCAGCACCCCGTCGCCGGCGGTGCGTGAGGCCGCGGCGGCGGCGCGGGCGGCGGCCGTCGTCAGCACCCCGGCGGGAAAGCGTGGGCGGATCATGAAGCGGCCGTCCTGGCGCTGTTCGTAGGTGCCGTGCCGGGCCCGGCGCCCCTTGTACTCGGGAAAGGGCAGGGTGCCGTTTTTCTGCGCCGCGGTTTCCTCTTCAAACCGGCGGATGTCATCGGCGCAGGCGGCGGCGGCTTCGGGACTGAGGGTGGGGCGGCTCATGAGCTTGGATTCCGGAGGCTGCGGGTGACGGAGGATGTCTGATGATCTTTGACCATACTCGAAGTTTTCCCCTCCGCGTCGTGAAAGCCGATGCGGCGTTTCGGCGGTTCCGGCGGCGGCGCCAGCAGGGGCTGCAACTCGGTCCAGATCACCTTGAGCGCCTGGTCATGTTCCAGCAGGGTCTTGTCGATCTCCGTCAATCGATTGAGGATGGCCGCGTTGGCCGCCAGTTGTCCGCGCATGCCGACAAAGGCGCGCACCACATAGACGCTCATTCGCACCGCCCGTTCACTGCGCAGCAGATTCGCCGCCATCAGGGCGCCGTGCTCGGTGAAGGCCCAAGGGCGCGTGCGCCGGCCGCCGTGGGAGCTCATCACACTCTGCGATGAGTTGATGACATCCTCTTTGTCTACAACGTGTTCCAATCTTGACATCGCAAATTGCGATGTCAAGA
>CAITSE010000185.1 GCA_903894975.1 uncultured Lentisphaerota bacterium
ATGCGGGTGGCGGCCGCGCTGCCGGACGCGGCGAAGGGGACGCCGTTCGGCGCGCTGATCCATGCGATCGCGACCTATCTGAAGACCTTCCAGGCGTTGTCTTACGAACGGCTCCAGGGGGTGTTTGCCGATCTGTTCGGCCTCGTCGACCGTAAGGCGAAGCTGTATCAGCGCAAGGAGGAAGGTTACGGTGCCCGGCGCATGATCCTGGCCCGGGTCCTGCCGGCGACAACGGCCGTCGGCGCCGCGCTCCCGCGGGCCGCCGGAAAAACGGCAGCCCCGGCGAAATCGCCGCTGCGCGAGTTGACCGAGCAGGCGCTCCTGCAGCAGGTCGCTCCCGCCGGCGCGCTGGTCAATGGCCAGGGCGACATCCTTTACCTCCACGGCCGCACCGGACCATACCTGGAACTGGCCCCGGGCGAGGCCGGCATCAACAATATCCTGAAGATGGCCCGCGACGGCTTGCGCCGGGAATTGGCCATGGCCCTGCACAATGCCGCGGCGACCCAAACCGTCGTGCGCTGCACCGGCCTGCGCGTCAAAACCAACGGCGGCTTTTCCACGATCATCCTGACCATCCGCCCGGTGACGACGGGGCTCACCGCAACGCCGGAGATGCCCCTGTACCTGGTCATCCTCGAGGAGGCGCCGCCGGACCCGGCGAGCCAGGATCCGTCCGCCGCGCCCCGCGACCCGTCCGCAGAAACCGAAGATCGGGTCGCGGCGCTCAAACAGGAACTGCGCGCCAAGGAGGAATATCTCCAGACCGCCAACGAGGAGCTGGAAACCTCCAACGAAGAGCTCAAATCCTCCAACGAGGAGATGCAGTCGGTCAACGAGGAGTTGCAGTCCACCAACGAGGAGTTGCAGTCCACCAACGAGGAACTGGAGACATCCAAGGAGGAATTGCAGTCGGTCAACGAGGAACTGGCCACGGTCAATTCCGAACTGCAAACTAAGGTGGGCGACCTGTCGCGGGCCAACAACGACATGAACAACCTGCTGTCCGGCACCGGCATCGCCACGGTGTTTGTGGATCACCGCCTGCGCATCATGCGTTTCACCCCCTCTACCACCCGGCTCATCAACCTGATCCCGAGCGACATCGGGCGGCCCGTGGGCCACATCCTCTCCAACCTGATCGGCTACGACAACCTGGTGGCGGACACCCAATCCGTGCTGGACACGCTGGTGGCCAAAGCCGCGGACGTGCAGACCGCGACGGGCGAGTGGTACTCGCTGCGCATCATGCCTTACCGCACGATCGAAAATGTGATCGAAGGCGTGGTGATCACCTTTGTCGACATTACGGAGATGGTGCGGACGCGGGAAGCGCTGCGCAAGGCCAATGAACTGCTTCGTTTGGCCGTGGTGGTGCGCGATGCGCATGATGCCATCTCCGTGCAGGACCTGGAAGGGCGCATCCTGGCCTGGAACCCGGGCGCGGTGCGGATGTATGGCTGGAGCGAAGTCGAGGCCCTGGCGATGAACGTCCGCGACCGGATCCCGGAAGAGCTCCGGGAAGAGGCGCTGGCCAGGGTGCATCAGCTCAGCCAGGCGGAAATCCTGGAACCGTACCGGACGCAACGGTTCGCCAAGGACGGCGCGGTCGTGGAAGTCTGGATGACCGCCACCGCCCTGATGGACGCGGCTGGGAAAATGTATGCGATCGCAACCACGGAACGAGCCAAACGAGTCCGCTAAAAAATTCATTTTCAACCGCTAATGAACGCTAATGCACGCTAATGAAACCGTCTTATTCGCGTTCATTCGCGTTTATTCGCGGTTACAAAACGTCTGAAATGGAACTGCTACTAAGATCGGTCTGATTCGCGGCTCAATAAAGACCAGAAGGTGCGAGATGACGGACAAAAAGACGGAATCCGCGGCCGGCGCCGAGCTGCGCCAGCGGGCCGAAGCCCGGGAAAAACGGACCCAGCCGCCGGAAGACGCCGCGGCGGTGTCGCCCGCGGAAACGCGGCGGCTCCTCCATGAACTGCGCGTCCATCAGATCGAGCTGGAGATGCAGAACGAAGAACTGCGCCGGGCGCAAACGGAGCTCGACGCCGCCCGGACGCGCTATTTCGACCTCTACGACCTGGCGCCGGTGGCCTATTGCACGATCTCGGAGAACGGGCTGATCCTGGAGGCCAACCTCACCGCCGCCACCCTGCTGGGCATGCCCCGGGGCGCGCTGGTCAATCAACCGCTCTCCCTCTTCATCATCAAAGAGGATCAAGACCCCTACTTCTTAAGCCGCCACCAGCTCCTGGCGACGGGCAAACCGCAGGAGTGCAATCTGCGGCTGGTGAAAAAAGACGGCACTGTGTTCTGGGCGCATCTGATCGGCATCGCGGCGTCTGACGGCGAGGGCGCGCCGGTCTGTCGCATTGTGCTGAGTGACATTGCCGAACGCAAACGGCTGGAGGATGTTCAACTCTTTCTGGCCCAAACCAGCAGCGGCTCCGGGGATGAGCCCTTCTTTAAGGCGCTGGCCCGGTACCTGGCTCAGAGCCTGCGTATGGACTTTGTCTGCATCGACCGCCTGGAAGGGGACGGCCTGAACGCCCGGACGGTGGCGGTCTGGTGCGACGGGCATTTCGAGGACAATGTCACCTATGCCTTGAAAGACACGCCCTGCGGCGATGTGGTGGGCAAGATGGTCTGCTGCTTCCCCGCCAGCGTCTGCCAGTTTTTCCCGCGGGATCAGGTGCTCAAAGATCTGCGGGCGGAGAGTTATGTCGGCACGACGCTCTGGAGTCATACCGGCCAGCCGATCGGCCTGATCGCGGTCATCGGGCGCAGCCCGCTGGCGGACCGCGCGCTGGCCGAAGCCGTGCTGAAACTGGTGGCGGTGCGGGCCGCCGGGGAACTGGAGCGCTTGGCCGCGGAGGGGGAACATGCCAGTCTCGAAGCCCAGCTCCAGCAGGCCCGGAAGATGGAATCCATCGGGCGGCTGGCCGGCGGCGTAGCCCATGATTTCAACAATATGCTGGGGGTGATCCTCGGACACCTCGAATTTGCCCTGGAACAGGTTCCCCCGACGCAACCGCTCCATGCCGATCTCAAGGAAGTCCAGAAGGCCGCCCGGCGCTCCGCCGATCTGACCCGGCAACTGCTGGCCTTTGCCCGCAAACAGACCATCGCGCCCAAG
>CAITSE010000186.1 GCA_903894975.1 uncultured Lentisphaerota bacterium
ATTCGCGGTTCAAAAAAACGGAACATATTTTTATCGCCATCATGATATAACATTTTCTTTTTTAACCGCGAATGAACGCCAATGAACGCGAATAGTATGGCGGTTTGATTTTTAATTGGTATAAGGCCGTGCCTGTTAAAAAAAAGAACCGTCCCCGCCGGGTGAAGGCGGGAACGGCTCTTTAAGATCCGGCCGGTTCCGGGGCGCGAGCTCCGTTACGGTCAGAGTTTTTCGCGCGTGGTGTAGTGGGTGTGGAGAAGCAGGTGGGCCTTCTCGCCGTAGGGTTCACCCAGGAACTCTTTGTAGAGCTGCTGGATGTAGGGGTTTTTCTGGGAAGAACGGATTTCCTTGCCGGCATCCTCGGCATAGATGGCCGCGGCGCGCTTGGCAATGGTGTCGGCCTCTTTCTTCGAATCACAGAAGGGCTGGCCGCCGCCGCCAATGCATCCGCCGGGGCAGGCCATGATTTCGATGAGGTGGTAGTTCGACTTGCCGGCGCGCACTTCTTCCAGCAGGCGCCGAGCGTTGCCCAGGCCGCAGGCGATGGCGACGTTGACTTCCTTGCCCGCGATCTCCACATGGGCATGGCGCAGGCCGCGCAGACCGCGGACCTCTTCGAAGTCCACGATCTCGAGTTCCTTGCCGGTGATGGCCTCGGCGGCCATGCGCAGCGCGGCTTCAAGCACGCCGCCGGAGACGGCGAAGATGTCGGCGCCGCCGGTGGAATAGCCGAGGGGGTCATCAAACTGGCCGTCGGGCAGGCCGAGGAAGTCGAGGCCGGCTTCCTTGAGCATGCGGGCGAGTTCGCGGGTGGAGAGGACGTAGTCGACGTTCTGCAGCCCGCTACCCGAGAGTTCCTTGCGGGAAGCCTCGTACTTTTTCGAGAGGCAGGGCATGATCGAGACCACGATGATCTTGGCCGGGTCGATGTTCATCTTCTGTGCCCAGTAGGTCTTGCAGATGGCGCCGAACATTTCCTGCGGGCTTTTGCAGGAGGACGGCACATCCAGCAGATCCTGGAACTGATGCTCGAAAAACTTCACCCAGGCCGGGCAGCAACTCGTGAGCATGGGCAGGCGGCCGCCGTGCTGGAGACGGTGGAGGAATTCGCTGGCTTCCTCGACGATGGTCAAGTCGGCGGCGAAGTTGGTGTCGAAGACGTAGTTGAAACCGAGCCGGCGCAGGGCGGCAACCATTTTGCCGGTCACGCCGTGGCCGGGCTCCAGGCCGAATTCCTCGCCGAGGGCGGCGCGAACGGCGGGAGCCGTCTGGACGACCACGATTTTGTCCGGGTCGCAGATGGCCTTCCACACTTCCTTGATATGGCTCTTGCCCATGAGCGCGCCGGTGGGGCAGACCTTGACGCACTGGCCGCAGAAGACGCACTGGGTTTCGGTCAGCGGTTTGTGCAGGGCGGTGCCGACGACCATGTCGAAGCCGCGGCCGACGCCTGAGAGCACACCCACGGTCTGCATCTCGTTGCAGGCCGTTTCGCAGCGGCGGCAGCGGATGCATTTGTTAAGGTCACGTACGATCGACTGGCTCGAAGTTTCGATGTCGAACTTCGAGTTGGCGCCCTCGTAGGCGTTGACGTCGGTATGGATCTGTTCCGACAGATCCTGCAGTTCGCAGTTGCCCGAGGCCGCGCAGTTGAGGCAGTCCTTGGGGTGATTCGAGAGCAGGAGCTGGAGGTTGGTGCGGCGGGCGGTGAGCACGCGCGGGCTGTGCGTCGTGATCTCCATGTTGTTGGTGACCTTGGTGCAACAGGCCGGGGCGAGGTTGCGCCGGCCGGCGACCTCGACCACGCAGATGCGGCAGGACGCCACCTGATTGACCGTCTCGCGGTTGTGCAGCTCCAAATGACAGAGCGTCGGGATCTTGATGTTGGCTTTCTTGGCAGCTTCCAGGACGGTCGTGTCCTGGGGAACCTGCATGCGAATGCCGTCAATGGTGATATTGACAAAAGGCATGATCGGGGTCTCCTAGCCCGGCCAAGCCGGACTCAAGTTCGTGGTGCTATGCAATCGTTGTGCCGGCTTGCCCGGGCTATTGGTTATACGTTGTTCACGGGTAAATGATTGCCGAAAACAAAGGTCTCTTGCAGACGGAGATTTATTCCTTGACGATGGCGGCAAACTTACACTTGGCAAAGCAGGCGCCGCAGTGAATGCATTCCTCCTGCCGGATGACGTGCGGCTTCTTGGCCGTCCCGTCGATGCATGGCACGGGGCAGGCCTTGACGCAGGCGCGGCAGCCGACACACTTTTCGGCAAGGATACTGTAGGTCACCGGTTTCTGGCCGCGTTTGATGGCATCCTCGTACTCGGACCGGAACCAGCGCAGGGTCGAGAGCACCGGATTCGGCGAGGTCTGGCCCAGACCGCAGAGAGCCGTGTCCTTGATCACCGCGCCCAGTTCTTCAAGCTTGAGCAAATCTTCCATCTTGCCCTGGCCCTTGACGATGCGGTCAAGGATCTCGAAGAGCCGCCGGTTGCCGATGCGGCAGGGGGTGCATTTGCCGCAGCTCTCGTCACAGGTGAATTCCAGGTAGAAATGAGCGATGTTCACCATGGAGGTGTTGGAGCCCATGACAATCAAGCCGCCCGAGCCCATAATCGAACCGAGCGCCGTGAGCGACTCGTATTCGATGGGTGTGTCGAACTTGCTTTGCGGAATACAGCCGCCCGAGGGGCCGCCGGTCTGCACCGCCTTGATCGGCTTGCCGTCGCGGCTGCCGCCGCCGATCTCTTCCAGAACCTCGTGAATGGTCATGCCCATGGGCACTTCCACCAGGCCGACGTTCTTGATGTCGCCCGCCAGTGCAAACACCTTGGTGCCGGGGCTTTTCTCGGTGCCGATGGAGCGGAACCATGCCGAACCCTTTTCCAGGATCGGCACGACGCAGGCCAGGGTCTCGACGTTGTTGACGGTGGTTGACTTGCCCCACAACCCGCTCTCGGCCGGGAAGGGCGGCTTGACCGTGGGTTCGCCGCGCTTGCCCTCGATGGAGTGGATCAACGCGGTCTCCTCGCCGCAGACAAAGGCGCCGGCGCCCAATTTGATCTGCATGTCGAAACTGAACCCGCTGCCCAGGATATTCTCACCCAGCAACCCGAGTTCGCGGGCCTGGCCGATGGCGATTTCCAGACGCTTGACCGCCAGCGGGTATTCCGCCCGGCAGTAGATGAAGCCGTAGCGCGCGCCGACGGCATACCCGGCCAGCGCCATGGCCTCCAGCACGCAGTGCGGGTCGCCCTCGAGCACCGAACGGTCCATGAACGCGCCCGGGTCGCCCTCGTCGGCGTTGCAGACAATGTATTTGGGCGCCGCCTTGGCATTGCGCGCCAGTTCCCACTTCAGGCCGGTCAAAAAACCGCCGCCGCCGCGGCCGCGCAACCCGGCGTCCTTGATCGTCTTGATCACGTCCTCGGGCTTGAGTTCAAACAGCGCCTTGGCCAATGATTGATAGCCGCCCTCGCGGACGTAGTCGGCAATGCGTTCCGGATCCAGCCGGCCGCAATGGCGCAGGGCGATGCGCACCTGCTTCTTGAACGCCGCGTCGTTCACGGAAAACGGGCTTTCAAATTGCCCGTTCCCGATCATCTCCGTTACTAGTTGCCGGCCGCGCTCGGGGGTGACATTGCCCAGGGTCACCACCGGCTTGCCCGGAAGCTGGATATCTACCGTCGGTTCCACATAACAGAGGCCCACGCAACCGGCCTTGACCAGTTCGACGTTCTGGACCTTGTGCTCGGCCAGAGCGGCGGCGATGGCGGCATACACCGGCTCGGCGCCCGACGCGATGCCGCAGGTCGACATGCCGACAAAAATCCGCGCGACCCCGGCGCCCTTCGCCGCCTCGGCCTGAAGCGTGACGGCCAGCGCTCCCAATTCCTCACGTTTGACAAGCTTGTTCATGGAATCATCCCTTGTATTCGTTGAAAATCGCCGGAATCTGATCTTCCGTGACGCGGCCGTAGGTCTTGCCCGCGATCTGAATCACCGGCGCCAGACTGCAGGCCCCGACGCAACGCAAAGAGCCCAGGGTAAAACGCCCGTCCTTGGTGGTCTCCCCCATCTTGATCCCCAGCATCTTTTCGGCCCGCTCGATCAGTTTGGTGGCCCCGCGCACAAAACAAGCCGTGCCTAGGCAGAAATCCACCGTGTACTTGCCGGTCTTTTTAGTCTTGAAATAGTGGTAGAAGGAAACCACACCGTAGACTTCGCTCAAATGCAGATTCAGCTTGGCCGCAATGAATTTCTGCACTTCCTCGGGAAGGAAGGTGAAGAGATCCTGGGCCTTGTGCAGCACCTGGATGAGCACGGCGCGGCGGCCCGCGGTGTCGCTGCCAGCAACCTGGAGGGCGGCAATGTACGCCTCCAGCTCCAAAAATGCCTGGACTTCTGAATCAGGGGTTTTCATGGTGTGGTCATGTCCTCTCGGAGGGTTAAGAGAGAAATCTTTCCTTATTAAGACGCTTAAAACAATCGCGGCTTTGCGGGGTAAAACGCGCGAACTCGATCCGTATCTGTGAATTATTTAACAATACTCGCCGGGGCGGGTTTTTCAAGGAAAAACCGGGCGCTTCTCCTGATTTTTAACTGGCTTGCACTTAGGGTGATAAAGCAAACTCACCAAAATCTTTTATTGTCGCCGGCTTTGTCGCCGGAGTTCTTCTTCGCGACGTTGTTGGTCTTCCTCCCAGCGCCGGAGCCGTTCGTCCTGCCGGCGCCGGACCGGATCTCCGGCGTTGTCCACCGTCTCCGCGGCCGCCGGTGCGGAGGGTTCATTCTTCTCCGGTCCGGGCTCCGGCCGCAGCGGCGGGGACGGGGGTAGTGCGGGTGGTTTGAGTATGGAGGTGAGCCAACTCACCACGGCATAGCCAATGCCGAACGCCACCAGCATCACCAGAATGAATCGCAGGCTGAGAAGATCACTCATGGCCGTTGCTTCTTTCGTCTGTGTGAGTCTGAATCATTCACGAGCCGATTTGCCCGCGAATCCTGGTTTTTTTCCCGCACCGGGCAGGGGAGCCAGGCCCAAGTCGAGACAATCCGGACAAGTCCGGGCGAGTTCGGTATAAAGCGTCTGGCAGCGCGGGCAATATTGGGTGCAGCCGGGGTCTGTGGCCGCAGGCGGGGCGAGCAGGGACTCCGGATTCAGGCCGCGTTTTTTGAGAAACCTGCGCACTTCCTCCCGGAGCGCCTCACGGTGCCAGACCGCGGCAGCCTCCAGGGCGCCCGGCAGCGGTAATGGTTGTTCCAGGTCGGCCAGCACCCGGCGGGCGAATCCGGCGAACGCCGCCGCGGGCAGAACCGCGGCGGCCACGGCCAGGGGGTGAAATCCGGACATGGCTCGAGCTAGCAGCACATCCAGAGCGCGCACCGCCGCCGGCGGGAACAGCGCCATCTTCAAACCTTCCGTGAACCGCGCTTCCCGCAGTTCCGGAAGCCGGGCTCGGTGCTTCCGGAGCCACACCGGCAGAATGGCTCCCCAGGCCAGCAGCAAGGTGCCCCCGAGAGCCGTGGCAAAAGCGTGGGACAGCCCGACCCGCCAGGCGACCAGGGGAGGAATGAAAAACAGCCACAGCCAGAGCAGGTTGCATAGCCCCCGCAGAAGGCGTGAATCGCGGCGGCATTCCTCCAGACGCCGTGCCGCCGCATCCGCGTCAAGGGATTCGCGGAACTGGTGGCGAATGAGCGGCGCGCGCGCCGCCGGCGGCAACGGGAGCAACCGGGTCAGCAGGGCGCTCCAGCGCCCGGCTTCGGCCTCGTCGGCCAGGGTGGCGAAGAGTTTGCCGTCAAGCCGCAGGTCCCGTCCGGCATGGCTGACTTGGCGGATGCGGTCAAGGCTCCGGCTGGCGGCGTCCGGGCCGCCGGCCGCCGGCCGGTCCAGGTGCTCGATGCCGCCGCGGCGCAATTCATCCGGCGAAAGGGTAAACTGCGGCATTTCGGCCAGGAACACTTCGCCGAGCGGCGGCAACGGATTGAGGATCAGGATGCCACCTTTGGCATTGCCGGGGAGCGCCCCGGCCGTGGCCCAGCCACCGGCCCGGAGGCCCCAGCCGGAAAACGCCGTCCCGCCGTTCCGCACCCAGACCCAGCATTCGGCCAGGTAGAGCAGCCAGAGCACGAGAAAAAGCAATTGGCTGTCGGTCATGCGGATTCGCGTCGGCCGAAGAACTTCTTGAAGAGTCCCGCGATGGCGATGCCGACAAAGATCAGTCCTTTCCAGAGGTACTTGAACAGGCCGCCCTTGACCGCCGCGGCGGTGGCGCCGCCCACGACCAGGGCCGAAAGGCCGTACGCGGCCATCTTGTCGCCCTTGCGGTATTCGGCATAGCGTTGTCCCTGCACGAAATTGTAGCCGGCCAGCAGCTCCCTGGTCTGCGGCTGAACCCGGACGAGTTCCTGCGGGTCGCCAACCAGGGTGATGGTCATAACCCCCTCACGGCCAAGCATGCGGATGTTGTAGTTAACCCCCGGGCCGCCATCGGACTCCAGGCGGACCGCCCATTCCAGGTTGTTTGTCTCCGGATTGTAGGCCGGCGGCTTTTCCCAGCCGACCAGATTCACTGCGCCCCACCCGCGCTTCTTCCGTTCCACATTGCCTTGTTCGTTGCCTTTCTTGAGGGACTTGAGAATGGCATCGGCGTCGAGTTTGTCTTTCTCGTCATCCTTGACATAGCCGCTTTTGTCGAATTCAAAAACCAGAAACCACTTGCCATCACGGGGCGAGAAAAAGCCGAGTTCGGTGCCGCCGACGGGATTTTCCATCGCCTCCATGAGTTTTTTGGTGTCTTTGGCGCCAGCAAAGACAAAGCCTTCGGGAATCTTGATCTCGGCGAAACTGCCCAGCGCGCCCGTGCCCGGGCCTTTCTGGAACTTGACATTGAGATGCTTCTCGGCGGCGGTGACAAAGGAGTCTTTCGCGGTTTCAGCCGCGGGTTTTTCGCCCCCCGCCGGGGCTTGGGCGGTCGCCATGCTGCCGCCTCCGGCCAGCAGCAAGCCGGCGGTGACCAGACGCAGAGCCCGGCCCAGGACGGCGGCGGGCAGATCAGACGACGTACGCTTCAACATGCCAGAGACTCCCATGATTGCTGATTCGACCGCACGCCCGTCCAAACCCTCCTCCCGCCGGCGGCCCCGGCGGGCGAAAACGGTAAATAGGATATTGTAGCCGCGGGGAAAAGCAATTGCCTTCATCTTCACCACAGATTACGTTTGATAAAAATCGTTGTCATGCCTGCGAATCCGGATACCGTAATCCCATGGATCTCGACGCTATCCCCCAGGATCTCTTTGTTCCGCCGGTGACGGATGACCCGCCGGCGCCGGGCCGGCGGGTGCGGCAGAGCAACCCGGACTATGCCGGGAGCGCGGTCCACCACATCCTGTTTCTGCCCGTTGACTGGGAAGCGGGGCGGCGGTATCCGGTCATCGTTGAATACGCCGGCAACCACTGGAAAACCAGTCCCGGCACCGTGGCAGGCAGCAATCTTGGGTATGGCATTTCCGGCGGCCGCGGCTTCATCTGGGTGTGCCTGCCGTTCGTGGATCGGAAAAACCGGAAAAACTGCCGGACCTGGTGGGGCGATGCGGACGCCACCGCGGCTTACTGCAAGCAGACGGTCCGGCGCGTCTGCGCCGAGTACGGCGGAGATCCGGCCGCCGTGTTTCTGGCCGGCTTCTCCCGCGGGGCCATCGCCTGTCATTTTATCGGCTTGCATGACGACGCAATCGCCGCCCTTTGGCGCGGTTTCATCTGCCACAGCCACTATGACGGCGTCAAGGAATGGAACTATCCCGGCAGCGACCGGGAATCCGCCGCCAAACGGTTGGCGCGCCTGGGGAACCGGCCCGAATTCATCAGTCACGAAACCAGCGTGGACGCCGTCCGGCATTATCTCGCGAAGGCCAGTCCCGGCGGCGACTTCACCTTCCTGGCCATGCCCTTCCCGGAGCACACCGACACCTGGGTGCTGCGGGACATCCCGGAACGGAAGCTCCTGCGCCAGTGGGTGAGGCGGGTCCTGTGCCCTCCCGGATGATCGACCGTTCCGATGGTTCGGCCGGCGAGTCGTCGGGCTCATCCCGGCGTCAGGAATCTGACTCTGATCGCAACTTTACGATTATAGTTCACGATGTTTTCCATGCACCCTCTTTTGAGCGAACCGAAGCAATCCAGATGAAATACACCCTCATTGGTTTGGCAATTGCGGCCGCCGCATATGGGGCCGGAACCTTTTTCGAATGGTTGTCCAAGCCGCGCAAGGCGAAGCGGGGTGGATTCCGCGACTGGGTTAAAGATCCGGACTGGAAAAAAGAGGCGGCGGCGTATTTTGATGCCCGCGATGCGGTAACCGTGCCGGATGATATCTCTGCGGAGGAAATCCAGCGCATGGTGGATCGTCTCTTCGCACAGAAAGATGAGAATTTCAACTTCAAGCGCCTTTCCCTGGTCGGCGCCAAAGCGGTGCCCTTCCTTCTCAGGGCGCTCGAAAATTCCGCGGCCGTCACGGCCAGTTTTGGCGATGACGCCCATTTTGGTGAGGAGAAAACCCCGTTCGAACGGATCTGCAAACTGCTGGAACCGGTTTCTCCTCCCGAAGCGGCGCGTCCTCTCATCGCCTATATCGATCATCAAAATCCTGAGTTCCGGAAACAGGCCGCCCAAGTGCTTGGCGGCATTGGCACTCCCGAGTGTGTCGAACCGCTACGGAAGGCCTTGGACGACGCTGACGAATACGTCCGGTGTTATGCCTTGAGGGGTATCGGTCGCGGAATCGAAGGGAAACGATGTGCAAAAGACTTTCTGGATGCGCTGTTCCCCGCCGTCATGAAAGACTTGACCCGGGATGACGACGCCCCCCGGGTGCTTCTTGCCATGGACGCCGAACGGGCCTTGCCCATTCTCTTGTCTCCCGAACATTTCACCGTCGAGAACAGGGCCGTCTGCGATATTCTTTGCGCCCTGAACATGGTGGGGTGCAAAATCCCTCACGAAAAACTGTTGCCGTTCATCGCCGCAGTGAAACCTCTCAGCGGTGAATATCCGCACGGCCGGGAATATGCCGAAGCGTTGACCGCATATGCAAGCAATCCGGATGCTGCCGTGGAACGAATCCTTCGCGCCGAGCTGAAGTCTCCGGATGAATATATTCAAGTGACTGCGGCAGAAGCGTTGGGAAAACTCGCAGGCATCAACGATGCCCGCACTGTCATCTATGACGCCCTTGATCATCTTGAGTTTGAGGAGTTAATTCCGCATCACCGGCACTATTTTTCTGCATCCCGGTACGATGGCGAGGTCATGAATGGCGGTCATTCCCAGTATTTTGTCAACTCCTCCGGCCGGCATTGGAAGGACGCATTGGCAGGATTGAAGGTCATTGGCGCCGTGGGAAAGGCGGAAATTCTCCGGGAGGCCGTCGCCGTATTCGGGGCCGCCGGGCCTTCGACGGAGGGAAAAGTCCGGCACCGTCAACTCGCCGCCTTTACGCCGGAGCAAGATCAGGCACTTGAGGCGCTGGATGCCAAGTATCAGAAGTGCAAGGAATGCGTTGGCGCCTTGCTTGCTTTGTATGCGCTTGAGTATAAAGAACACTTTGTTGCCACGAAAACGGAAGCCTGACGCACGGATAAACCCGCGGGGCGGAATGGGGAAGGTCATCATGAAGCCTGACATCCGGACAAAGCGGGTTTATGAGAATGCGCAGGCAGACGATGGGTTCCGGGTGCTGGTGGACTGGGTCTGGCCGCGCGGCATGACCAAAGAGCGGATGCATGCGGACCTGTGGCTGAAGGAGGTCGCCCCGGGCACGCCCTTGCGGACCTGGTTCGCTCATGACCGGGCGAAATGGGCGGAGTTCAAGCGCCGGTACGAACAGGAACTGGCGGCGAACCCGGAACCCGTCGCGCGTCTTCTGGAGGCCGCGGCAAAAGGCCGGGTGACCCTCCTCTTTTCCGCCCGGGACGAAGAGTGCAACCAGGCCGTGGCGCTGAGGGAGTATTTGCTTTCGCATTCTCGCGGATAGTGGGGTTTGGGGAATGCATTAATGAAAGAACTCGAAATTGTTACGGGTATTTACTGCGGCGCCAGCGCCGCTTTGGAGTGCCTGCGGCTTGACGCAGCTTTCCCCGGCGGCGGAGCCGCCCTCCCACGCCTCGATTGATTCCCACGCCTGGGCGGGAAACGGAGACGTCAATCTGGAGGCTGGTTTCACCGGCGGGGGAAAAGCGGCGTCAAGCCGCCGGCACTCCAAAGATGCTGCGCATCGGTACAAGGTGACTCGAATCCTTACTTGCCACGCATGTCCCCTTTGGAACTGGAGGCCAGGGCGGCCGCGATACGGGAATAATCAACCCTCGACAAAGAGTCGGAACGGTCACCGTCGCGGCTCTTGGCAACGGTGCGGAAACGTGGTGCAACCACGTTGCTACAAGATGCCGGAAAGATACATTGCGCATTGAGTATAAAAGCGATGATGAATTTCCTTGGCGATCTTAGCGCCTTTGCGAGAAAACAGGATCGAGTTATGGCGGATGCGAAGTTCACGGTGGTGCGAAAAGAACTGGTGCAGGCGGAAGCGACTCCCGCGGTGGCGCGGCGGCTGGAGGACGGGACGCTGTTCCTGGATTTCGGGCGGGCGGCGTTTGGAACTCTGATCGTTCCGCTGCCGGCCGGAACCGGCCGCGTGTCCATCGTGGTTCACCTTGGCGAAAAACTGGGCGCGGACGGACTGATTGACCGGACGCCGCCGGGAACCGTCCGCTACCGCCGGATCGAGCAGGTGCTTGCCCCCGGTTCCGCATCCTGCCGCATCGTGATTCCGCCGGACCCGCGGAATACCGGCCGCGCCGCCATCCGGATGCCGGACACGATCGGGGAGGTGTATCCATTCCGCTATGCCGAGATCGAGGCGGCGGCGGAGATCGATCCCGGGGCGGTCCGGCAGGTCTGTGTGCTTTATCCCTTTGATGACAACGCCGCATCCTTCGTTTCGTCGGACTCCGGCCTGAACACCGTGTGGGAACTGTGCAAGCACAGCATCAAGGCCACGACCTTCTGCGGCGTCTATGTGGATGGCGACCGCGAACGCATTCCCTACGAGGGAGATGCATACATCAACCAACTGGGTCACTATGGCGTGGACCAGGAATACGCCCTGGCCCGCTACACCCATGAATATCTGATTCAATATCCCACCTGGCCGACGGAGTGGCAGCTGCATTCCGTGCTGATGGCCTGGGATGACTACCTGTATACAGGCGAGACCCGGTCGCTGGAAACGTTTTACGACGATCTCTGCGCCAAGACGCTGATTGATCTTGCCCGCGAGGATGGCTTGATCAGCACGGCCAATCCCGAGTTGTGCACGAAGGAATTCGAACGCCGGCTGAATCTCCATCATGACCGCTACATCGTCGACCACGGACTGCGGGATCTGGTGGACTGGCCGCCGGGCTCCTTTACCGAAGGCGGGCAGGGGGAGCGGGACGGACACGACATGCGGCCGGTCAACACCGTCGTCAACGCCTTCCACTACCGCGCCTTGGTGCTGATGGCGCGAATGGCCGGAGTCCTGGGGCGCGCAGAGGACCGGCAACGCTTTTCCGGGCAGGCGGCCAAGGTCCGGGAGACGATCAACCGGCTCCTGTTCGACCCGGATCGGGGCGTGTATGTGGACGGGGAGGGTGCGTCCCACGCTTCCCTGCACAGCAACATGTTCCTGCTCGCGTTTGACGCCGTTCCTCCGGAGCGGATCGGTTCTGTCGCGGCATTCGTCAAAAGCCGGGGCATGGCCTGCAGCGTCTATGGGGCGCAGCATTTGCTGGACGCACTCTACCGCTGTGGCGAGGCCGGACACGCACTGGATCTGCTCACGGCCACTCATAATCGTAGCTGGCATCACATGATCGCCTCTGGCGGCACCATCACCTGGGAGGCCTGGGACTGGTCCTACAAGAACAATCTGGACTGGAACCACGCCTGGGGTGCCGCCCCGGCCAACATTCTGATGCGGCGACTGATGGGTGTACGCCCGCTGGAGCCTGGGTTCCGGCAGGTTCTCATCCAGCCGCAACCGGCGTCTCTCCGCCAGGCCGCGGCCAAAGTCCCTACGCCCCGCGGACCGGTTCACGTCGCGTTCGAAAATGATCCGGGCAAGTCGTTTCACTTGACGGTCATGATCCCCCGGGACATGACGGCCCGGCTGGGGTTGCCCTGCGGCGGCGGTATGGTCGCGGAGCTTTGGGTTGACGGCGTCAGGCGTGACGGCAGGTTGGCCGGCCAAACTCTCTGGGTCGAGGGGCTCGGCCCGGGGAAGCATGTGTTGAAGCTCGAATAGGCACTCCCAAGGGCCGTTATGGAACGAGCGCGAGCAGGTCTGGCGGGGGCGGGGCTTCAAGTTCGAGGGGGAGACCGGTGGCGGGATGGCGCAGGGAGAGTTTCCACGCGTGGAGCGCCTGGCGCGGGAGCCGGAGCCGGCGGTGGTCGGCATTCGAGAGCATGCCGTCGCGGAAACGCAGAAACAGGAGCGGGTCTAGTCCGTAAAGTTTGTCGCCGACCACGGGGAACCCAAGGGCCTGCAGGGTGGCGCGGATCTGGTGGAGGCGGCCGGTGTGCGGCAGGACCTCGACCATGCTGAGTCCGGCGGCGGTGCGCACGGCCCGGAACCCGGTTTCCGCCCATTCCGCGTCCGGCTCCGGCGGCACACTGCCGGGTTCGGCCGGCTGGAATCTCCGTTTTTTGCGGACTTCGCAACCGGTGTCCGTCAGCATCCACCCGTGGGCCTCGGGGACAGCCGCGGGAAAAACCCCTTCGACCACGGCGAGATAGCTTTTACGCACGGTCCGGCGGGCGAATTGGCCTTGGATGGCGGAAGCTGTTTTCGAATTCAGGGCGGCCAGGACCAAGCCGGAGGTTTCGCGATCGAGGCGGTTGACCAGGGACAGGTGCGTGGCGGCGCGGCGTTCGCGGAGTTGGTACCAGAGGGTGTGATGGAAATAGCGGCCGCCGGGATGGCAGGGCAGGTTTCCGGGCTTGTCCACGGCCAGAAAGCCGGCATCGTCCTCCAGGAGGATGCGCCAACTGGTATCGACCGGCGGTTCGGCCACTTCTTCCGGGAGATATTCGAGACGGTCTCCGGTCTGGAGGGCGTAGTTCGCGACAATAACGGGAAGGCCGTTGACAAGGAGCCGGCTGCGGGCCAGCAGGCCGGCCCACTCGGATTCGGCATGATAGGTAAAGCGCCGAACCAGGAAGGCCAGCACGGGTGTGCCGTGATCATCAGGGGCAATGCGGAGGGCGGCGCGGCGGACGGTGGTGCCGTCAGGCGGCGGGTTCAGGCCGGCCATTTGTAGGAGGCCAGGCAGTTTATCGCCTGGGACGGCGTTGTGGCGGCCTTGAGCTTGTCCATCCGCTTTTTGTCATCGGCGAAATGAACCAGTCCCTGAAGCAGGGTGAGATGCGCGGTGGGTGCAACGGCCGGAATGCAGATCAGGAAAAACAGCCGGCACTTGGCGGCGCCATGGGTGTAGCCGACGCCGGTTTCATCCGTAATGCCGATGGTGATACCCAGGCGGCGGACGGCGGTGGAGCGGGCGTGGGGGATGGCCAGATCCTTGGCAATCTGGGTGGTGATCTGGTCTTCGCGGTATTCGACGTCGTTCAGGAACGTCTCAAGATCGGTGACGATGCCGTCGGCGGCCAGCGGCGCGGCCAAGCTGCGCAGAAGCTCACGCCGGGGGGCTGCGCCCAGGTTCAGAACAAAATGAGATTTGGGTAAAAGTGCCTTGATGTCCATAAAAGAAAAACTCCCGCCGCCGGCGTCAGCCGGGGACGCCCTCCAAAAGCAGGAACCGGGCGCAATTCGGACAGGTCCAGGCCATTTCTCCGCGCCGCATGCGGCTCAGGTCGCCAATGTTGACACTGATATGGCAGGCATTGCAGATGCCACTCTGTTCCCGGGCCACGCCCACGCCGTTGCGGCGGAGACTGTCATAGCGCTTCAGAAAGTTCGCGCCGATTTCACGCCGGGAATCGGCAATCTTCTGTTCCAGGCGCTGCATGGAAACAGGGGGCAGGGCGGAATGCAAAATTCGGGACTCGGTCAGAACGAGTTCCATTTCCTGAAGGTCAAAAAGGGACTGGACGACATTACGCACGGGCAGACTCCCACGCAGAGGAAATGAAAAACCTTGCAGTATCTTCGATGAAGATAGCCGATTTAACCGATAAATGCAAGCGTTGACCGGAATTGTCACCTGGCTGCGGGGTCTGGGGTCTGTAGGTCTGTGGCTTGTGAGGAAGAGAAGACCCGAATGGCGGGCTTTTCGTTCCCGTCCAGGTTTTGCCGCAGGCCCACCGGCCATAAGCCCCTTCAAAAACGGGGGGGCGGGACGCCGTGTCTGGGTGCGATTCCGGGGCGGTGTCGGGAATCACGCGGCGCTTTTTCGGGAGGAGCCCCGGCGCAGACGCAACTCGGGCCGCTTACCACTTTCGATGGTTTCGCGGGTGATGACGCAGGCCTCGACATCGTTGCGCGAGGGAACTTCGTACATCACGTCCATCATGAGGTTTTCCAGAATATTGCGCAGGCCGCGGGCGCCGGTGCCCTTTTTCTTGGCACGTTCGGCCAGGGCTTCGAGCGCTTCCGGAGTGAAGGAGAGGTCAACGTCTTCCATGGAGAAGAGTTGCTGATATTGTTTAAGCAAAGAATTTTTGGGTTCGCTCAGGATGCGGACAAGATCCGCCTGGGTGAGTTCATGGAGGGCGGTGAGCACGGGCAGGCGGCCGATGAATTCGGGAATCAGGCCGTACTTCATCAGATCCTGGGGTTCGACGTAGCGGAGAATGCCGGGATCGTCCGCCGCCAGCACGCTTCCCTCGTCCTTGCCGCCGCCGAAGCCGAGCACACGCTTGCCGAGGCGACGGTAAATGATCTGGTCCAGCCCGACAAAGGCGCCGCCGCAGATGAAGAGGATGCCGGAGGTGTCGACCTGGAGATATTCCTGATGGGGATGCTTGCGGCCGCCCTGGGGCGGAACGTTGGAGACGGTGCCTTCCAGGATCTTGAGCAGCGCCTGCTGGACGCCCTCGCCGGAGACGTCGCGGGTGATGGAGACGTTCTCGGTCTTGCGGGCGATCTTGTCGATTTCGTCGATATAGATAATACCGACCTGGGCGCGGGCGATGTCGTAATCGGCGGCCTGAACCAGGCGGAGGATGACGTTTTCCACGTCTTCGCCGACATAGCCGGCCTCGGTCAAGGGGGTGGCATCGGTGACCGCCAGCGGCACATCCAGGAGCTTGGCCAGGCAGCGGGCCATGAGGGTTTTGCCGGAACCGGTCGGCCCAAGCATGAGAATGTTGCTTTTTTCAATCTCAATCCGGTCGGCCTCGGGATGTTCCCGGCGGTATTGCAGGCGCTTGTAATGGTTGTGGACGGCGACGGAGAGCGCGCGTTTGGTCTGTTCCTGGCCGATCACGTACTGGTCCAGGTACGCCTTGATCCCGGCCGGCTTGGGCACGGGCAGAATCGGGATTTCTTTGGGCGCCTGTTTCTTGGCCTTCGCGTCAGCGGCGACCTGGGCCTGGCCTTTGGCGTCGGCGGCCAGGGCCGCGGCCATATCTTCGCGCACCGACTCCATGCCGCGCCCGCTGGAGGTGAGCATCTTATTGCAGACCTGAACGCATTCGGCGCAGATGGCGACGCCGCCGGCCGGGCTGGAAATCATTTCCGGCGCTTCGTTGCGGCTGCGGCCACAGAAGGAACAGTGGACTTGGTCGTCGCGACGGCGGGGTGGCATGGGAAGGGGCTCCGGGCGGGGCAGGCAGGGGAGGGGGCATACGCGTTAAAATACGGAAAAATCGAACGTCGAACATTCAACATCGAACGTTGAACGTCGAATTAAAACCCGATCGGTTACGGCGTGACGACGGCCTTGGCCTTGGGAAGAAGCACTTCGTCGACCAGACCATAGGTCCTGGCTTCGGCGGCGGACATGAAATAGTCGCGGTCCGAATCTTTTTCGATCTGAGCCAGCGGTTTTCCCGTGTGTTTGGCCATGATCTCGTTGAGCACGGAACGCATGCGGAGGATTTCCTGGGCCTGAATGTGGATGTCCGCCGCCGTGCCTTCGCTGCCGCCGCTGGGCTGATGGATCATGATGCGGGCATTGGGCAGGGCGAAGCGTTTGCCGGCGGCGCCGGCCGCCAGGAGCACCGCGCCCATGCTAGCGGCCTGCCCGACGCAGTAGGTGCGCACCGGGCAGCTCACCATCTGCATGGTGTCGTAAATGGCCAGGCCGGCGGTCACGGAACCGCCGGGACTGTTGATGTACAGGTCGATGTCCTTCTTCGGATCCTCGGACTGGAGGAAGAGGAACTGCGCGATCAGCGAGTTCGCCACATGGTCGTCCACCGGCGTGCCCAGCATGACGATGCGATCTTTGAGCAGGCGCGAATAGATGTCATAGGAGCGCTCGCCATGGGCGGTCTGCTCAATAACAAAGGGGACGTAATAGCTGGCGCGGGTAGTTGTCATGGAATCATTCTCCTCGGGCCGCGCCGCCGCAAGGACGGCCGGCTGCCTCAGACAGTCGGGGCGGCGGCGAGTTCCGCCTTTTTCTGTTCCTGGCCATTGATTTTGCAGATGGTCAGCAGTTGGTCAACCGCTTTGGTCTCGCGCAAGTGCTCGAAGAGCGCGCCGAGACGGCCGGATTCTTCAAGCTGCTTGTACAGGGCTTTCGGCGCGGTGTTCTGCATCTTGGCCATGGTCGTCACGGCGTTGCCCAGGTCTTCGTAGGTGACGCCGACCTTTTCCGCCTCGGCCACGGCGGTCAGGATGTAATGGCGGCGCAGGTCCTGACGGGCGATGTCCTTGGCCTTGGCCATGAGCTTTTCCTGATCAGCCTGGACTTCGGCGTCCTTGCGCCCGTTGCGCAGTTCTTCATTGTAGAGGCGGACAAAGGTGTCGACTTCCTGCCGGCCCAGCACCGCCGGCGGCAGCGGGAATTCGGGCACCATCAGGAGCTGTCCCATGAGTTCGCGGCGCATGGCCTCGCGCTGCTTCATTTCAACTTCGCGTCCGAGATAGGAGGCCACGGCGGTCTTCATCTCGCCGGCATCCTTGTGACCATACTGCTTGGCCATTTCATCCGTGAGCTGGACCTGTTCCGGTTCCTGGACTTCCTTGACGATCACCGAATAGGAGGCGCTGCGGCCGATCAGGGCCTTGACGAAATAGTTGTCGGGGAACACGACGGTGAAGGTGCGTTCCTCGCCGGCCTTGGCGCCGAGCATGGCTGCGGTGGCGCCGGGGATGATTTCCGGCGACTTCATGACCAGCCAGCCGTCCTGGTTTTCCAGGATGTAGCGCGAGCGCTCCGGCACTTCCTCGCCGGCGGCCAGGGGTTCGGCCAGGGTGCCGAACCAGGACACCTTGAGCATGTCGTCGGCGCGGGCTTCGCGTTCGGTCTTGGTGAAGCTGGCCCGGCGCTGGATCCATTCCTGAATGGTCTGGTCAACCGTCGTCTCCGGCACGGCGGCCTCGGCGCGGCTGACATTAAAGGCGCGGTAGTCGGGCAGGATGACTTCGGGGGCGACATCAAAGGTGACGGTATAGGAGAACGGGGCGCCGTCGCGGAGCTGAACGGTGGCGGCATCCTCAAGACGCGGCTGGGTCTCGGGAGTGAGTTTTTCCTGCTTCACCGCGGCGTCCGTGGATTCCTGGATCAGGGTGCGCTGGGCTTCCTCCTGCATGCGTGCACCGTAATGGCGGCGCAGCAGGGCCTCGGGAGTCTTGCCGGGGCGGAAGCCGTCGATGCGGCCGTGCTTCCGGAAATCGCCCAGGATTTTGGCGAAGGTCTTCTGCACTGTCTCAGCCGGCACTTCAATGCCCAGCTTGACGCGGCAGGGTTCAACCATTTCGCGACGGAGATTCAGAGTTGCTTGTTCCACAGCGGCGGTTCCTTCTCAGGGGAGGCACAGAGGAATAAGAAAGCAGATCGGCAAGTCAAAAACGCAAGCGCCTACTATACCCCGGAGCCAGGCAAAGTCCATACCTGCGCCAATCTGAAAGACGGCCATCGCAAGCACTCACCGTATTTTTTTACGAGCCACCCACGTGTCGAGATCCGCGTTTGCCTTGACGGCGCAATCGGGGCAAATGCCATGGGAGAACTGCGCGTCCGTATGACTCGTGATGTAAGATTCGATCTGTTCCCAATAGTTCTTGTCATTTCGAATCTTTTTGCAATAGGAACAAATGGGCAGGAACCCCTGCAATTTCTTGATTTCGGCGTCCTGCGCCGTCTTTAACGCTTCCTGCGCCTCAACTCGCGGCGTCACATCAATGCAACTGCCGATATACCCCCGGAAAACGTCATGGGTGTCAAAGCAGGGAACGCCGCGGTCAAAAAGCCACCGGTAGGCTCCGTCGAACCGGCGGAGCCGGTATTCCATTTCGAAAATTTCCCGCCGGGCGAAATGTTCGGTGTAGATTTTCAGGCAGCGGTCAAAGTCTTTGGGGTGCACGCCTTCCGTCCATCCGTTGCCCTGCTCCTGTTCCAGGGTGCGGCCGGTAAAAGCCAGCCAGCGCTCGTTGAAGTAATCGCATTCCATGGTTACGGATGAGCGCCAGATCAGAATGGGCGCTTTTTCAACGAGGAGTCTGTATTCTTCACGGCTGAGAGCAATCGCCATCAAGCGTCTCCTTCCAATTAGGATATGATGTATACTGACAATATATCATTTGCGATATCCCGCGCATTCGGACGCAACCCGTTGCTGAGCACAAAAGAACCGTACGGAAGCACCCGGCTGAACGGGGCATTGCAGGACGGTCGAGGGTGGGTATGTTTTGAACGTGGCTCGGGAAGCCCCGCGGTATAATTACGGCGGATACGGCGATGATATCAGGTGTCGTTCTTTTCGCGGGCCGTTCAACTTTACATCGGAATTCGTGTGCATGCGTTTTTTCTCTGACAGCATCACGATGGATCGGGGTCTTTTGCGCGCGGCCGGGTTGGCGGCGGGCGCGGCGCTGCTGGTGGCGGCGGGCGCGGGATGTTCCTCGACCAGCGTCTTTTCCGCGCATACCGGGCGGATGAAACCTGTGATCCGCGAACTGGAAACCGGACAGCCGGTGGCCGCCGGGAAACTTTTTGAGAGCGAAGTCCGCGGCAACGATGCCGTGCTTTACCGGATGGAACGGGGCAGGGTGGCGCTGCTGGCCGGAGACCGGGCCCAGAGCGTGGCCGACTTCGCCGCCGCCATGGCAATTTTCGAACAGCAGGACGCCAAGGCGTTAGTGACGGCCTCCGGCGCCGGCGCCCAGACCGTCGCGGTCGCCCTCAATGATAATGTGATCCCCTACGAGGGCGAGGGTTACGAACGGGTCATGGTCATGACCCTGCAATGCCTGAACCAGCTTCTGAACGGCCACGCGGAGGCGACCCAGGACGGCCGAGCCGGCGCCAAGCCCGTCGCCATTCGCCTGATCCGGGAACAGCAGAACCTGCAGGAACAGCACCAGAAGGAAATCGACAAGGCCGGAGACCAGGCTTCCGACTCGAACGACGCCAATGCGAAAAAGATCAACGCCCACTTGGCCGAGAAATTTGCCGGGATGGACGCCGTGGCCGGCAAGGTGAAAAGCTCGTTCCAAAACGCCTACGCCTTCACCGTCGCCGCCCTGGTCCTGGAACTGACCGATGATCCGGAAAACGCCAAGATTATCTACCGCAAAGCCTTGGAACTTGTCCCGGACTGCACGTATCTGCAGCGGGACGTGGCGCGGCTGGCCGAGGGGCGCCCCGCGGTTACCGGCGATCAGGGTGAGATCGTGCTGTTCTATGAATCCGGGTTCGTGGCGCCCAAGGAGGAGATCAAGTTTCCCGTGCCGCTCATCCTGCAGGGCAAGCTGGTATCCTCGGCGGTGGCCTTCCCTTATTACAGCGTGAAACTGCAGGATCCGTTTCCGCTGCATGTCAACGAAGGATCTGTCGAACTCGGCAAGACCGAAACCCTCTGCCAGATGAACGTGCTGGCGATCAAGGCGCTGAAGGAACACATTCCCGCGCTGGTGACCCGGCAGGTTCTGCGCACCGCGGCCAAGGGCGCCGCCGCGTACGGTGCGACCTCGGCCGTGGACCGGGGCGGCCAGGGTGATCCCCTGGCGACGCTGGCCGTGGGGTTGGCCGTGGGCATTTGGAACTATGTCTCGGAAAACGCCGACCAGCGAAGTTGGCTGACACTGCCGCAGGATGTGCAGATGCTACGCGTCCCGGTGCCGGCCGGCATCCACAACCTGGAACTGCGTCATGCCGAGGCGGCCGGTATCACCGCCACTCCGCTGACCGTCACAGTGCGGTCAGGCGGCAAAACCGTGGTCTGGGTGGCCCAGACCAACTTCGTGGTCCGCACCCAGTCCGTGGTCTTTCCGCAGGATGCGCCGCCGCCGGGCGTCGCCCCGGTCATGCCGGAGGGAGCGCCCGCACCGGCCGCGCCGGCAACTCCGGTTGCGCCTCCGACCGGGGCCGTGAGTGAATAAGTTGTATCTCATCCGCGTTTTCATGCTGTAGATTGCGATAACCCGAGGAGAGCAGATATGAACCCGAACCCCTTGCGTTCACTGATGACGGCCGCCGGCATCGCCGCCGTGTGCGGCGTCTCCGCCGCCGTTTCCGCCCAGGAACAGATCCAAACCCCCGGCACCCAGGTCCAGACGGTGACCCGGACCGAAGTCCGCACCGTCACCGAGACGATGACCAAGACCGCGCCCGCCGCCAGGTTGAAGGCCGCCATCTTCCTGATGAATCGCGCCGGCAAGGAGTGCGATGAAAAAATGGCCGTGCTCAATGATATGGTCACGGCGCGATTGACGGAAAAAGGCTTTACCATTATTGACCGCAATGAAGTGATGCGCAAGCTCAAGGACAGCCGCGAGTCCGTGGAGCAGGATAAAACCCTGAAGCGCGTCCTGGCCCCGTACAATGCTGGCATCAAACTCACGGAGCAGGATTTCGAAGCCGGCGCCGAAGACCGCATGGACAATTCCTCCGCTCTGCGCATCGCCCAGATGGTCGGCGCCGATTATCTGGTCTTTGCCAACCTCACCTCCCTCGGGACCCAGACCAAAAAACTGCGCGCGCCCGGCACGCCGCTCGACACCGGGACGGAAGTCCGTGAAACCACCCTGCGCGTCACTCTGAAAATCGCCGACGGCCGTCAGGGCGGGTCGATCTATGGCGACATGGTCACCGCCGTGGACCGCACCAGTTCCGGCAAGTACCTGGAACAGACCGACACCGATCTGCTGAACCGGTTGATGGACGTCGCCGCGGGCAAGATTGCGGATAATGTGGTCGCGCGCCTGCCGGCGATTCAGGCCGAAAAACCGGCCGCTGAAGCCTTGGCGGATTTTGCCGTAGCCTGCAATCTGCCGGGGACGGACGTCATGCTTGACGGCGTCGTGGTCGGAAGCGTGGGCGGCAAGCTGCGATCCAGCCCAGGGCTGCACACCATGGAGGTCAACCGCGAATGGTTCCGTCCGTGGAAGCGCGTGGTCAATATCCAGCCGGGGCTGGCAATTTCCGTGCAGCTCGAGCTTTCCGAAGCCGGCCTGGCCAAGTTCAAGGACTTGGAAGGCTTCAAGACCATCACCGGCGTGATCAAGGAACAGAGTGAGGCCGATGCGTACGCCAAGAAAAAAGTGGCGGACGGTACCAAGACCTTCCTGGAAAACTCCAAGGTCGACCTCAAAGAAATTCATGTGGATGAGACCAAAATCATCCAGCCCGGCGGCGGCACCGCCGCGCCGGTTATCCAGATCCAGAATCAGAACAACAAGTAGGGAGGCTGAATCGTTGGGCCTGATCAGTTTCAGGCCCCCTCTGTCAGAACCGCGCACGTCAGTAATCGGACTTTTTCCCAATCCAACAGCCGATCTGCTTGCTTATACGCGCGGTTCTGACAAACAGCCTGCAGCCTGAATACCTATCCCCAAGCGAAGCGAAGAGGACACACATGAAATCAACATTGACGAAATGGGCATGCGCTGCCACGGCGGTTACCGGACTATTCCTGATCCCGGCTGGCCAGGCGCAGTTGGCCAAAGGCGAAAAAGACACCATCGCCATCGCCCCGCTGAAGGTGAAACCCTCGGTGACGGAAGTGGCGAAGGCGCAGAACCAATCGCTGCCCCTGGGCCGCGTCAAGGATTCGCTGGAGGCACAGTTCCAGTCATCAGTCGCGGCGACGCGCATCTTCCAGGTGGTCGAGCGGCAGCGGGTCGATGAACTGAAACTGGAGCAGGCGTTTGCCGCAGTTGAGGTGGATCCCAATGACAAAAATGCCGCACAGGCCATGAAGATGGCCGGCGCCAAGTTTATCTTCATGCCGGAACTCGACGGCTTCCAGGACCGCATGGAAGCCAATGAAATGGCCATGTCCGGGGAACGCGAAATCATGCAAGTCGTTTTCGCCTCCATGACCGTGCGGATTGTGGATGCCACCACGGGCAAGTACCTGCCCGATGTGCCGTCCGAGCAAATGACCCTGACTCGCTCCTATGTGGCCGGGTCCGGCACCGCCCAAACCAGTGTGTTCCGCGAGCAGATGTATGCGGAAATCTCCACCCAGTTGGCCAAGAAACTGACCATCCGCGTCATCTCCCTGTTGCGGCCGGCCAAGATCCTGACCGTGACCGGGGCGCAGGTTATGATCAACCGCGGCTCCGACCTCGGGTTTGAGCCCGGCGCACAGGTGGGGATTTTTGCGACCCAGGAAGTCAAGGACGACGACACCGGCGAAATCTTCCAGAACGAAGTGCCGGTGGGCAAGGCCCAGATTGAACGCGGTGACCCGCGCCAGAGCTTTGCCACGCTGGTCGGGGAGAACCTGGGCGTGGCCAAGGGCTGCATCGTCAAGATCACCGGCTTTGCCCCGCAACCCGGCCAGCCGCAGATGCCGGCCCCAGGTATGGCGCCGATGTCCGGCGCGGCTCCGGCGCCCATGCTGGAACCGCCCCCGGCCCAGCCGCCGCCGACCGGCGCGGCCCCCGGCGTCAGCAGTGAAAAACCGTTCACCTGGGAAGGCAACACCCAGGCGCTTCCGGACGACCCGAACGCCATCAAAAACGTTAAGTTCACCCATCAGAAACTGCAGAAGGCCATCCGCGTCCTGGGCGTCAATCAGGGACTGGTCGATAATCTGCTGAAGGTAGTCGTCCACATCTCCGCCCGGGACAAGATCTCGGCGCGTTACAAGTTCGTCTTCTACAACGCCGACGGCGCCGAACTTGAGCCGGGCAAGGCCGCCTGGAAGCCGATCTTCTTCGCCGGCAATCAAAACATCACCGTCCAGGGCATTTCCCCCAATCCCAGCGGCAGGAGCTTCCAGCTTTTCCTGGAACCGGCGGAGTGAGAGAAAACGGCCGGATTTGATTGAACAGAAGGCGCAAAGACGCAAAGAGTTTGAACGACGACAGTAATCTGGAGTGAAACGAACCATGAACAAGCAACGGATGATGCGCGGCGCGGGACTGATGGCGGCGGTGGCCGGCGGGCTGTTCTTTGCCGGATGCGTGACCACGACCAAGGATGTGGATCCCACCCAGCGCAATACCATGTCCACGAATTTCAGCGTCGACGACTTCCAGCAGACCGTGGACACCATGGTCGATTCCATGCTGGAATTCCCGCCGGTCAAGGAACTGACCGCCCAGCGCCGGCCGATGCTGGTTGTGAACAAGGTCGCGAACAACACCTCGCAGTACATCGACCTGGAGGCCATGACCAACTCGATCCGCACCCGCCTGATCCGCTCCGGAAAGTTCCGCTTCCAGGACCGGACCAATGACGCCGCGCTGGCCAATGAACTTGGCTATCAGAAGCAGAGCGGCATGGTCAACCCCACTACCCAAGGCCAGTTCCGCAAGCAGGTCGGAGCGGAATTCATGCTCTATGGCTCCATCTCTGAAATGAGCCAGCATGCCGGACGGACCACGGATGTCGCCTACATGGTCACCATGAACCTGCGCGACATCCAGACCGGCGAGATCGTCTGGACCGACGAGCAGAAGTGCCGCAAAGTTCAGACCAAGCCCGTGTTCGGCATGTAATCCACTTTGGGAGCACCGCCCCAACCTGGGAACGCCGAGCCCCAGCTCGGCAAGTCGAAACTTCTGAGACAAGAGAACTGTTGTGATCTTTTGTGGCTATTCCAGTCGTTTCGCGAATAATTCAGTCTAACAGCCTATCCCGGAGGAACCCATGAAATTGCGTCATTTCCTGACTGCCGCTGTCACCGTGTTCAGCCTGTCCGCCGCCACCCTCAAGGCCGCGCCTCCGGATTTCAATCGCGACCCGGATTCCGCCGGAAAATTCACCCCGTTCCAGCTCGCCTTCGCCACGCCCATGCAGATTGTCCCGGAGAACTGGGACGTGATGGGATTGCGCCTGAATCTGATCTACGGCAGCAATCACAACGTCACCTTTCTGGACATCGGCCTGCTCAACCACACCATCAACCGCCAGACCGGCATTCAGATCGGCGGCATTTGGAACGGCGTTGAAGGCGAAATGTCCGGCATCCAGGTCGGCGGTATTATTAACAGCGCCGGCAACACCTACATGATGTCCGGCATCCAGGTCGGCAGCATTAATTTGGCCGGGGACGCCACGGGCTTGCAGGTCGGCGTGTTCAACAGTGCCAACAGCATGCAGGGCATGCAGATCGGCGTGGTCAACAACGCCGACAACCTCCAGGGCGCCCAGATCGGCCTGATCAACCTCATCACCGCCGGCCCCATCCCCTTCATGCCCGTCCTCAATGTCGGGTTTTGAGTCTCGGCCGCGCCTGCACTGAGGGGCGTCATGGCCCTTTATACGAACTATACGAACTGTCGTCTCAAACCCGTGAAAAGGGATCGCGACAGAAGCACAAAACCCAAAAAAGCATGTAACGACAACGTAACAACCTCAATCAAAACGACATTTATCCACGTCATATGGTTCAGAGAACGTCAGTAAAACGCCATGGCCTGCGCCTGCCAATTGTCGCCGTCGATCTTTTCGCCGGCGCCGGTGGCATGTCGTTAGGCGCATCTATGGCCGGCATCGATGTTTATGCGCGAGATTACTGTACCGCTTCTCTCTGAATTTAAAAAGCTTATACCTGTTGTGTTTGACGACATTATTCCTGAATCGATGGAATGATCAAAGGGAAAGGATTGGGGTCAGGCATACGCAAACAGGCACAAACAAGTAAACTCAGCTTGCTCTGTCCCTCCTTTTCATACCCGATTCCCGTGCGGGTTTCAGCCGGAGCTGACCTGATCATGCCGACTGCTGTTCCAAAATTAGACTTTGCCAACCAGTATGTGGACTGGCTGAAGCGTCGTGTGGAGACCAACCCGCGCGGGGAGGTGGTCTGCATCAGCACGCCGTTCCTGGATGCGTTCAATGACGGTATTCAGATCCATGCCCAACCCCATGGCGGGGAATGGGTCCTGCACGATAACGGCTTGACCGTGGAAAATCTTCTTTGCCAGGGAATGAACCTTGAGGTCGAGCGACGACAGGCGCTGATCCAGCATGCTTGTGCCGGGTGCGGAGTCCGCTATTCCGGAAACCGGCTCGAGATTTCGTCATCCCTGATGAACTTTCCGCAACGCATGCATTTCCTGCTTTCCGCGTTGCTGTCCTTTTCCTGGCTGGACATCGGCGACAGCCGTCCCGGTACGGAAAAGATCGTGCTGATCAATAATCTCCGCGCTCCGGATGCCTTTGCGGAAGAAGAGGAGGACGAAGAACGCGGCGTCAGTGATAAAGCGCTCGCGATCCTTCGGGCCTATAGCGACCGAGTTTACTTGTGGAGTGAACGCAATCAGCCGGAGTTTCGTTCGCTTTGGGAAAAGGTTGCATGATCCACACCCCATCTGCGAAAATCTGCGTAATCTGCGGATGAAAAAAAGATTCGCGCCGAGCTGGGGCTCAGCGTTCCCAGGGTAAAGTCTCCAACGGTGAATATGGAGGTCGCAACATGAAAAACGGACGGTTTATCTCCGGCATGATGATGGCGGTTGCTCTTGGCTTTGGGGTTGCCCCGCTCCTCAGGGCGGAAGAGCCTAGTTCGGATACGGCCCCCCGCCGGCTCACGCCGGTTCAGCTCACACTGTGTGTGCCTATACAGGCGGCCCCGGAAGACTGGGATGTGGCGGGGCTGCGGCTGAACTTGGTGGTGGCCCGCAATCACGACGTCTGGGGACTGGATTTTGGCGTACTCAATCTGAGCACCGGCCGGCAGGCCGGCGTCCAAGTGGGTTTCGCGGCAAACGAGGTCGAAGGGAACATGTACGGCATTCAGGCCGCGATCCTGGTAAACGAGGTTGAAACCGGGAAGATGTACGGCGTCCAAGTCGGGGGTATCAATTACGTTTCGGATGCCGCAGGGTTGCAAGTGGGCTTGCTGGGAAATAGTGCCCGCAACCACATGCAAGGGATGCAGATCGGGTTGTTCAACCACGCCAATCATCTGCAAGGGATGCAGATCGGACTGTTGAATATCAACCGTTCCGCGCCCTGGCCCATTCTGCCGTTGCTCAATCTCGGTTTTGCGGACTGACCGGCCCCCCGGGAGCGCCGAGTTGCACTCGGCAATTCCGCGAAAGGGTGCGAAATGAATTAATAGTTCGCGCCCCTACAGGCATGCGCGTCAACTTAAGAACCATTATGCATTATAATCTAGATTGTTATGGGTATTTACTGCGGCGTCATCGCCGCTTTGGAGTGCCGGCGGCTGGACGCCGCTTTTTCCCGCCGGTGGAACCGGCCTTTTGCCTGATTTCTCCGCTTCTGCCTAGGCACGGGAATTGAATCACGCGTGGGATGGCGGCTCCGCCACGGGGGAAAGCGGTGTCAAGCCACCGCACTCCATAGATGTACGCCTCGGTACAAGGAGACTCCATCCTTAAGTTGACGCGCATGCCCTACAGGGCTCCGGTCTCATTTCCGCTCCAACTTGGGGCGCTGTGCCAATGACGGTTGCCAAGACGCTCAGTAGTCGTAGCCGCCGGCTTTTTTCTTCTTTTGGTCGTCGAGCTGCTGTTGCTGGAGCTGCAATTGCTGCTGCTGCTGCTGGAGTTGGAGTTGCTGCTGCTGCATCTGTTGCTCGTAGGTGCGCTGCTGGTCGGTCATCTGCTGCTGCTGCTGGACCTTCTGTTTCTGCGGCTTGTCGTAGGCTTCATGACCGATGACGCCGCCGCCGAGGGCGCCCGCGCCGGCGCCGATGAGGGCGCCTTCAGTCCGGTGATTCGGGCCGCCAATGGCATACCCGGCCGCGGCGCCCGCGGCGGTGCCCAGCACGGCGCCGGTGGTGGCGCCGGGATTCTCGGACAC
Organism: uncultured Lentisphaerota bacterium; assembly: GCA_903894975.1. Taxonomy (GTDB): domain Bacteria; phylum Verrucomicrobiota; class Lentisphaeria; order Oligosphaerales; family CAITYL01; genus CAITSE01. The sequence continues at coordinate 27,406 of CAITSE010000186.1, forward strand.
GGTTTCACACCCGGTCAACAGGCCGGCCAGCAGCAGCCCGGAACCAAGCATAAGGGTTTTCGCGGTTTTCATTTGTCAGAACTCCTCTTGTTTTCAGGAAAGTTGCCAGAGATACTGTAGTTAGGATTCCCCCGCCTGTAAAGCCCACCCCCGCACTCAGAAATCAGGGGATGGCATCCTCCCATCCCCCGACACCCCCTGGAGGCATGCGCGTCAA
>CAITSE010000187.1 GCA_903894975.1 uncultured Lentisphaerota bacterium
CTGGGTCGCTTACGTTTTCGGTAGCTCGGAGCGCTGAAGGCGCGGTTCCATAATAGCCTGGGGCAACGCCCCAGGTCGGAACGAAAATGAAACTGGAGCCCTGTAGGGGCGAATCATTTTGGGTTGCGCGAGCATGTTGCCGAATTCCTATGGGTCGCCCTTTCAGGGCTCAGCCGGTGTGGTAACGCAATCCTAGGGCGACGCTACGTTCTGCCCTAGGCTGTTATGGTGCGCCCCCTTGGGTCGGGGTTCTTCATTCAAAAAATTATTCGCGTTCATTGGCGTTCATTAGCGGTTAAAAATGAAAATGGTATATAATTGTGCGGTAAAAATATATTCATACTTTTGAACCGTTAATAAACGCCAATGAACGCGAATAGTATCCCTGTTTGATTGGTATAAGGAGTTTTCACCGCAACCCCTTCGCGACCTTCTGTTCAAAAAACGTCGGGGATCAGTTCCCGGTGGGCCGGGCGCCGGTGACGAGGAGGTCGAGTTCGCCTTTGGCCAGGACGCCGGTCAGGCGGGCACCGGGGGCGGTTTCGGCGGTCTGGCGGACGGCGCGGCCGGCGGCGCGGTCCAGGAGGATGGCGTAGCCGCGGTCCAGGACGGACTTGGGATTGAGCGCGGCGAGTTTTCCCGCGGTCCGTTCCAGGCGGGCGCGGGCGGCCTGCCGGCGCATCTCCAAAGCGCGGGTCAGGCGGTGCTCCAGTTCGTCCACCCGCTGCTGGTGCCGGCGCACCAAGTGCAGCGGTTCGCGGAAGACGGGAGACCGGGCGGCGCGGTCCAGGCGGTTGCGCCAGAGACCGAGGCGCAGGCCGGCGGCCTGCCGCAGGCGGTGGGCGAGGGTGGCGACCTTGTCCTGGAGTTCCGCCTGCCGCGCGACCACCAGTTCGGCCGCGGCCGAGGGCGTCGGCGCCCGGAAGTCCGCGACAAAATCGCAGATGGTGAAGTCCACTTCGTGCCCGACCGCGCTGATGACGGGGATGGCCGACGCGGCGACGGCGCGGGCGACGATTTCTTCGTTGAACGGCCAGAGATCCTCCAGGCTGCCGCCGCCGCGGGTGACGACGATGACGTCGCAGGCCTGGCTTTCGTTGAGCAGGCGGATGCCGGCGGCGATCTCGGCGGCGGCGCGCGCGCCCTGGACCGCGGCGGGGACGATGCGGATGTTGAGGCTGGCGAAGCGCCGGCCGATGACGGTGAGAAAGTCCTGGAGCGCCGCGCCGTTGGGCGAGGTGACGATGCCGATGCGCCGGGGCAGGGCGGGGATGGGGCGTTTGCGTTCCGCGTCGAAAAGCCCTTCGGCCTGGAGCCGGCGCTTGAGCTCCTCGAATTTCTGCTGCAGCCCCCCCACGCCTTTGAGCCGGAGCCGGTCCACCGTCAACTGATACTGGCCGCGCGGCTCATAGACCGTGAGCCGGCCCAGGACCTCGACGAGTTGTCCCTCGGCCAGGCCGGCCTGGGTCGCCGCGGCGGCGCCGCGGAACCAGACGGCGGAGATCTGGCTGCCGGCATCCTTGAGCGTCAGGTAGACGTGTCCGGAGCGGTGGATGGTCAGGTTGCCGACCTCGCCCTCGATCCAGAACGGATAGAAGGTCTGCTCCAGCAGATCCTTGACGATCCGCGTCAGTTCGGAAACGCTCAGGACCTTGGGCGTGCCGGCGGCCGGCGGAGTCGGATTGGCGGCGGGGGTGGGCATGGGCGGGGGCATTCGGAGGATTGGGATCTCCGGCGGATTATACGTGTTAAGAAAAAACGAACGTTGAACATCGAACGTCGAACACTGAACATTGAAGTTAAAACCGACCGGTTAGAATTTAATTTGCAGAACGAATTCTGGTTCGACGTTGGACGTTCAACGTTCAACGTTCAATGTTCAATGTTCAATGTTCGACGTTCGTTCAAGACTGGTTGAACTCTGGTGGTTTTCTTATGACTCGATCCGGCTAGGCCACGGCGTGGCCGTCGACCAGGCGGACGATGCGGTCGGCGCGGGCGGCCATGCCCAGGTCATGGGTGACCATGACGAGGGTCTTGCCGTCCTCGCGGTGGAGCGTGTCGAGCAGGGCGATGATGCCATTGGCGGCGGCGGCGTCCAGGTTGCCGGTGGGTTCGTCGGCCAGCAGGATGTCCGGGTCATTGATCAGGGCGCGGGCCAGGGCGACGCGCTGCTGTTCGCCGCCGGAGAGTTCCATGGGCCGGTGTTCCAGGCGCTCGCCCAGGCCGAAGCGTTCCAGCAGGCTGCGGGCGCGTTCCGCGGCGCGCTTCCGGTCCCAGCCCCAGTTCAGCGCCGGCAGTACGACATTTTCCAGGGCGCTCAGTTCGGGAAACAGATGAAAATTCTGGAAGACAAAGCCGATTTCCTGCGAACGGATGCGGGCCCGCTCTTTGCCGGACAACCGGCTATAAGGACGTTCGCGGCAGGCGATTTCCCCGGAAGTGGGTTCGTCCAGCGCGCCGAGCAGGAAGAGCAGCGTGGACTTGCCACAGCCGGACGGCCCGGTCAAGGCCACCCATTCGCCCGTGCTGACCTTGAGATCCACGCCCTTGAGTACGTCGATGACATGACGCCCAAGCTTGAACTGCTTGGTGACGCCCTGCGCTAGAAAGGCGGGCGCGGAAACGGAAGTGGGTGTGGCGGGCTTGGGCATAAAGGAGTCTGGTCCGGTCGGGCGGCGCCGACGGAAGTTTTCCGTCGCGCGCATCCGGGTAATGTTTCGGGAATCGCCGGGAATACAAGCCGCGCGGAGCGGGGATGCCGGGTTATAGTTTCATCTTGTCGCAGGTACGCTTTGCTTTGATCGATTTATGAGATAAAACCGTTTCTGCCACAAAAGAGCACAAAGAAACACAAAGGAAGATGTTTTTTTGTGTATCCTTGTGATCTTTTGTGGCTAGTACAAAAAACGTGGTTCCGGCTTGGCCGGGCTAGGAGTTCCGCCATGAAAGTTCTGATCACGGGCACGGCCGGGTTCATCGGCTTCCATTTGGCGTCGAAGCTGTTGGCCGAAGGGCATGAGGTCGTCGGCTATGACAATTTCAACGATTACTACGACGTCCGCCTCAAAGAGGCCCGGCACCGCCGCCTGGAGGCGCTTCCCGGCTACCACGGTGTGCGCGGCGACCTGTGCGACGGGGAGGCCATGACCAGGTTGTTTCAAGAACACCGGTTTGAGCAGGTTGTTCATCTGGCCGCCCAGGCCGGCGTGCGCTACTCCATCGAGCGTCCGTTCGTCTATCTCAAGTCCAACCTGGAAGGGTTCCTGAATATTCTGGAGGTTTGCCGCCATCACGGGACGCGGCGCCTGGTCTACGCTTCCAGTTCCAGCGTCTACGGCAGCAACACCAAGCTTCCTTTTTCCGAGGACGACCGGGTGGACAATCAAATCAGTCTCTACGGCGCCACCAAGAAGTCCAACGAACTCATGGCCCATGTCTATTCGCATCTCTACGGCCTCCAGACCGTCGGCATGCGCTTTTTCACCGTCTACGGTCCCTGGGGCCGCCCGGACATGGCCATGTGGAACTTCACCAAGGACATTCTGGCCGGGAAGTCCATCCCGGTCTTCAATTACGGTGAGATGCAACGCGACTTCACTTATGTGGCCGACATTGTTGCCGGCCTCGCCGCCAGCCTGACGGCGACTACTTTGGATCAGAGCGAGGTGTTCAATCTTGGCAACAACCGCAGTGAGAAATTGCTGGACATGATCGCCGAGATTGAGAAAGCCGTGGGGCGCAAGGCCGTCCTGAACCTGCTGCCCATGCAGCCGGGCGACGTGCCGGCCACCTACGCCGACATCTCCCGCGCCCAGGCAAAGCTCGGTTTCCAGCCGATCACGCCCATCTCCGTCGGCGTCCCGAATTTCGTGGCCTGGTACAAAGAATACCACGGTGTCACGGCTTCGGGTGCGCCTTGAAAAAGGCACAGATGATCGCCGTGCCGTTGAAGTCGCGGCAGATCTTGCCGACGAGCATTTCAGGCAGGGCCGATCTCCCGTCCGGCCAAGTGTGGCCGCCTCCCTCGATCCGGTAGAGCACGACTTCCGTGCCGTCCCGGCCCTGGGCATAGGTGAACTTCTTCACCCGGCAGCCATCGCCGGGGTCGGTGTCCGGCACGTCTTCCACAACGGCCTCGCGGGTGCAGCCGTCGTGCTCCACCCATTTTTTGACCGTCTCGTCCGTGTCGAGGATCCGGCCGTGCTTCTTGCGGAAGACTGTGACGTCGCCGCCGTTGTAGGGTACCAGCGGATCGGCAACTCCTTGCAGGATCAGCACGGAAACCGATTTTCCCGGGTTAAACCCCGGGCCCGACGGTTCAGGCAGGCCCCCGGCCACCGGCGCGATCGCCGCAATCCGCGAGGACAGGTTCGCGGCCAGGTACTGCGAGAAAATGCCGCCGTTGCTGATGCCGGTGGCGAACACGCGTTTTTCATCAATCCTGTAGCTCTTTTCGGCATCGTCGAGCAAGGCCGCGACGAAGGCCAGGTCGTTGACGTTCTCGCTCTGGGCCTGGGTGGCCTCGACGCCGCGGCCATCGTTCCAACTCTTGCCGATGCCTTCCGGGTAGGCGACCAGAAAACCCTCCCGGTCCGCCAGGTCGTTGAACCCGCACACCCGCTCAAACTGGGCCGGCGCGCCGCCGCCGCCGTGAAACGCAAGCACCAGCGCTGCGGCCTTGTCCTTCGGCAGAGTGGCCGGAACATGCAGGTAATAGGTGCGGCTCAAGTCCCCGACCTTGACCGTGCGCTTGATCGTGTTTCCGTCCGGCCCTGCCGCACAGGGTGTTCCGATCATGAAGCCCGTGACGCCCGCGATCAGGATGCCTGTAAGAAGGTTCTTCAAAATCTCATTCTCATGTGAAGGCGTGGAACAGCGTCCAAGACAACCCCCTCGTGACCTTCGCGGCCATCTGTTCAATGAATTCGAAATTTCGTCAGGGGGTTCCTGTCTTTTTCGGGTATCCCACGGGCTGGGTGAGAATGATTTTCTGGTCGGGACGGAGTTTCAGTGCCTTACCCAGTCCCTCGCGGTCCACGGATCCGAGCACCACGGTGGACAGCCCGGCCGAGGCACAGTACAAGTACGCGTTTTGGCTTACGAACCCGGTGTCCGTGGCGGCGTAGAACTCCTTGTCCTTTTCCGGGATCTTCCCCATCTTGGCGAAGTCTGCGACAAAGAGGAGGCTGACCGGCGCATTCCTCACGAACTCCTGCTTTCCGGAAAGCGCGCGGACGTCGTCCTTGAGCACCGGCACAAGCTGGTGGTTTTGGGCGTCGTAGAGGAAAAGGCCGTCGGCCGTGGCCACATACACGTCGATCTCCTGCCAGTTGCGAGCGGAGGGCGCCGTGCGCTTGTCCGTGCCGGGACGGTTCACGCCGTTCGCGGCCCATAGCAGGTCGGAGAGTACCTGTGGTGGCAGTTTTTCCGGACTGAACACGCGCTCGCTTCGCCGTTCCTTGAGCGCCTGCATCAGCGGCTTGCCGCCCGTCATGTTGGGCGCAGGCAGGGCAAGGGGGGCCGGGGCGTCTCCGGCGGCACGGGCGGTGGCGCCGGCCAGGCAGAGGAAAGAGAGCAGGGCGAGTGTGGCGAGTTTCATGGCAGGGGCTCCGGGGGAAAATTTTGAAATTCGAAATGGGGAGGGAGACGAGAATGGATTATACCCACTGTCTTCGGGTAATGCAATGCATGCGTGTTTTTTCCGGTAATGCCTCAAGGTACGAGAGGCGTCCCTTGGAAGGGGGCATTGCCCCCTTTCTGGCGACTGAGCATCCCGCCCCTCCCATCTGAGTCGTTACGCCCCGCGCCGTAGTTGCCGGAAGTTGCCTGTGAGTTTCCGCGATCTCCGCGCCGCGACGTGGGATGAGAATGGCAGACAGGAGTGTCTGCCCTACGTTTAGTACAGGCAGGATTGCCTGTTTCACGTTGAGGAGCCGCCGCGCCGGGTTGTACCAAGCGCTTAGTCTGGGTACAGTATGGGGCGGCGGGAAACCGCTTGTTGAACAGACGCTCGCGAAGAACGCGAAAGGCTTTCAGACGCAATCACTTCGTGACCTTTGCGGCCTTCTGTTCAATGAAATATGGTTTCTTGTGAATCATCCAGACTAAGGATCTCTTCTCATGGGCAAATACGGTTTTTTTGACGATGCCAGCCGGGAATATGTGGTCACCTCGCATTTCCCTCCCGTGCCCTGGATCAATTTTCTGACCAACGATAATTTCACGGCGATCCTCAGCCAATCGGCGGGCGGGTCGGCCTTTTACCGGGAGGCGTCCTCGGGGCGGCTGACCAAGTACAACCAGGGACGGGCGGTGCCCATGGACCGGCCCGGATTCTACCTGTACATGCGCGAAGCGGACGGCACGCTCTGGAGCCCGATGTTCGAGCCGGTGCGCACGGAACTGGACGCCTGGAAGTGCCGGCACGGCCTGGGCTACACGGTGTTCGAGGCCGACTATAAGGGACTGGTCGTGGAAGTGACCTTTTTCGTGCCCCGGGACGAGAATGCCCTGGTCTGGGACGTGAAGATCCGGAACGGCCGGAACGTGCCCGTGGACGTGAGCGCTTTCCCCTTCGTCGAGTTCAATTTCCTCAACGCCTCCCGCGAGCACATCTATTTTCACTGGTGCCGGTTCTACACCGCCACGACCTTTGACCGGGCACTGGATGCCGTCAAGTATGAATACCGCGTGTTTGAGGAGCATCCCAAGCTCAAGGTGCTGTTCTCCGGCAGCCGCAAGGCGGACGGTTTCGAGTGCGACCGCAACAACTTCATCGGCCGCTCCGGTTCCTACGAATCCCCGGAATCGCTCCGCGACGGAGGGCTGAAGAACAAGGAACTCCCCAGCGGCGGCTTCCCGGCCGGCGTCCTCGAAAACCGGATCAGCCTGAAGCCCGGGGAAAGCACAGAATTCTCCGTTGTCCTGAGCTGCGCCCTGAGCTGGACCGAGGCGGGGACGATCATCACCAAGTATAAGGATCTGGCGGTCGTGCGGTTGGAGCTTGACCGCGTGAAGGCGTACTGGGCCGACTTTATCCGGGTCTACCAGGCCGACCTGCCGGACAAGGATCTGGAACGGATGATCAACATCTGGAACCCGTACAACTGCAGCATCTCTTTCAACCGCAAGAAGAGCATGACCGGGTTCACCACAGGCATGGAGAAGGGCGGCGTCCAGTCCCGCGATTCCTCGCAGGATTCCATGAGCCTGATCTCCTTGCGGACCGGCCTGGCGCGGGAGCGGCTGGAACTGATCTACCACTACCAGATGCCCAGCGGCGAGTTCTACAGCTCGTTCGATCCCGACGCGGGCAAGCCCGCCGACTATTATGCGGTCCGGAGCGACAACGGCGTCTGGCCCGTCTACACGACCTATGCGTACATCGCCGAGACCGGCGACTTCGCCTTCCTCAAGCAGGAAATCCCCTACTGGGAGGGGAAGCCCGTGACGATCCTGGAACACATGCTCCAGGCCATGAAGCACATCGCCAGCCGGCGCGGCAAGAACGGCCTGCCGCTGATCATCGACATCGACTGGAACGACAACCTCTACATCTTCAAGGTCGACGGTCAGGAAGAGTCGGTCATGCTCGCCCAGCAGCTCGTGTACGCCTGCCGGCTGCTCCGGGAGATGGCGGCGCATGAGAAGCGCGAGGACATCCTCGAGTTCTGCGACGGCATGATCGCGGAAATGACCCGCAACCTCAACGGCGCCGGCGTCTGGGACGGCGAATGGTACCGCCGCTATATCTTCTCCGATGACCGCCCGGCGCTCGGCTCCAGCCGGCGCCGGGAAGGCAAGATGTTCCTTGAGACCCAAGTCTGGTCCGTCATCAGCGAAACCGCCGCCCCCGTCGGCCGCGGGCAGCAGTGCATGGACAAGGCCCGGGAGATTCTCGGCACGCCGTTCGGCCTTAAGCTGTTGTACCCCGCGTTCACCGGCATTCCCGAGCCGGAGGACCCGCTCTACAACAACGGCCCCGGCATCCGCGAGAACGGCGGCATCTTCCACCACGTCCAGACCTGGGCGGTGATGGCGGAAACCCTGCTCGGCCGCGGCGACCGCGCCTACGAATACTACCGGCAGACCCTGCCGAACGTGGCCAGCGACGTCCGCGGCGAGGATGTCTACGTCAACGAGCCCTACGCCTTCTCCTCTACCACCCTCATCGACCCCGACCTGCGCCCCGGCGAGGCGGACATGGCGTGGTTCACCGGCACCGTCACCTGGATGTACTGGGTCGGGACTCAATACATTCTGGGCATCCGCCCGGTCTTGGAAGGCTTACTCATCGACCCGTGCATCCCCACGAAATGGGATGGGTATACCGTCAACCGATTCTACAAGGGCGTCCTGCACCGGATCACCGTTCGCAATCCCGGGCACGTCTGCCGGGGCGTTAAGTCCATCACCGTGGACGGCAAAAAGATCGCGGGCTGCATTCTGCCGGCGATCACGGGCCGGAAAGAAATCGCGGTGGAAGTCGTGCTGGGCTGAACCCCTTTACGCATACGCGTAAACTTAAGAATTTGAGTTCCCTTGTACCGATGCGGAGCATCTTTGGAGTGCCTGCGGCTTGACGCAGCTTTCCCCGGCGGCGGAGCCGCCCCCCGGGAACGCCGATCTCCGGATCGGCGATTCTTGCTCCTGCTCCGAACGGAAAAACGAAAGACGGAACAATCAGGCAGGAGGCCGGTTCCACCGGCGGGAAAAAGCGGCGTCAAGCCGCCGGCACTCCAAAGCGGCGCGGTCGCCGCAGTAAATAGCCATAACAATTTTCTGAAAGGCTGCCGCCTCGGCAGGCCCCCGGATCACATCGGGCCGTAGACCGGCACGTCTTTGATGCTGAACGGCGCGGAGACTTCCTGCACCTCGTTGCGGATCACAGCGATGACCCGGACCTTGGCGGGCAAGGCTTCGGGTTTTCCCTGGGAGATCAGGGTCCGAGTGAGCTTGCGGTTGGAGCTGCCTTCTCCGGCATTGAAAAAGTTCAGCTTGTTGCCGTTTTCGTCCAGGATTTTGAGTTCCGCGAGTTCCTTCCGGTCCGCCTCCAGTTCGAATTCGAGCTGGACCTGACCGTTCTGCGTTTCCGCTTTCCGGACCAGGAGGTTGCGCTTTTCGCCCTTGGCGTCCTTCTTCGTCTCCACCAGGCCGAGGTCTTCCTCCCGGGTGCCATTGCTGCCCATGAGCGTGAGGGTGCCGCGGATTTCCTTGATGGACACGGCGTCCGGCGGCGGCAGTTTCAGCGAGCAGGAGATTTGCACCGTGTTGCCGTTGGGGTTGGACTTGTAGGCGTGCGTGTTCTGGTGTTCCTTGAGCAGGGAGACCCCGGTGGCGGTGTCGGCTGCTTCAAGCGTGGCCTTGGTGACCTGGATGACGCCGGGCGGCACGTCCGCATAGAGGGTGAGGTCATAAGAGTCGCCCTCGGTCATTTCCACCTTATTGTTGCCGCGCCAGTTTTCTTTCAGCAATTCCAGGCTGATCCGGCTCAGTCGCACATTTTGCAGGGGCTTGGCGAGTTCGGCGGCGGTGGCGGCGGGAGGCGCCGCGGCGGCGCCGGCCTTGCCGCCGGCGGCGGCGGTACGGGAGGAGGAGGCGTTCATGCCCTGATCCGTCACCGCCTGAAGATCGGCGCGCATTTTCTGCCAGTCCGGCTTGGCCGCGGCCACTTCGGCGGCGTAGTCGAATTGGGGTTTGGCGCCGCCTTTGACCACGGCTTTCGGCAGGACTTTCGCCCAGGGCGCCAATGAGCCGAAGATCTGCATGCCGTCGCCGGGGCCGCGGGGGGCTTTCCGGACTTCCGCCTCCCACAGGGCGTCATCCTTGGCCGCCTGGGTCATGGCTTTTTGCAGGCTGTCCCCGTCAAAGGCGAAAATCACGGTGTCGGGCGTCGCTCCCGGCGTAAAGCCCTCGACTTCGGCCGCCGCGCCCGGCAGATGGTAGGTGCGCTTGATCTTGAAGTCGCCCATCATGGCCGCCAGCCGCGGCTGCACCGCGGCAAATTTCATCTTCTCAAACCGGACCTTGGCCTTAACCTCTTCCGCCGTCAGAGTGGAGGCCTTTTCCGGGGCTTTCCCCCCGTCCTCTTTCTTCTCCATGCGGAGTTCGCAGCCGCCGTCCGCGGTTTTGGCAAACTTGATCGTGGCGGCGAGCCCGGTCTGAGCCGAGGCCTGGCCCATTTCGCCAGAGCCGTCGGTCCTGTAGGTGTTGACGTCTTTGAAATAGGCGGTTCCCTTTAACCAGAACCAGCCGTCTTCACCCAGGCCGTAACTCACATCTTTCCAGGCTTCCACACCCTGTGCCCGGGTCAACGTCCGTCCGGCTTCCTGCCGGGCGAGCAGGTCGAAATCCGGGACGCTGTCCTGGTCCGGTCCCAGGCGGATGAAAAGATTCATCGGCAGGGTCCGCAGCGAGACCGTGACCTTGCCGGAGCCGTCCGGATTCAGGGTGAATTCTTCATCGGATTGCAGGCATCCGGCCGCCAGCAGCAGCAGTGGCATAACCATCAAACCACGAAACAGCGTGCGCATCATGACATCTCTCCTTTTTAGCCACATAGAACACAAAGAGCACAAAAAAAGGCCCCCCCTTTGTGTTCTATGTGTTCTTTGTGGCTAACATAATTTGCTTTTCCGTTGCAGGCTATCCAACTCCATTCGCGAGGTGACACATACGTCCAGGTCCCGCAGCAGGCCGTCATGCAGGTCGTAGATCCAGCCATGAATCGCGGTTGGCTGGCCCCGGCCCCAGGCGTCCTGGAGAATGGTGGTGTTGCCGACGTTGATGACCTGGTCGATCACGTTCAACTCGCACAAGCGGCGCAACCGCTCCGCATCCTTCGGGATCGCGTCCAATTCGGCGTGATTCCGGTGGGCGATGTCGCGGACGTGCCGCAGCCAGTTGTCCACCAGGCCGTGGGGCCGGTCTTCCATGGCCGCAGCGATACCGCCGCAGCCGTAATGGCCGCAGACGATGACGTGTTTGATCTTAAGGAGATCCACGGCGTATTGCAGGGCCGAGAGACAGTTCATGTCAGTGTGGATCACGAGGTTGCCCACATTCCGGTGGACGAACAGTTCCCCGGGCAGCAGCCCCACGATCTCGTTGGCGGGGACGCGGCTGTCGGAGCAGCCGATCCACAGGTAATCCGGGTTCTGCTGAGCGGCCAGCCTGGAAAAGAAGTCCGGGCAGGACTGGCAGGTCTGCGCGGCCCACTTCTGATTGTTCTCAAAAAGGTGCGCCAGATTTTTCACAGGTGTCACCGGGCCAGGCGCAGGATTTCGCGGAAGACCTGGCCCTGGCTGACGATGCCCACGAGCTTGTGGGTTTGGGGATCCACCACCGGGAGGCGGCGGATTTTGCGGGAGACCATGGTGGCGCAGGCTTTCATTACCCGGGCGTCCGCCGAGATGGTGATGGCGCCCTTGCGCATGATGTCCCGAACCTTGCACTGGCGCAGTTCACAGATCTTCAGGTCATGAAAATCATATTCCATGGCGCCGATGATGTCGTTAATAATCTCGCTGTAGTCGGGGAACATGCGCCGCAGAATGTCGACTTCCGAGACCATGCCGACTACTTCCCCGGCGTCGTTGACCACCGGCACGCCGGCGATTTCATTGTCGGTAATCAGGGAAATGACTTCCGGCACCGGTGCGTCTTCCTTGACGGATACGACGTTCCGGGTCATGATTTCCGCAACTTGCATCGGCGGCCTCCGTGTTCATCCCGCAGTTATATAGGATCAATCAGTGTTTTCAATCCCCAGGTGCGATACCGTCTAATCCTATCGCCGTTGCCGTCAGATGTCAACCGCTTCCGCAGCTTTTCCTTGGAAGATCGTTCCGTTGGTGCGGCATTCGGGGCGATGGGATGGGGGGGATGGTCCGGCGCCGGTCATTCGAATTGGTGCAGCCAGGCTTTCAGCGTCTCATTTTTGATTTCGGCGGCAAGTCTTTTCCGATCCTGCCAGATTTTCCGGTCGCGGAGGCACAGGCCGGCCTCCAAACAGAATTTCATGGCCTGCACGGCGTCGGTGGCGTCGATCACCCGGGAGGGAGTGCCGGAAATGGAACTGCGGGTGACCAGGCTGCCCAGATCGGCGTATGAGGCATCGTCGGTGAGGATCCAGACGGCGGCCTGGGTGGTGGGATAATTGGCGCCGGCTTTCTCCAGCAGTGGCAGCACCGCGGTCAAAGCACTGCCAGGCGGCAGGCTCTCCACGGAAAAAGTGTCTTTGCCGCCGGGGATGGCGCGGGGGCGGTTGGCGCAGGCCACAGGCAGGGACAGCTCCGTCGGAGCATCCGTATCGAGCACGACCTGGGTTCCTTTCAGGACGACCATGTTCTGGGCCGCCGGGTTGGCTGAAATCAGGAAGGTGCCGGCCGGAATGTTGACGCGGAGGGTTCGGGGCTCCAGCCGTTGAACCTGGAGGTTGGCGTTGGTGATGCCGTCGCCCCGGGCTTCGACCTGGACTTTGCGGGTGCGAACCAGTTCCGCCAGGGACACCCCGTTTTTCTGTTGGTTGAGCAAGGTGATACCCTCGGCGGTCCGGGCGTGGCCGGGATAGTTCTGGAGAAAGGCCTGCAAGGCTTCGGGGGAACCGTCCGCGACGGCCTTGTCAAAAGGGGCGTTGTCTTTTTTGAGGGCCGTTAGTTGTTCCTGTGTCTTGGCCGCGAAACGTCCGGCCGGGTAGGCGGTCAGGTACGTCTGAAAACTTTGAATCGTGGCGCCGGTTTCGGCCTGCCGCCAGGCAATCCCTTCCAGAAGGGTTCCGGCCTCCGCGACATGAGCGCCGGACAGATAGGTTTTGAGATACGCCTGCAAGAGGGCCGGGCTGTCCGCGTCCCGCGCCTCTCGCCAGACCAGTTCCTCCTGCAGCCGGCCGGCCTCCGCCGCGTGACGTCCGCCCCGGGGGAATCGGGCGAGGTATGTTTTGAGCGCCGGGAGGGTGGAGGCCGCCACGGCCTGTTCCCAAAGCCGGTCTTCCAGGCGGGCCTGGGCTGCCGCCGCGTGGGGACTGTCGGGATGGCCGGCCAGGTAGCTTTCCAGGACGGAGATCGAGGCGCTTGCAGACGCCTCCTGCCATTCCAATTGTTCCCCCCGCGCCCCGGCTTCCACCGCGTGGGGGCCCTGGGGTTGGGCGAGCAGGTAGCGTTTGAACGCCGGAAGATCGCCGTTGGCGTAGAGCTCCCGCCATTCCAGCTCCTTCAGCAGGGCGCGCGCCTCTTCGGCATGGGCGCCGGCGGGATTGGCCGTGAGAAATGCCCGGATCCCGGCCGCCGTCGGCGCGTTCGTGCCCGCCAGTTGCCAGGACCGATCTTCCAGGCGGGTCCAGGCGTCCGCCGCGTGAGTGCCCTTTGGGTATTTTTCCAGGAAGCCTTTCAGCGTGGCGAGGGAGCTGTCCCGCGACGCCTCCTGCCAGGCTTGCGCTTCGAGGACGGCGGCGGCCGTTGCGGCATGCCGGCCGCGCAGGTGCCGCGCCAGGTAAAGCTGGGTCGCGTCCGGCGACGGGGATCTGCCGAGTTCCTCCCAGTTCCGGTCGTCTTCATGTTCCCGGGCCGCATCGGTGTGCCGGCCCGTTGGCCATTCGGCCAGAAAGGCGGCGTACCCGTCGGCCCGATCCCCGGCGACCGCCCGCCACCAGGCCAGTTCCCGCCGGGTTCCCGGCAACAGCAGCAGCAGTCCGCAGACAAACGCCACGGCCGTGGCCGCAATCAGTGTCCGGGTCATTCGTTTCATGAAGGAAAGTACTTTTGCTTTTGAAAATTTCGGTCCGGGTCGTAACCTAATAGTCTGACAGCCTACAGTCTAACAGCCTGAACCGCTATTCCGTCCCAGGATGGTTCCCGGCGCCGTCCGGCTCTTCCCGCCAGATCCGGATCGGGCGTGATGCAGCCACGCCGCGGTCATAAGCAAAAAACCAAGGGCCGTCCCGGCGGGTGTCCAGACGCCAGACCGTGGCCGTGCGGCGGCGGTTCTCCGGCGCCGGGTCTTTCCAGGGGCGCGCTGATCCGGACGGGCAGCGGCCCGGGGGCAGGCCGACCGTCATCCAGGCCGTGGCGACGTCGTCCGCGACCTCATCCCAATCCCGGCTCCGAGCGAATTCCCAAAGCAATTCCCCGCGGCGTTCCAGTCCCAACGGCATCCCCAGCACATGCCTGGCCGCCAAATGTCCGGTGAACTCCGGCAGGAAGTCGGGATGTTCGGAAGCCGCCGCGCGCACCACGCCGCGCCAGGCGGCGGCATTGTGCCAGCCGTCTATCACCCGGGACAGACGCCGGGCCGTCTGCAAGTCTTCCGGACTCATCCGCGGGGTCCGCAGCACTTCGTACGGTGGGTCCGGAGCGAAGATCAGGCCGAGCTCCGCCGCTTGGCCACGCATGATTGTGCCCGGCAGGAGTTTGAGAATTTCGAGCTGAATTTCTGCGGGCCCGGCCAGGGTGATGCGGCGCAGGTCGTCAAGCAGCATCGGCAGGGTCAGTCCCGGCAGGCCGGCGAGCAGGTCGGCATGCACTTCCAGGTTGGTCAGGCCGCAGAGGAAGAGCAGGCCGTCCCAGGCCGCATCCGCTCCGCCGCGGCGGCCGCTGGCGGCAAGAACGTTGCCGTCGGTCGCCTGCACCCCGGCTTCCAGGTGCAGCCGATCCGGCGGCCAGGACGCGAGTTCGGTCCGCAGCGCCGCGGTCAGGAACGCGGGATGAATTTCCAAATGGAAGCGGATTTGCGGCGCTTCTGTGCGGAATTGGTGCAACAGCTCCAAGGCGCGGCCGGGGTCGGCGTTGAAGGTCCGATCCAGGACGCGCACCTCCCGGACGCCATGTTCCCGGAAGCGTGCCAGCGCGGCGCCGACGGCGTCCGCGGCCAGGGCCCGCACCGGCGCGTCCCCGGCGCTGGTGCAGAAGGCGCAACGGTTTACACAGCCGCGTGCGGTTTCCAGCGGCACGAACGGTTTGTCCCAGGCGAAGAACGGATCGTCCTCGACCGGCGGTTGCGCCGCCAGGGCCGCGGCGTCCAAACGCGCCAGACCGTTGTCAGAACAGGATTTAACAGAAGGCGCAGAGGCGCAGAGAAGATCTTTTTCTTTGTGTCTTAGTGTCTTCTGTTCAATGGATTGCATTGGTGGTGGAAAACAGAGCCCGGGGATGCCGTGCCATTCCTCCGGCCGGTTCCAGCGGGCGAGCCAGACGGGGAAGCCGGCTTCGCCTTCGCCGCGGAACACGGCGTTCACCGCCGGTTCGCGCTGCAGAAATTCACCGTTGTCGCCGAGAAATTCGGGGCCGCCGAGGATGATCACGGTAGCCGGGCGCAGCGCCTTGACGCGCCGCACGATTTTCAGCAGCAGTTCCAGGTTGAACAGCCAGGCCGTCGCCGCCAGCACATCCGGTTCCAGTGCGGCGAGGCGCGCGGCCAGTTCGCCCGGCGCTTCGGCGAGCGTGGCCTCAATCGGCAGCCATTCCGCCGCGACACCGGCCCGGGCGCAGGCGGCATGCAACCTCGGCAGCGCCAGCGAGGCATGGGAATGGGAGGCGTTCAGCGCCAGCCAGACCAGGCGCGGCGGCTTTGGTGCAGCCGGATTGTCTGTTTCAGGTGCCATGGCCGCCAAGCGTGGAGGAGGAATGGGGGTTGCGGTTCAGGCGGGGCGGCATCTGGATCGTTGTGCCGGAGGAGGAGCGTGCGCCCTTTTTCTCTTTCGCCCGTTCCTCCGCCTCTTCCTGGCGCTGGCGCCATTCCAGCAGTTCCCGGCGCTCGATCTCCGCCTTCTGCTCCGGCGCCAGCAGCAGCTCCGCAGGCAGTGCGGCGCCGCAATAGCAGCAGAGCTTGGCGAACCGCGTCAGCAGTGGCCGCCGGCAGGCGGGGCAGATGGGTGTTTCGTTCTCACTCATCTTGGCGATCGTTGCGCCTTTGCGAGAGACGGTTTTGAAAGGGAGTTCATTCGCTTTCGGCGGTTTCCAGGCAGCGGATGTGGAGTTCGTCGAGCTGTTCGGCGGCGACCGTGCTCGGTGATTCGGTCATCAGACAGGAGGCCTTGGCGGTCTTGGGGAAGGCGATGACGTCGCGGATGGAAGTGGCGCCGGTGAGTAGCATGACCAGCCGGTCCAGGCCGATGGCCAGGCCGCCGTGGGGCGGGGCGCCGAAGGCCAGCGCGTCCAGGATGTGCCCGAACTTGCCGCGGGCGTCCTCCGGGCTGATGCCGAGGATGCCGAACATCTTCGCCTGTAAGTCGGTTTCGTGGATGCGGATGCTGCCGCCGCCGAGCTCGGTGCCGTTGAGCACGACGTCGTAGGCCTCGGCGCGCACGGCGCCAGGGTCGGTGTCGAGCTTGGCCAGGTCCGGCGCCAGCGGCCGGGTGAAGGGATGGTGCACGGCGTTCCAGCGCTTGGCCTCGGCGTCAAAGTCGAGCAGCGGAAACTCAGTGACCCAAAGGAAATTATAGCGGTCCGCCGGAATCAGGTTGGCTAGGGCGGCGACCTCCAGGCGGAGGCGGCCCAGGGCGTTCTTGACCACGCCCCACTGGTCGGCCACGATCAGCAGCAGGTCGCCCTGGACGGCCCCGGCGGCGGCGGCCAGGCCGGCCAGTTCTTCCGGAGTGAAAAACTTGGCGACGGAACCCGTGAGCACGCCGTTCTCTCCGACTTTCATCCAAGCCAGCCCCTTGGCCCTGGCCTTTTTCACGCTCTCGGTCCAGAGGTCGATCTGCTTGCGCGAGCTTTCGGCCAGTCCCTTGGCATTGATTACATTGACGGCGCCGCCGGTGTCGATCACGCCCTTGAACGCGGTGAACCCGGTGTTGCACAGGACGCCGGTGATGTCGACCAGTTCCAGGCCGAAACGGGTGTCGGGCTTGTCGGAACCGTAGCGTTCCATGGCCTCTTTCCAGGTCAGGCGCGGGAAGGGGACGGGTACCTGGATCTGCTTGACGTCGGCCATGACCCGGGCGAGCAGCTTTTCGACCAGGCTGATGATGTCCTCCTGATCGATGAAGCTCATCTCCAGGTCAACCTGGGTGAACTCGGGCTGGCGGTCGGCGCGCAGGTCTTCGTCACGGAAGCAACGGGCGATCTGGAAATAGCGTTCGATGCCGGCGACCATGAGCAGTTGCTTGTACTGCTGCGGCGCCTGGGGCAGGGCGTAGAACGTGCCGGGGTGGACGCGGCTGGGCACGAGGTAGTCGCGGGCGCCTTCCGGCGTGCTTTTTGAGAGGATCGGCGTCTCGACGTCGGTGAAGCCCTGGCCGTCGAGGAAGGCGCGGATGGTCTGGGTGATCTGGTGGCGCAGGCGCAGGTTCCGGCCGACGCTGGAACGGCGCATGTCCAGGTACCGGTACTTGAGGCGCAGGTCTTCGGAGACGTTGGCGTCATCCAGGTGGAACGGCATGGGGTTGGCGCGGTTTTCCACGGCGACCTCGGTGGCCCAGAGTTCGATCTCGCCGGTGACCAGGTTCTTGTTGACCATGGTCGCGGGGCGCGCCACCACCTTGCCGCGGACGCTGACCACGAATTCTTCGCGCACCCCCCCGGCGATCTCCGCCGCGGCTGGGAATTCCTTGGGATCGACCATGATCTGGGTGATCCCTTCGCGGTCGCGCAGGTCCAGGAAAATCAGGCCGCCGAGATTGCGGTTGCGGTGAACCCAGCCGGTGAGGGTGGCGCTGGAGCCGGCGTCGGCGGCGCGGAGCCCGCCGCAGGTGACTGTGCGTTTCATGAGCGGCATAACGGAAACCCTCTGGTTTGAACTGGGCCGGGTGCGGTGGCAAAACCGCCGGACGGCGGCAACAAAAATCTGAACCGCGATAATGTACTACAACCCCCGCGCCCCGGTGCGGAAAAACGTGAAACCGGCAATCCTGCCTGTATTCAACGTAGGGCAGACACTCCTGTCTGCCATTCTCCTCCAACGCGGAGTCGCGGCACTCGGTTTCCTTGTCCCTATACTATGGTTCTTGTCCCTCATCTCATAAAATTGGGACGGGAGATGTTACCTTGGTTTCTGGAGTGTGGAGTATAGTTTCCCTGTTCCTTGCAATTGTTGAGCCAAACGTTGTTGACGGGCCAGGGACAGGAGGGAAAATAACGATGGGACTATTACCCGCAGAATTGGTTCCCGCCATGGCCGCGCTGGAGGCATGCCCCGGTCCGTTGCGGGAGTGTGAGGCGTCCAGCGCTATTCAATGTGCCTGTAAAGCGCGGTGGCCGAAAGGTTCGAAATTACCGCCTCCCTGGCTGGCCGAGTATATCGCGTTCGATTTTTGCCCGAACTATCGGCATGAGGAGTATACGGATTGGAACACATATTATGGGCCGCAATCGATTTTGGCGACAGAGGGTGGCTCCTGTATTATTCATCCAAACATTCGGCAGATCACGCCTGAAATCATTGCGTACTGGAAGCAGCGCTTTCAGGAGGCAAAACATCCTATTCTGCGGTTGCGATATGCCGACTTGGTGTGGGACTTTTCGCCAAAGGTGTGCAAAAAGAGCGGCGGCATCGAATCGGCACGGACCGTCATAGACGCCACCATTGAGGTTGCGGAGCGTTCGCTGGCCAAGCATGTGTTTGATGGCAGTAAAAAGCTGAACCGGGCCTTATCGATTTCATTGCGTATCAAGGATATAAAGCGTCAGGAAAAGCTGGCGACGACGATTCTTGCTTACGAACGAAACCACGCCGAAAACGAGGCCGCAGGGACTTGGGGACTCGCCTTCGACTCCCTTCTGGGGGATCAGGTCGTTGCTGTAACCCAGGAGCAAGAATCCGAAATCATTCAAGCACTTGAGGCTCGATTGGCGTGGGTTGGGGCGATCCCGGAGGACGGCAAGTACCCAAGAGACCACTTCGCCGCGGAGGTGGCCGCGGAGCGCCTTGCCAGATATTACGTCCGAAAACAACGCAATGCGGATAAGGAACGCGTTCTGCAGGCATATGCTCAAGCCGTACTTTCCGCCTCAAAACGAACCATGGCTTTAGTTGCTTGTACCTGGCTTCGAAAAGCTTACGATTTGATGCGGCATTTTGGCTTTTCCGATGAGGAGGATCGCCTAGCCGTGGCCATGGGTGAGCGTGGGGCCACCGCCAAGGATGAACTGGTGCCTATTTCATTTACCACGCAGGTGCCAAAGGATGAAATCGACAGATGTCTTGATGAGCTGATGAAGAACGATGAAGATACGGCTCTTGCCAAAGTGGTTGATTATTTCATTCCAGATCCGGTTCATGCCGAGAGCCAAGTCAAGAAGATGGCAAAAAAAATGGTTCTGAGTTCTATCGTTTCTCTTACCATGATTGATGAGTCTGGGCGCAACGTTGCCACCGTCGGGTCGGTTGAAGAAGATCTCGCAGGACGCGTGGTCAAACAAATCGCCGACAACATGATTTGGGGCTCGATGTTTCTAACCTTAGCCCTGGGAAAATGGATTGAGCATTACCGCGTTACTCCCGAGAAATTAGTAATGCGTTTGTTGACCTCACCTGTTTTTAAGCCAGAGCAAAAACCCGTTCTTTTGCGAGGGGTGCAGGCGTATTTCGACAAGGATGACATTGCCGCCATCCATTTCCTTGTCCCGCAAATTGAAGCAGCCATCCGCCAGCTTTTTGTCATATGCAGACGAAATATCTGGCGTCTTGGACGGAATGGCGGATTGGATCTGTACACCCTTGGAGATTTGTTGCGGGACAAATTCCTTGCGGAAGTGCTTGATCCCAAACTGGGATCCAAAATTCCCAAGTACCTGCAAGTCTTTTTGGTCGATCCCCGTGGGTGGAATATCCGTAATGAGGTATGCCATGGCATGTTGCAGTTTGATGGGAACTGCCGCCAAGTAAGTGACCGGTTGCTTCATGTTCTGCTGTTTTTGTCCTTTATCCGAAAAACAGAGAAAAATCCCGACACGGACTCAAAGAAGGAGGGAAAAACATGAGTTTGGTACCCCTAACCAAAGCGCAGCAGGCGGTAAAGAATGAAATTTCCGCCGGCGTGAGCGCCTTTCGTGACGCATTTCAAAAAAGACAGGATTATGCCGCGGCGAACCGCATTGTAGCGGAACTAGCCGTGAAGGCGCACAACCTCCATCTTCAGCTCAAAAAAACGGGGCACGAGCCGCGGTTCCGGCAGTTCATGTACGAAAACCGCGGGGTTTCGCCGGACACCGTAGAGTTCTACAACCACGTTCATGCACTTGAAGACCTGCTGCTGTTCCTGGCGAACGAACATGCCAACGACGACCCGGTGGATCATACCATTGGCGACGAGTTTTCCCTGGCGCTTTCGACGAATTCCGGGGGATATGCCATCAAACGCTCGTACACCCTGAAGCGCACGCAAACAGGATGGGCGGTGAAGGATGGTGGCATCTATGTGGAGTGCGACAAGGATGCATCGCCATCTTTGACCCGGCGGCTAGACCAGGATCAGATCGATTACCCGGACGGACTGAGCGGGTGGCTAGAGTGGCTGTGGTGGCAGGCGCGTGAGCATGGGGCAACCCATGACATGGTACAGAAGGCGCTGGATGATCTCGCGCGTTGGATTGTGGATGTCAATTCCAGCTCTCCGCAATCAGGCCTATGGGAAAATTTCGGGGGCAATTCGCGGAGCGTCAGGGAGACGCATGGAACCGGAGACGTGGGGTGCAACGCCACATTCGATTTCCGGGTGTTTTCGCGGCGTTGGGGGCATGAAGACACCTATCGCTTGAAACGAAAGCGTAATGGATGGGAAGTCGAGTTCACTTCCGGATTGACGGTGGGGGACAAGCGCGGGTATCCGGCATTGTTTGAAAACTTGCAGCACGACTCCATCAACTATCCGCGAACCCTGGGGGAACGGCTGGCCTGGCTGTGGGAAGCCGCGCGGCGGCAGCGATTGACCCGCAGCGAGATACAAGCCGCCATTGACGCCTTGGCCACATGGGTAAGTCATGTGGAACAGAATACGCCGGACGGGTCGCCTTGGGAGGGATACAAATGACGCGAACAAGATTTCCATCCGGTGTTACTACATTCCTGGATGTCCTTGGTTGGAAAGGTATCTATCAGCGCAAGGCAGACCCGTTGGGCACGCTGTCCGAACTGATTGACCTCCTTGAACGGGAGAAGGCTGGAGCTTCCGTTCAGGTCGATATCCGCAGCATTTCGGACACCATTGGGATATTCAGTCCATGCGATGATCGAGTGTGTGGCGCCGCCTTCAAGCTTCATCGGCGTTTGGCCGGGCGCGCCATCTGCAAGTCAATCGCATCTGGCATCCCGGTGCGCGGCGTGACCAGCTACGGGAATTTTCAGATCAATGAAACCATGTTTGTGGGCAAGGCGATTGATGAGGCTGCCGGCTGGTTTGAACAGGCTGATTGGATCGGAGTTCACATGACACCTTCGGCCGCCTTTCGGTATGCCGCGTTGAGCAAGATGCAGCGGAGTCCATTGTGGGTTGACTACAAACCGCCATGCAAAGGTCTGGCACCGTGGACAACGCCATGCGTGAACTGGGTTCGTCAGTGGTTGCAGGACGGCTCCAACAGGCTGACATTGTTGCAGGAATTCCGCAACCTGGGGCCGATCGGTCCCGACATAATCGGCAAGTTCGCGAATACGTTGGCCTTTTTTGACTGGGTGGCAAAACCGGAAACATAACTGGAGCGAAAGCGCGTTTTAAAGAGTAACGAGTTATGGCTGGAACCTTTGCTCACATGATTCCGGTTCGGATGCTGTGTCGGCCGGAAACGCTGGACGGCATTGGCGCGTTGACGCGGCCGATGAAGCGGGCGTTGATTGTGCTGGGAAATCTCTAACGGTCTTTTTGACGAACACTCCAACAACGGAATCTGGAAACGGGTGGCGCCATGAAATCGAACGTGATCAAGGAAGTGGCCTGGGTCGGGGAGGATTATGTCCGGGGGAAGATCAAGGGGATTGTGCTCTCGTTCCACGGGCTGGGCGGCGGCTTGAAGGGTGGCCCGTCCACCGAAGAACTGGAATGGGGGCGTTGCGGCGGGCTGGTGGTGCATCCGTATTATGGGCCGTGGGCGTGGATGAACCGTCAGGCGCGGGCGATGATCGATGAGTTGGTGGACGCTCTCTATGCGACGCATAAGCTGGCGGACCGGCTTCCGCTCGTCTGTACGGGCGGGAGCATGGGCGGCCAGGGCAGCCTGCTTTACACCCGGTATGCGAAACGCCGGGTGAGTGCGTGCCTGGCGAACTGTCCGGTGTGCGATCTGAAATATCATTTCCACGAGCGGCCGGACCTGCCGCCGACCATGCGTCACGCGTTCCTCGGCTATTCCGGGAGCCTGTCGCGGTTGCTGGTCGAGCATTCGCCGCTGGAGCAGGTGAAGGCGCTGCCGGACATTCCCTACCGGATCATCCACGGGGGGAAAGACAAGTCAGTGTCCAAGCCGCACCATAGCGACAAGCTGGTGGACGCCATGCGCCGGCGAAAGCTGCAGGTTGAGTACGTGGAAGTGCCCGAGATGGGACACTGCAATCCCCTGCCGTTGGAGGTGTTGCAGCGCAACGTTGAATTCGTGGCGGCCGCGCTAACCTGAATTATTCACAAGCACTAAGAATTCATTGAACAGAAGGCCGCAAAGGTCACGAAGTGTTTGCAGTGGAACGTGCTTTGTGTTCTTTGTGAGCTTCTGTTCAAAAAAGGATGATTCATCCCTGTCTGGTTCGATCCGCGAAAGCGAAATTCCCATCAGTGATTACGGCGCTGGCGGCAGCGTCGCCGGGGCGTAGGGGTTGCGGAGGCGGTAGAGATAGTAGTTTTCACCGCTCACGGACGGGGTTTTGAAGGTTTCCAGGATTGTGAGATCGAGGCCATCCATTCTTTTGGGGTTTAACGGGCCGCTGGTGAGGAGCAGCGCGTCGCGCGGATCCTGCTGCAGGATGGTGCGGAGCCGTTGTGTCAGGCGCGGCCGGTTTTGGGTGCGGGCGTTGTCCCAGACAATGAAGGAGCCGGGGCTTTCGCGGTCGAGATAATAGACCCGGGGCAGCCGGGCGTAGCCGACCACGGTGGAAATCTCAGGGGAAGATTCGCCGGCCAGGACTTGGAGCCGGTCGCCTTCCACTTCGCGCCGGATCCGCGCTGCCGCCGCTGGGCCGTTGGAGAAGGGCACGTTCCAGTCCTGTCGCGCTGCGATCCAGGCGCCCCAGACCTGGAGCGCCAGCAGCGGCAACAGCAGCCAGAACCGGAACCGGTGCCAGCCGTTGAGAACGGCTTCCGGAATTCGCCACGGCAGCAGCCGGCGCGGGCCGCAGGCGGAAAGCCAGAGCAGGACGACGAACCAGAGGAAAAGAAATCCATGGTGCCGGAGGGATCCCGGATACTTGATGTAGAAAAACAGTTCCAGCCCCACGGTGCCGGCCAGGAACGGCAGCATGAACAGTGGTCGGGAAAGGAAAAACAGAAGCGCGAAGGCTAGGATGCCGACGGCCACACGCACTCGCGCTTCCTGCCAGATCGTGCGCTTGCCGGAAAAGGCCGGGAGTTGGTTTCGGATCTGGTTGGAGTTCCAGTAGTATGGAGAATTCTCCGGCAGCGGGAGCCAGCCGTTGATCACGGTTTCCGTGCAGCGCTTGGCGTCCTGAGTGTTCCAGTGGGAATTCCAACCGTTGGCGAAATTGGCGTCCGCCGGCGGTTTCAATTGGAGAATGGCGGTCGTAATGCCGATGGCCAGGATCAGGCTTCCGGCCAGGAAGCGGCGGGAGTGCGCTTCCGGCGTCCGGAGCCGGCCCCAATTGGCGGTGACATGTTCCAGCGCCAGGTATCCGCCCAGGGCGATGACCAGGATGACGGAGTGAACATTGGCATGGCAGAGCACCGCCAGCAGCAGCGCCAGCACCGGGAAGAGCCGCCGGCGTTGCGGGAACAGCGCGCAGAAGGCAAACAGGATCAGGACGCTCACGGCATAGTTGCGGGCGATCACGCCCCATTCATAGAAGAACAGATAGCCGAAGACCAGGCTTAGGCGGATGATTCGCGGGAACGGGGCGAAACGCAGCACGAGGAAGGCGGAGGCCGTGGCCAGGGCGATGTGCAGTCCCTGCATGGCCGCCGGGTTCCAAGTGAGATGGGCGAGTGGCCAAAGCAGGAGGTGCCACAGCCCCGGGTGCCCCTCGTAGCGCAGATTGAGGAAAAGCGCCGGGAGGCTGGCGGAGTCACGGGCGAGGAGCCATGCCTGGATTTCGTCGCGCCACATCTCGTGCCGCATCGTCACCAGAGTCAGGGCGGTGGCGAACAGGGCCGCGGCCAGGTAGGGGAAAGCGGCGGCAAATCCCGCGGCGACGGCCCGGAAGCGGCGGCGCCACGGCGGCGGGGCCGGGGGCAGGGTCACCGGGAGAGCTACCATGGCAGGCGGTTCCGGGGGGGTGGGCACGGACACACGGACGAACACGGACACACGGACGAATGCGAACGAATGCGGACGCGGTGGTGCTGCATTAGGCGATTCAGAGGCTGGCCAGGGTTGCACTGATGAGGCTGGCCAGGTTGGGAGCCGCTTCCGTTGCGGCGTCGACAATGTCGCCGAGAGTGGCGGGTTCGTATGCATCGGGATTGTTGACGTTGGTGATGATGGAGATTCCCAGCACGTCCACCCCGGCATGGACGGCGGCAATGGTTTCGAGGACGGTGGACATGCCGACGGCGTCGGCGCCGGAGAGGCGCAGAAACCGGGTTTCGGCGGCGGTTTCCAAGCTGGGGCCGAGTACGGCTACATAGATCCCGGCACGCACCGGGATGCGGCGTTCGCCGGCGGCGCGGGCGGCGATTTCGCGCAGGCGCCGGGAGTAGGGTTCGGTCATGGCGGGGAAACGCGGGCGGGCAGGGTCCGGGTCAGGGCCGCGGAGCGGGTTGTGCCCGGTGAGGTTGAGGTGGTCGGTGAGCAGCATGAGGTCGCCGCGGTGGAAGCCGGGATTGAGCCCGCCGGCGGCGTTGGTCAGGATCAGGGTTTTCACCCCTAGGGCGGCGGCCAGGCGCACCGGGAAGACCACCTCGCGGGCGGAGTATCCTTCATAGAGGTGAATGCGCCCTTGGAAGACCAGGGTGTGACGCCCGGACCAGGTCCCCCAGGAAAGGCGTCCGGCATGGCTTTCGACGGTGGACACGGGATGATGCGGGATCGACTTGGTCCACATTCGTCCTGCCGCGGCAAAACCGTCCATCGCCGGCGACAGTCCGGTGCCGAGGATTACGGCGGCCTCGGGAGTGAAGCTTTCCGGCAGTTTGGCGCGGACGGCGGCGGCGGCTTCATTGAGTTCGCGGCGGAGATCGTCCTGAAGGTTGTCCATGTCGGCATCCATGTCGAAGGTTGGAAACGGCGCGGTAAAGTATGGCCGGAAACAATTGCATACTGTACCACACCGCGGCAGGGGCCGCGGAGGGCATAAGAATAAGGATTTTTACCCATGACGGAAGCGGCGGCGGCAGCAGCTTTCCCGGCGGCAGAACGGGTGTCGGTCGGAGGCGAGGAATACCGGCTGGTGATCACTCCGGAGCAGATCCGGGTGCGGGTGGCCGAGTTGGGGCGTGAGCTGGACCGTGTCTACCACGGCCGGCGGCCCGTGTTCATTGGAGTGCTCAACGGCGCGGTGATTTTCCTGGCCGATCTGCTGCGCGCGGTGGCGTTTGAGAACGAGGTCGATTTCGTCAAGATCTCCTCGTACGGCGCGGGAAAAATCTCAAGCGGCAAGATTACGGAACTGCTCAAGCCGACTCTGGTATTGCGCGGCCGCGATGTGCTGGTGGTGGAGGACATCGTGGACAGCGGCCGGTCGCTCCGGCATTTGATTTCCCGGTTGGAGATCCAGGCTCCGGCTTCACTCCGCGTCGCCGCGTTCCTGCAGAAGCCAGAGCCCAATGCGGCGGACTTGCGCGCCGATTTCGTGGGTTTTCCCGCCCCCGCCGGGTTTGTGGTCGGGTATGGCTTGGATTGCAATGGGTTAGGGCGAAATCTTGCGGGGGTCTACGAATTGGTCAAGACCGTGAATCGGTGACCTTGCCGTTTTTCCCCCGCGGTTCGCTTAGACATTGAAGAGGAAGTGGCAGACGTCACCGTCGCGCATGACATAGGTCTTGCCTTCGGTCCGGAGCTTGCCGGCGGCGCGGATGGCGGCTTCGGTCTTGTATTGGTCCAGGTCGTCCACGCTGTAGATTTCGGCGCGGATGAAGCCGCGTTCGAAGTCGGTGTGGATGACGCCGGCGGCCTGGGGCGCCGTCGCGCCCTGGGGAATGGTCCAGGCCTTGATCTCTTTGTCGCCGGCGGTGAAAAAACTTTGCAGCCCGAGCAGTTCATACCCGGTGCTGCTGACGCTGGCCAGGGCCGATTCCGTGAGTCCGACGGATTCCAGCATTTCCTTCTGGTCCGCGGCTTCGAGCTGGGCGAGCTCGGCCTCGAACTTGGCGCAGACAAAGACGACCTTGCCGCCGTTGGCCGTGGCATAGGTCTGGACGGCCTGGGCGGGGGCGGTTTCGCCGCGGATCCCGGCCTCGTCCACGTTTGCGGCATACAACACGCGTTTGGCCGTGATCAGGCCGATCTCGCGGAGGGCCTTTTTCTCCTCGGGATCCTCAAAGGCCAGGGTGCGGACCGGTTGGCCGGCCTGCAGGGGGACGAGGCAGCGCTCAAGCACGGACGCCTTGAGCACGGCCTCTTTCTCGCCCTTCTTGATCCGGGCGCGCAGGCCGTCGAGCATTTTTTCCGCCACGCCCAGGTCGGCGAGCATGAGTTCGGTCTCAATCGTTTCGATGTCGCGCACGGGA
>CAITSE010000188.1 GCA_903894975.1 uncultured Lentisphaerota bacterium
GGCCAAGATTCTTCAGGCCTCCACCTCCGAAGTCTACGGCGATCCGACGGTGCATCCGCAGGTTGAGGAATACTGGGGCAACGTCAACCCTATCGGCATCCGCTCCTGCTACGACGAGGGCAAGCGCTGCGCCGAGACCCTGTTCTTTGACTACTACCGACAGAACGCACTCCGCATCAAGGTCATCCGCATCTTCAACACCTATGGCCCGCGCATGCATCCCAACGACGGCCGGGTGGTCAGCAATTTCATCATCCAGGCCCTGCTCGGCAACGACATCACCATCTACGGCAAGGGCGACCAGACCCGCTCCTTCTGTTTCTGCACCGACCTCATTGACGGCATGGTGCGGATGATGGCCACCGGCGACGAGGTCACCGGCCCGGTCAACATCGGCAACCCCGCGGAAATGACCATCCTTGAACTGGCCGAGAAGGTCATCGCCATGACCGGTTCCAAGTCCAAGATCGTCAGCCGCGAGCTGCCCAAGGACGATCCCTGCCGGCGCAAACCCGACATCACCAAGGCCCAAAAGTTGCTCGGCTGGGAGCCGAAAGTGGCCCTGGACGAAGGGCTGCGTCAGACCATCGCCTACTTCGAGGAACTGCTCCGTTCCGACCGCGCCATGCTCGCCCGCCTGGCGCGCTGAGCGTGAAACCGGCTTCTGCCTGTGACCCGCGTGAGGTGGGCAATCCTGCCCGCAAAACTCTCCCGCTTGGGGGGAGATGGCTTGTGGTCCGTGGAAATGCCCCGGCGGGGTAGAAGAAAACAAATCCTCGTGCGGGGGCGTGTCAGTATATCCACGGGATTTTCCGGGTTTAGTGGCAAAACCGTTTTTTCAACCGCTAACGGACGCTAACTTTCCGCTAAAGAAACCGATCCGTTAGCGTTCCCGTCAGCGTTCGTTAGCGGTTTAAACGAACATTGAACATTTAACATCGAACGTTCAACGTCGAATCCACGCCCCGATATGGCAACGGGTCAAACAACCCTCGCCGGAGGGTTCGGGGGGCGGGCGAACTCCGCCCCCCGACTCCCCGCGCGGTTGCAGCGGGGGCTTGGGCGGTTACGGTTCCGGCATGAGTATTATCCGTGTGCTGCCGGACGAACTGGCCAACCGCATCGCCGCGGGCGAGGTCATCGAGCGGCCGGCCTCGGTCGTCAAGGAACTGGTGGAGAACGCCGTTGACGCCGGGGCCCGCCGCATCGTCGTCCATGCCCGCAACGGCGGCCGCACCCTGATCCAGGTCCAGGACGACGGCGGCGGCATGGACCGCGACGACGCCCTGCTCTGCCTGGAACCGCACGCCACCAGCAAGATCCGCGAGGCCGCGGATATCGACCGCATCACCACCCTCGGCTTCCGCGGCGAGGCGCTGCCCAGCATCGCCTCGGTCAGCCGCTTCAACCTGCAAACCCGCCAGCCGCAGGATCTCAACGGGCACGAAGTGAGCGTCGAAGGCGGCACCATGCGCGACTTCCGCGAGTGCGGCTGCGCCCCCGGCACCAGCGTACGCGTCGCCCAGCTTTTCTACAATGTCCCCGGCCGCCGCAAGTTTCTGCGCAGCCCGGCCACCGAGAACGAGCACATCCAGGAAACCGTCCTGCTCCAGGCGCTGGCCCACCCGGAGGTCGCGTTCGAGCTGATCCTGGACGACCAGCCCACGCTCCAGTCCGGCGCCGCCGCCGACCCGCTCCGCCGCGCCGGCATGCTCCTCGGCCGCGAGACCGCCGATGCCATGCTGCCGGTGGACTACACCGAGGACGGCATCCGCATCCACGGCCTGACGGCGCGGCCGGGGCTGACCCGCTCCTCCCGGCGCGAACAGCGCTTTTTCGTCAACGGCCGCCCCGCTTCCGCCGAAGGTCTGTTTTACGCCGTGCGCGAGGCGTACCACACCCTGGTCATGAAAGGGCGCTACCCGCCGCTGGTGCTCTACGTCGAGCTGCCGCCCGACCGCGTCGACGTCAACGTCCATCCCGCCAAACGCGAAGTCCGCTTCCGCGAGCCGCAGCTCGTCGCCCAGCTCGTCGCCGCCGCCGTCCGCCGCGCCCTGCGCGGGCTGGCCGGCGAAACCGTCGCGCAGCCGGCCCTGCCCGCTGTGGCCCGCGACACCGCCGGTACGCCGGCGCCAAGCCGCCAGCCCGCACCCTTTGCCTTCACCCCGGCACCCGAACAGGCGCCGCTGCCCTTTCCCACGCCGTTCCCGCCGCTGCACTCCCCGCGCCCGCCGGCCCCGGCCGAACCCACAACCACTCCCCCCCTCTCCCCCACAGACCACAGGCCACAGACCACAGACCATCTTCCTCTTCCAACCCCACAGACCACAGGCCACAGACCACAGACCTCCCCCTCCTCCAGCGGCACCTCCCCGTCCACCGCCACCCGCGAACAGATCCGCGGCCTGCGCATCCTCGGCGTGCTCGGCACGCTCTATCTCGTGGCCGAAAGCGCCGACGGCCTGGTCCTGCTCGACCAGCACGCCGCCCATGAACGGATCCTCTTCGAACGGCTCCTGGCCGCCGCCCGCGCCAAAGCGCCGGAATCGCAGCCGCTGCTCCTGCCCGTGAGCCTGGACCTGGCCCCGGCCGACGCCACGCTCCTGCGCCGCAGCCTGGAGCATTTCCAGGCCCTCGGCTTCGGCCTGGACACCTTCGGCGGCAACAGCTTCCTCATCACCGCCGTGCCCGCCGGTTTCCCCGGCGACAATCTCGGCGGCCTGCTCCGTGACATCCTGGACGAACTCCGCCAAAGCTCCGCCGGCAACGCGCCGCACCCCGACGAACTGCGCATCGCCCAAGCCGCCTGCAAACACGCGGTCAAAGCCGAAGACCCCCTGCGCCCCGTAGAAATCGACAAACTCCTGGAAGACCTCGCCGCCGCGGAAATGCCCTATACCTGCCCCCACGGCCGCCCGGTCATGATCACCCTGCCCCACAGCGAAATCGAACGCCGCTTCGGCCGGAGAGCCTGAACCTGACAACCTTTTGTCCACGAATTACACGATTTTTTCACAAAACCTGAATTATGTCATAGTATGTTATATAGAAACATGATACCTATAAAAACATGGCGTGACATTCGTGCCAATTCGTGTAATTCGTGGATAAAAGCCTTTAATCCGGAGGCGTTATTATGACCAAGCTCGCCGACATCGTCACGTTCCTGGACGGATTGCTGCAACCGCCGCCGGGGCTGGCGGACAGTTCGAACAACGGGTTGCAGGTCGAGGGTGCACGGGACGTGCGCCGCGTGGTGTTCGGCGTGGATGCCTGTGCGGCGCTGTTCGAAGCCGCGGCGGAGCATGACGCGCAGCTTGTGATCGTCCACCATGGCATGAGTTGGGGCCCGTCCTTCCGGCGCCTGCAGGGGGTCACGGCGCGGCGGCTGGACACTCTGTTCAAGAACGGCATCTCCCTGTACGCCAGTCATCTGCCGCTGGACCTGCACCCAGAAGTCGGACACAACGCGCGCCTGGCTGCCCTGCTCGGGCTGACGGACACCGTCCCGTTCCACGAGTACGGCGGTGTGCCGATCGGCGTCGCCGGCCAACTGCCCCAGGCGCTGACTCTGCCGGAACTGCGCGATCGCATCAACGGCCTGCTCCAGACCGAATGCGTCCTGTTCCCCGGCCACGCCGACCGGATCCGCCGGCTCGGCATCGTCTCCGGCGGCGCCGGCGACGCCGCCGAGGATGCGGCCCGCGCCGGCTGCGACGCTCTGCTCACCGGCGAGATCACGCACAGTCATTATCATTACTTCCGGGAAACCGGGCTCACCGGCATCGCCGCCGGCCATTATCGCACCGAAATCCCCGGACTCACCGCCGTCATGGACCGCCTCGCCGCCGCCTTTCCCGGCCTGCCCTGCGAATGGATCGACCTGCCCACCGGCCTGTGAAAGAGTCGGGGGAGGGCATTCTCCCCTCCCCCGAACCCCCTTGGAGAGGGTCGTTCGACCCGTTTCCTTTTGTAAAAGCGGGCGTGGCGAAATGCACTGGCGGTCAAACGCATGGTCATCTCGCCAACGCCTCGACCGCCAGTGGATTTCGCCACGCCCGGCTGTTGCCAAATGAAAACGTGGCCGCTGCCACCCTCCGGGGGATTCAGGGGGCGGGAGGACGCCGCCCCCTGACTCTTCAACGGTTACGTTACGTTCCGTATTCGCGCGCTTTCGCGGAAATTCGCGGACAAACGGGATGAAACGACTGCTCACAACTCTTCTGGTGCTGTTCGGGCTGGCCGGCGCGGCGGCGCGGGCGGCGGAGGAATGCGTCGGCGTCTGGCATCAACGCGAACTGACCGCGGGCGCCGCGGCGGATCTTTTCCTAGTCCTGGCCAAAGACGGCGGCGGACGCATGCTCCGGGACGCGCTGGATGTGCCATTACACTGGCGCGCGGCCGGCAAGAACAGCGCGATACTCATCGCCGACGCCGACGGCAGCGAGATCCTGCCGGCCGGCGCCCCGATCCTGCTACTGGTCCGGGGCGACCGCGCGGAACTAACGTCCAGGGACGGCGCCGAAACCCGCCCGTTCTCCCGGCTGATGTTCGAGGCGCCGTTCCTGCCCGCGGCGAGTGACGAAGCCCTAGCCCGGCTCCGCCGTCAGCTTTTGGAAAAATCGGCGCCGGACACCAAACGTCTTGAGACCCTGGAAGGCATTTGGAACAACGGCCGCGAGGACGCCGCCGCCCGAGTTCTCGCCCTGAACGAAACCGGCAACGGTTTCTGGAGCAACACGTCAGGCCGGGCATTGGTGTCCTGGAAATACGTGCCTGGCGGCGCCAATGTCCAGCTTCTGAACGACCAGCTCCAGCCCACCGGCATGCTCCAGCTCCGGCGCACGTCCGATCCGGATACCCTGCAACTCCTGATCCCGGGTTCGCCGGCGGCCGCCGGCGCCGCCGCGGCGCCGGTTCAGGAGAACTACCGCCGTGTCAGCCTCCACCCGCCGCCCGACTGGGAAGACCGGCTCAAGCCCCCGCCCGCCGCCACGGCGCCGGCCGCGAAAACACCGTCTGATGAACCGCGCCACCCCGGTTTCTACCAGCAGCGCAACAAATGAAGAACCCCGACCCAAGGGTGCGGGGTATCCAACAGCCAAACCCAAGATGCACAGTTGAGCAAGGCCTTCAGCCTTGATGGCGTTTTCCCCGTTTTACCTGGGGCGTTGCCCCA
>CAITSE010000189.1 GCA_903894975.1 uncultured Lentisphaerota bacterium
GAGAACGCGCCCCCCTGACAGATTTGCTCTCAAACAGAAGGAGAAAAGTCTCATGCGTAAAGACACGGTCATGCTACCGGTTCGCGGCGGGCGGGAGATTGCGTTCCCGGTGGTTTCCGTCAACACGTTGATCATCGGCGCCGGCGCAGCCGGGCTCAAGTGTGCGGATGCGTTGCACTACCTCGGCGTCCGCGACGTCGCCATTGTCGTCGACAAGCTCGGCAACGGCACCTCCAACAACTCCGGTTCCGACAAGCAGACCTACTACAAGATGGGCGTGTTCGGCGACGACCCTGACAGTCCCATGGAGTTCGCCCGCAGCTTGTTCCAGGGCGGCATGATGCACGGCGACCTGGCCTACATCGAGGGGCTCGGCTCGCTCCCGGCCTTCTTCGACCTTTGTAAGCTCGGCGTCCCCTTTCCGTTCAACCAGTACAGCGGCTACGTCGGCTACAAGACCGACCATGACCCCCGCCAGCGCGCCACCTCGGCCGGCCCCAAGACCTCCATGTTCATGTACAAAAAACTGTTGGAGCAGGTCCAACACCATCAGATCCCGATCTTCGACCGGCATGAGGCCGTGAAGCTCCTGGTCCAGGACACCCCGGCCGGCCGCCGCGTCACCGGCGCCATCTGCCTGAACAAGGCGGAAGATTACCAGGACAGCTATGGCATGACCCTGTTCAACGCCGAGAACGTCGTGCTCGCCACCGGCGGCCCCGGCGAGATGTACAAGATCAGCGTCTGGCCCCACGGCCAGCTCGGCTCCCATGGGCTCGCGCTCGAAGCCGGTGTCGTCGCCAACAACCTCACCGAACTCCAGTACGGCCTGGCCTCCACCAAGTTCCGCTGGAACCTCTCGGGCACCTACCAGCAGGTCATTCCCGACTACTTCAGCACCGCCGCCGACGGCGTCAGCGACAAGCGCCCCTTCCTCCACGACTACTTCGACGACATGCCGGCCATGGCCAGCAACATCTTCCTCAAGGGCTACCAGTGGCCGTTCCATTCCGCGCGGCTGCAGAAGGGCGGCTCATCGCTGGTGGACATCGCGGTGCACCGCGAGATCGACGCCGGCCGCCGCGTCTTCCTGGACTTCATGCGCAACCCGACCCCGGCCCCCGGCATGCGCGAGTTCGCCATCGCCGAGCTGCACGACGAGGCCAAGCGCTACCTCGAACGCTCCAACGCCTTCCAGGCCACGCCGTACGCGCGCCTGCAGCACATGAACCAGCAGAGCATCGACCTCTATTCCGAGCACGGCGTCGACCTGCGCGAACCGCTCGAGGCCGCGGTCTGCGCCCAGCACTGCAACGGCGGTCTGCGCGGCAATATGTGGTGGGAGACGAGCGTGGCGCATCTGTTCGCCGTCGGCGAGCTCAACGGCACCCACGGTGTGCGTCCCGGCGGCAGCGCGTTGAACAGCGGACAGGTCGGCGCCATGCGCGCGGCCCAGTACATCGCCAACGTCTACCGGCAGTCGCCCGGCGACGCCGCGGCGTTCGCCAAGACCGTGAAAGCCCAGGTCGCGGCGCAGCACGCGGAGTACGGCAAGTACCTGTCCGCCCCGCGCGGCGGCGTGGAACCTGCGGAGATCCGGCCGCAGATTCAGGAACGCATGAGCCGTGAAGGCGCCTTTGTCCGCAGCCAGGCCGGCACCGACGCCGCACTGGCCGAGGCGAAAGCGCTCTTCGACCGCATCCGCCGGCACGGCATCCGCTGCGCCGACCGCAAGCAACTCGCCCGCGCCACCGAAGACAAGTTCCTGGCCCTGAGCAGCATCGCGTTCCTGGAAGCGCTGCGCGTCTACATCGCCACCGGCGGCGGCTCCCGCGGCGGCTACATGATCCTGGACGAAGCCGGCAGCCTGACCGTGGACAGCAAACGCGGCCGCGAACTCCGGCACCGTCCGGAAAACCTGGAGAAGCGCCAGGAAATCCTGGAGATCCGGCAGAAAGACGCCGCCCCCGGCGAATTCGAGACCACGCCCGTGACCGTGCGCCCCCTGCCCAAGGATGAAAGCTGGTTCGAGACCGTCTGGGCCGAGTTCCAGAACGGCCGCGTGGTGTCCTGACCGGAAGAGTTCACCGCGAAGTCACAAAGAACACGAAGTCCGATCGAAGAGATTCGTCTCTTGGCTCCGGACTTCGTGTTCTTCGTGAGCTTCTGTTCAAAAAAAGGCTCAGTCCTTGTTATTTTACAGAGGGACACCTATTAGTTGAGGCGCTTGCAGAACTCCGTCCTGCCAGCAAAGCAGGGTTCAGGGTGTCAGGGTTCAGGAGGCAGAGTCTGCTGGATGTACAACACTTTCACAATCTGACAGTTGCTTTCACGGCCC
>CAITSE010000190.1 GCA_903894975.1 uncultured Lentisphaerota bacterium
CACCGGCGGGAAAAAGCGGCGTCAAGCCGCCGGCACTCCAAAGCGGCGAAGACGCCGCAGTAAAGACACATAACAATCTAGATTATAATGCATAATGGTTCTTGCGTTGACGCGCATGCCCGGAGGGGTGGTGCCTGTGCGCGAAAGGGTGCGAAAAGCGGGTCGGCTTCCCAGTCCCCCGATTTCCGGCTTCTCCTCAAAAACGCCAACTCGTTCCGGATCCGTTTGTTTTGTCGCGAAAGAACGCAAAGATCGCAAAGAGGTGCCGGCCCTCTTTCTTTGTGTTCTCTGCGTTCTTTTGCGGCGAAAAACAACGGATGAAAACCAAGTCCCAGGCCTTTGGCCGCGCCTTCCCTTGGAAACTCCCTGGCCCGATAGGTATAGTTCCGCTACGATACTTTGCCTCCGTTTTAGAAGGGAAGAAAATGACGGACTGAGTCGCCTGCAAATCTTCTGATTGCAAGAACACCATTCTTCCGCTAACGGCGGAGAAGACAGGCGGCTATTGCATGCCTTGTCTTCAGGAAAGGGACCGTCGCGAACGCGAAGAGTTCATTCGAAAAAACCGGAAAGATGTCAACCCGTATGAAGGATTGAGCGATCCGCTTGAGATTCTCAAGGTTAAGCACCGTCCCAGGAAGCCAGACCCATTGGTTTGTCTTTCTCCCTGTCCAAGAAAGACGGAGGCGCTTTATGCCGAACTGGATATAAAGCGAACTGCAGCCCTGGTTCAGCATGCCGCAGAACTGGTTTCATGTGGCGAGGCGGAGCAGGCGGAAGACATTGCACGATGCTTGACCGCTTTCACGGAAGCTGACATCAGTCCCTTGCTTCACGCCTTTGTCTCGGCCGAACATTTCGCTTCCGGCTTCATTTTTCTTCGCGCAACTCCCGACATTTGCGAGTTGCTCATGAAGCGTCTTGCGCGTGTGCCAGAAGACGAAGAGCACCGGCTGATTCGCGACAAGCTTCTTTCGGCGCTTGCATGGATCGGTGACGCGCGTGTGGTGGATCTCTTCGGCCGGTGGCGGGTCAGTCCGCCGTCATGGGCGAAAACGTTGTTTGTCCCTCCGGAACGATATGCCGAGAACGCCGGCTGGCAGCTGGCTGGCGATCTTCGTCGGCACGAGCTTTATCACAAAGTCTGTTATCCGCTACTCCACTCTGACGCAGAAGACTCGACTTCTCTTTCCGTGGCCATGACCGTGCGTCAGGATCGCTGCCCGTGGTGCAATCATCAACTTCTCAACCTGTTTGACTTGAACGGAAGCTTGGATCAACTTGCATTTTTGGGTTGCTCAAGCGTCCGGATTACCATCCCGTTCTGCGAATGTTGCAGTCGCTTTGGAGTGTTGTTCGGAAAACTTGGCGAACATGGATCGGCGTGGTCCGATTACAACAAAAAGCCGACGCGATTGCCGGGCAACATTGCCGCCTGGGAAGGCATTCCACATCGAAAACTGTCCTTGGCGGGGACGTCGCGCAGTCCGCAGTGTCCTATCAGCAGACCTAAAAGAGGACTTGCGCCGTGTTCCTGTCTCTCCGCCAAGGGAGAGAGAGAGCCCGGGCACAAAAAAGCCGGAGCAGCGGGGGCCGTTCCGGCTTGGGGAAATAACGGGGGCACGGCGGGGGCCGCGCGGGGCGGACGAGATCAGGCTTAGACTTCTTCGCCGACCTGCCAGCGCAGCATGCGCGAGACGGTCAGTTTGGGGGCGGTCTTGGCCAGGCAGCTCTTGTCGTCGAGCAGCCAGGGCTGCTGCATGAGGCAGACTTCGCCGTACCACTTGTTGATCTTGCCCAGGACGATCTTTTCGATCATGTTGGCGGGCTTGTCCTGCATCTGGGCGGCGGCGATTTCCTTCTCCTTCTCAATGACGGAGGCGGAGATGTCGCCGGGGACGATGTAGCGCGGGCTGTAGGCGGCGATGTGCATGCACACGGCATTGTCCGGGGCGCCGTCGCCGGCGAGTTCGACGAGCACCACGATCTTGCTCTTGTTGTGATGGTCGTAGTAGGCCAGGCGGGCGCCGTCCACGGCGGTCCAGCGCAGGACGCGGCGGATCTGGATGTTTTCGCCGATGGCGTTGATCAGGTCGATGACGGCGGCCTTTTCGGCGGCCTGAAGTTCGGTCGTGAGGTCGCCCTGGGCGGTCATGGCGGCGACGCGCTTGGCCAGCTCTTTGCCATAGGCGAGGAAGCGTTCGTTCTTGGCCACGAAGTCGGTCTCGCAGACGATCTCGACCAGGGCGGCGGTCTGGGCGCTGACGCAGGAGAAGACCAGGCCTTCCTTGGTGGTGCGGCTGGATTTCTTTTCGGCTTTGGCGATGCCGCTCTTGCGCAGGTTCTCGATGGCGGTGTCCATGTTGCCGCCGGCTTCTTCAAGGGCCTTCTTGCAATCGCCGACGCCGACGCCGGTTTTTTCGCGCAGGGCCTTGATCGTGTCCATCGTGATGATAGCCATGGAAAAATCCTCCGGAACTGGGAAAAATCAACGGGAAAAGGGGGACGGGGGTGCGCCTGCCGCCGTCACAGGGAGCGGCGGCGGCGCAGACTTCCACCCGTATCGTACAATCTTACTGGGCGGCGGGGACGGTTTCACCGTCGCGGGCGGCATCGGCTTCCGCCTCGGCTTCGACCTTCTCGGCCTTGGCTTCTTCGAGGGCTTCGACTTCGTTCTTCTTGCCGTACTGGATGTTGCCTTCCGCGATGGCGGCGGCGAGGGCGTTGACCAGGGCCTGGATCGAACGCAGCGCGTCGTCATTGCCGGGGATCACTTCGGTGATGCCGTCGGGATTGCAGTTGGAATCGACGATGGCCACGACCGGGATGTTGAGGCGGTTGGCCTCTTTCACGGCGATGGCTTCGTGCATGACGTCAACCACGATCAGGGCATCCGGGAGGCGGTCGAGGTCGATGACGCCGCCGAGGGTTTCGTTGAGCTTGGCCAGTTCCTTGCGGATTTTGGCCTGTTCCTTCTTGGGATGCTTCTCCAGGCCGCCGTCCTGTTCCTTCTGGCGCAGGTTGCGGAGGTACTGGATGCGCTTATGGATGACGCCGAAGTTGGTGAGGGCGCCGCCGAGCCAGCGGGAGCACATGAAGGGCATGCCGACTTTCCCGGCGGCTTCGCGCAGGACTTCCTGCGCCTGGCGCTTGGAACCGACGAGGAGCACGGTGCCGCCGCCGGCGACGAGATCGCGGACGAACTCGCAGGCGTGGCCCAGGTGGCGGATGGTGATGGTCAGGTCGAAAATGGAGATGCCGTTGCGCGAGCCGTAGATGTAGGGCTTCATCTTCGGGTTCCAGCGCTTGCTCTGGTGACCGAAGTGGACGCCGGCTTCGAGCAGGTCATTCAGGGAGATTGCCACGGTGGTGCTTCCTTGTCGTTCCCGGCGATTTTGCGTATGTCCGGCGCCTGTCCCCGCGCCGAAACCGAAACCGCCATGCGTTGAGTTTCCCGGAGTGCGGCCGGGGCTGGCCGGCGCCCCCACAGGTCAGGGCGCGAATCCGGGCTGAAGGGGCTTACTATAACCCGCCTCAATCTCCCGGCAACCCATGACGGGGACGCGGCGGTCTTTTGCGCGCGGATACGCATCCCCCTGCGGGAACATGATCACGGCACCGATTTTTCCCGGCGGCGCAGCATCAGCGCGGACACCAGGCCCAGGGCGATCAGCCCCGTGGTCGGCTCGGGGACGGGGGTGAGGAGGACGGCATGGTACTGGCCGGCGATAGAGCCCTGGCCGACAATCTGGCCGGCGTCGTTGATGGCCGTGGCGGAAAGCAAATTCCAATTTGAGAGGGGATCGATCAGGGTGTTCAGCTCGGTCATCGTCCCGCCTGAATAGAGGAAGGCAGACATGGCTGCATCGCCGGCGGTGTACGCCTGGCCGACCACCTGGCCGCTGGTGTTGATGCCATAGGCATAGCTTTCGCTTCCCCCAAAGGTGCCCAGGTCGGTCATGGTCGTGCCTGAATAGAGGAATGCATGCATGGCTGTATCGCCGGCGGTCTTCGCCTGGCCGACCACCTGGCCG
This sequence comes from uncultured Lentisphaerota bacterium, assembly GCA_903894975.1. GTDB lineage: Bacteria > Verrucomicrobiota > Lentisphaeria > Oligosphaerales > CAITYL01 > CAITSE01. The sequence continues at coordinate 4,035 of CAITSE010000190.1, forward strand.
CTGGCGTTGATGCCCTTGGCCGTGCTGTAGCTTCCCCCAAAGGTGCCCAGGTCGGTCATGGTCGTGCCTGAATAGAGGAATGCATGCATGGCTGTATCGCCGGCGGTATTCGCCAAGCCGACCACCTGCCCGCTGGCGTTGATGCCCTTGGCAGAGCTGTTGCTTCCCCCCAAGGTGCCCAAGGCGGTCATGGTCGTGCCTGAATAGAGGAAGGCACGAGTGGCTGCATCGCCGGTGATGTTCGCCTCGCCGACCACCTGGCCGTTGGCGTTGATGCCAAAGGCAACGCTGTTGCTTCCCCCCAAGGTGCCCAGGTCGGTCATCGTCCCGCTTGAATAGAGGAAGGCACGTATGGCTGTATTGCCGGCGGTGTCCGCCTCACCGACCACCTGGCCGCTGGTGTTGATGCCCTTGGCCGAGTTGTAGCTTCCCCCCAAGGTGCCCAGGTCGGTCATTGTCCCGCTTGAATAGAGGAAGGCATGAGTGGCTGCGCCGCCGGTGATGTCCGCCTCGCCGACCACCTGGCCGCTGGCGTTGATGCCAAGGGCCCTGCTGCTGTTTCCCCCCAAGGTGCCCAGGTCGGTGACGGTGTACGCGATTGACCCGGCGAGAGTGGAGGTGAGGCTTGCCGCAAACAAACATGCGGCAACGGTAAGGGGCGCGGCGCGATTCACGGTTTTCATTTTTTACCGTTTCCGGGGGTGACAATGAATTTCCGGCCGAAACTATACCCTGTGACAGTGCGCGGGCAAATATGCGGGGATTCCGTTCCCCTCCGTAACTGAGCCACTTGCGACGCGGTCTGTGGTCTGTGGTCGGTGGCCGGATCGGTCGGATCTGACTGATCTGACGGATCGGACGGATCGGACGGATTGAGCCATCCCCCCCACAGGCCCACAGCCCACAGACCACAGACCACAGACCACAGACCACAAACCCCGTCATTCCGACTCAAACGGCATGGGCCCGGTGTGGCGCCGGCGGTAGGCGCCCGGCGGCAGACCAAATGCATTTCGGAAACTGCGGCAGAAATGAACCAGGTCGCGGAAGCCGCAGCGCTCGCAGACCTCCTTGATCCGCAGGTCGCCGGTCACGAGCAGGTTTCGCGCCTCTTGCAGGCGCCGTCGCAGCAGATGCTGGTGTGGCGTGGTCCGCAGGTGGCGGCGGAAGATGGAGTGCAGATGTGGGACACTGACCCCGGCCGCCTCGGCCAGTCGTTTCAACGGCACGTCCTCGGCCCAGGCGCGGCCGGCAAAGTCCAGGGCGGCCTGCAGCGCGGCGGGAAGGTCGCGGACGGAGCCGGCGCGGGCGTGCCGGCTCGCCTGCCACAACAGCCGCGAATAGACGTACCAGCACAGAGCCCGCCGGTCGCAGCCGTCCGCATGGTATCCGGCCAACACCTCCAGGGCGAACGCCACTACCTCCGCCGGGGAATCCCACAGCGCCAGCCGCGGCACCGTCCGCGGTCGGTTTGTTTTCACCGGAAAGGTCAGAACCAGGCACTCGTAGGGATCACCGCGCCGGCTGCGGGCGATGGTCGTCTCGCCGGGCAGATGCCAGAGGATGGCGCCGCAGCCGACGTCCGTGATCCGGCCGTTGTCTTCGAAGCCGCCGCCGCCGCCGGTGATGAGCTCGATCTCCTCGCGGTCAGCCTGAATCCGCCGGCCCCCGGGATCGTGGTCGGCCGGGGCGCGGTAGCGCGAGACGAAGAGCGTGCCTTCCAGGTGGTCGGGATGAATGACGGGGGTGGGACTCATGCCATGAAACGCCTATCTTTAATAGGAAACGCATATTGAAATGAAAATGTGTCGATGGTAAAATAACCGTCATGCAACTTTGAGTCAATCTAGCCCGGCCAAGCCGGAGCCACGTTTGTCGTGCTATGCCATCTTTGCGGCCGGCTTGCCCGGGCTACTGTTGGGGTTGCCCAACGTAAATCTTTGAGGTGCTTGCAGAATTCGTCCTAACGACAAAGAAGGGTTCAGGGTGTCAGGGTTCAGGAGGCGGAATCTGATGGATGTTCAACACCTTCTCAATCTGAAAGTTATTTCCCTGAACCCTGAACCCTGAACCCTGAACCCTGAACCCTGAACCCCGGCTCTTGTCTTGCGGTACTTCAGCAAGAGCCTCCTTTACCAGAAAGCACGCTTTTCACCCTCCCCGGATTTTTCCGGGATCACTCCCACCCAAGGTATCTCCCATGAAAATCGGCATCATCGGTTGCGGCAACATTTCCCAGGCGTATTTCAATGCGGCCAAGACCTTCCGTATGCTGGAAGTCGTTGCCTGCGCGGATCTCAACCTGGACGCTGCCAAGGCGAAGGCGGAGGAGAACAAGGTCAAAGCGGTGACCGTGGACAAGTTGCTGGCCGACCCCACGATCGAGGCGGTGATCAATCTCACCATTCCGAAGGCGCACGCCGAGATCTCCCTGCGGGCACTGGAGAAGGGCAAGCATGTGCATTCCGAAAAGCCGCTGGCCATCACCCGCGAAGATGGCAAAAAGATTCTGGCTCTGGCGAAAAAGCGCAAGTTGCGCGTCGGCTGCGCGCCGGACACCTTCCTCGGGGCCGGCCTGCAGACCTGCCGCAAGCTGGTGGACGACAAGTGGATCGGTCGTCCCGTAGCCGGCACCGCTTTCATGATGGGGCACGGCCCGGAAGCCTGGCACCCGAACCCCGCGTTCTTCTACCAGAAGGGTGCCGGCCCGATGTTTGACATGGGCCCGTACTACATCACCGCGCTCATTCACCTGCTCGGGCCGGTGAAACGGGTCTGCGCCAACACGACCATTACGCAGAAACAACGCATGGCCACCTGCAAGGAACACTTCGGCGAGATGCTGAAGGTCGAGGTGCCGACGCACTACTCCGGCTCACTGGAGTTCCACAACGGCGCGATCATTTCCCTGACCGTCAGCTTTGACGTGTGGAAGCACGGACACTCGCCCATCGAGATCTACGGCACCGAGGGCAGCCTCCAAGTCCCGGATCCGAACGGTTTCGGCGGCCAGGTCCGGGTCTTCCGCCCCGGTAATCCCGACTGGCGCGAACAGGCTTACTCGCACGGCTATGCGGACAACATGCGCAGCATCGGTCTGGCCGACATGGTCTGCGCGATCAAGAGTGGCCGCGCCCACCGCTGCAACGGCGAAATGGCGTATCACGTGCTCGACGTCTTCTACGCCCTGGAGGAATCCTCCGCCAGCGGCCGGCATGTGACCCTGGAGAGCACTTGCGCCCAGCCCGCCCCGCTGCCCACCGGCCTCCCCAACGGCATGCTGGACTGACCATTCCGGCCCCCGTCCGTCAAGCTCTAAAGCGCGTGCAGAAACGGCAACGGGTTCAGGGTTCGGGGTTCAGTGCTGGGACAACCCTTCGAGAGTGAACGAGTTGCAGCTCCACAGATCCCGACCCTTTTCCCCCTGAACCCTTTTCCCCCTGAACCCTGAACCCTGAACCCTGAACCCTGAGCCCTGAACCCTGAACCCTGAACCCTGAACCCTG
>CAITSE010000191.1 GCA_903894975.1 uncultured Lentisphaerota bacterium
ACCCAGAGGGTCGGGGTATTGACCCCCAGTGGGAATAAACAGAGGCAACGGAGGACGTTGCCGCCACCCGGAATTGTACCCGGTGGGTTGACGGCGGGCGGCTGATGCACTACAATGCAATCAATTGTGGTGAACCCGGGCCGGCCCGGACGCCGCAATGACCAAGATCGCCGCGGCAGGTGGAGACTCTGACATGCGGTATGCCATCCTTTCCGATGTTCATGCTAACCGGCAGGCGCTGGCCGCCGTACTGGCCGACATCCGCAGCCTGGGCGCGGACCAGGTCCTCTGTCTCGGCGACCTCGCCGGCTATGGCCCCACCCCGGCGGAAGTGCTCGGCGCCGCCCATGCCCGAATTCATCATTTCGTCCTCGGCAACCATGACGCCGCCCTGGCTGGGAAACTCGACCCGGCGTGCTTCCAGGAAAACGCCCGTCAGGCCCTGGAGTGGACCCGCAGCCGGCTCAATCCCAAAGCCGTCCAATTCTTCCGTTCCTTGCCCATGGTGCTGACCGGAGAGGGCTTCCGCTGCGTCCACGGCGACTTCACCGACCCCGCCGCGTTCCGTTACCTCTTCGAGGCGGAGGATGCCGCGGCGTCCTGGGCGGCCACCACCGAGCCCATGCTGTTTTGCGGCCACAGCCATGTGCCCGCCCTGTTCGTACTCGGCGCCAGCGGCACACCGCATGCGCTGCCGCCCCAGGACTTCCAACTGGAAGAGAAAAAGCGCTACATCGTCAACGTCGGCTCCGTCGGGCTGCCGCGTGACGGCGACCCGCGCGCCTCCTGGGTGCTCTATGACGCCACGTTGCGGGCCGTCTGGTTCCGGCGGGTCGCCTTTGACCTGGACGGCTACCGCGCCGACCTGGAGAAGGCGGGGCTGCCGCCCGGCCCGGCGGCGGATCTGGCAGCCATCGCGGCCAAGCCCTTGCGCGAACGGGTCGATTTCCGGCCGGTTCAGCGTCAGCCCGGCGAAAAACCTCCTGCCATCGAGACCAAGGCGCTGGTGCGGGAATTGCACCGGGCCCGGCGCAGCGCCCGGCACTGGCGGCTGGCGGGACTGCTGTTCCTGCTGTTGTTCACCATCACGGCGGTCGGGTTGGCGATTGTGCTGCCGCGCTGGCGCGCCGCCGCCGCCGGGCGGCTCACCGAATGGATCGCGCGGGATCCGTCCTCCCTGCCCGAACCCGCGCCCGGCGCGGAAGCCTTTGATTCGCCCGACGCCAGCGGCGCCGTAGCCATCAACAACCGCATGCATCAGTGGAGTTTGCGCCTGGCCGATCCCGCCACTCAGGGAGCCGAGGCTGTGCCCGGAGAGCCGTCCGGGGGCGGAACCGCGCTGCGGCTACGCTCCAACCGGGAAGCTGAAATCCAGCTCGTCTCCCCGCCGGTCCGGGCCGCACAGGGCAGCCGCTTCGTTCTCAGCGCCGAAGTCCGCCTGGAACAATGGCAGCGCGGCTGGCTGGCGCTGGTCCTGGCCGAAGTGCAGCCGGACGGCTCCGAACGGGTTCTGGAACAGAAAGAACTTAAGAAGACCGGGACTGGCCGCTGGGAAACCCTGAAGTTCACCCAGGCCAAGGCCGCCGGTGGCCTGCCCCGGGACGCCCGGATCCGCCTGGAACTCCGCGGCCGCTTCGCCGGCGCCGTGCAAATCCGCGACCCCAGCCTCAAACGCTGCGAGCCGTGAGCGGGCCGCGGGCATGGCGAAAAAGAAATCATTTTCGCCGGCGACCGGGGGATGCTGACGCCGAAGCGAATCGGCGAAGTCAAAGAGATTAAAGATGGGTCAGCCGCGACACTTCCCGACGCCCGAACCCGCAGAGCGTTCGTTCACGGCGGATTTTGGATGACCTTGAGGCGGACGAAGAGTTTGGGCGGACTGCCGGCGGTCGCGGTGGCGGTGACTTCGATCTCGTCATTCAGCGGCGCCGCACGGTCAACGGCCACCGTGGCCGCAATCGTCACCGTCACGCCGTTGGCGGTGGCGTCCGCCGCGTACCAATGCGTCAGGTCGGGGGACCATTCATAGCTGGCGGTGACATCCGTCGCCAGGTCATGGCCGCGGGAGTGGCGGAAGGTCATGTTGAGTGGCGTGCCCGCGACCTCGGCCAACGCCGGCTCTCCGGCCGCCTGGCTCGGATCGGCCCCGATTAGTTGCGTATGCGTGAACGTCGCGCAGGCTTGGCCATCCATGTCCCCTCTACTGATTTCGACCGGAATGCTTTTATTGACATTTATATTTTTATGTCTATACTGACGGCATAGGGCGGAATGAAACCACGATAAATCACCTCCGGATGTTCGTGAAGAAATTCGGCATGCTGAGTACCCGCGATTTAACCCCTCTTACCATGTCCCGCCAAGTATCTGGAACGGCTCTGATGATTTTACGCTCGGGTACTTGAGGGAAAGGTGGTGGAGATGACGGGCAGCGGGTGGTTAACACAAGGTGTATGTTTAGCATTTTGTTGGCTGAAAGCGCCCAACTCCTGCCGGGGTGTGCGCCTGCGCCGATTCCGCAACCGCATGGAAGTGGAAGGGGTTTGGGAGGGATCGATTCCCGAAGGTCAGGCCGCGGGAGAGGTGTTGACAGAAGGCTTTCTCCGTCTTGGCGGAGATGAATCCTGCCTGGTGGCCGTCGCCGTACCGGACGCGGGCTTCAGCTTTGTCGACCTGCGCCTGCCACCGCTGCCGCGCGAACCGCTGACCCGGGCTCTGAGCCTGGAACTGCGCCGGCAGTCGCCGCTGAACCCGGAGCGTCTGGCCTGGGGCTACCGCCGTCTCCCCGGTGCGCGGACTCCGCAGGGTGTGCCGGTCCGGTTGGTTTTTTGTCAGACCGAGGAATGGCAACGGTTGATGGATGAACTGACGGCGTTCCGGCCCGGGTTCGATGTGATCCTGCCGCCGGCGCTGGCCTTGGACCCACTGCTGTCCGACCGGACCTGGCCTTGCTGGCGCAATGGCTCGGCCTATTTCCGGCTGCCGGATGGCACCGGCGGACGCCGGTTGCTGACAACCGCTCCGGAAAGCACGGTTCTTTTCGGCGCCGGCGCCCGCCCCCTGGAACTGCCCGGGCTCACGCTGCCGCCGGCCTTGGCCGCCCGGCCCGCGGCCGAACAGGCGCTTTTCGCCCCGGCCGTGATTGCGGGACTGTACGCGCTCAGCCCGGCCCTGGGCCAAGACGCCAAAACCTGGCTGCCGGTGCCGGAGGACCTCCGGTTCCGGCGCAACCTCGCGGCGCGGCGACTGGGGCTGGCCCTGGGCGCCTACGCCGCCGCCGGGCTGACGCTCTGGGCCGCCGTCGCCGCCGTGCGCAACCAGCGCCAAATCCATGTGCTGAACAATGAGATCGCGCAACTGGAACGGAACGCGCGGGGGAAAAATGCGGACAGGGGACGGTACGAGTTTGTGCAGAAATTCTTGGCCGAATGCCGGGAGGCGGGAGTGGACCGGCCGGGGCTGCCGCTATACCTGGCGGAACTGACCCGCCAGATCGGGGACGGCGCCTGGGTCCAGACCTTGGCCTGGCGGAACGGCGGCCGCATGATCGAGCTGGACCTGACCATGACCGACGCCAACGCGGATGTCCTGGCGGCGATCAGGGAATCACCGTATCTGACCGACGTCGTCTCCCTGCGGAAAAAGGTGGAGGCCAGCGGCGGCGCCAGCCTGCGGTTGCAGATGCAGGCGCGGGCGCCGAAGTCCCGGCCCGCGGTTGCCGCGGGACTCGCTCCGTCCCGGGGAACCGCACCATGAAACGACTGTCAGACTTGATCCGGAAATGGGGCGGCGACCAGCCGCGGCAACGGCTGGCCGGGCTGGGATTGACGCTGTTGGTTCTGGTGGTCGGCCTGGCTTGGATCGGCCGGAACAGCCTGCCCCTGTCCGGCAATGTCCGCAAGGCCGAAGCCCGGGCGAAGCAACTCCGGCGCGAAGCCCGGATGCTGGCCGCGGAAAAGACCGCCATGGAACATGATTTTCAGCAGATGCAGCTTCTGGCCAAGCCGTTATGGGTAAAATACTCGCGGCCGCCGATCACGGAAATTCAAAATGAACTGGGTAAGGCCGCCCTCCGCGCCCGAGTCCAGATTCAGAACATCGGCGGGCCGCAGGCCGGCAAGATTTCCGAAAATCTATCCAGCCTGGCGGTGCCCGTGCGGTTGACCGGTTCCATGCGGGAAATCTCCCGGTTCCTGGTGGAGCTTGAACAGAATGAGCCGCGCCTGTTCTGGAGCGCCTGCACGATCCGCCCGGAAAACCTCAACGACCCGCGCCAGGTGACGCTGGACGGCTCGGTGCAGATGGTGATCGCCTCGGCCGAAGCGGTGAAATGCCTGGGTGAAGGCGCCAGCGCGGGAGGTCCGCCATGACCCCCCGCACCATGCCCTGGCTGATCAACGGCGTCCTGGCGGCGATGGCGGTCGCCGTGACCTGGCTGCTGGCAAACGGTTGGAGCGAGCGTTCCGCGGCGGGGCGGCTGGAGGGCGCCGCCGCCGGAGGACCGGCCGTGACCGCCGCCGCCGGCCTGCCCGCGCCGGCAGTCGGCGTCACTCCCGAACAATTGAGCGAGCGGACCCTGTTCCGGCCGAACCGTTCCGAAGAGGATCTGACCGACGACGGCCCGGCGGCGGAGCCGGATGTGCGGCTGGCGGAATTGGAACTGGCCGGGATCGGCATCATCGGCGGCGATGCGGCGGCCGTCATTCTCATGCCGGGCCGTAACCCCGTAACGAATCCGGCGGCGAAAAAAGGCGAACCTCTGCGCCGGGTGTTCCGTCCCGGCGACGCCATTCCGGGAACCGGGTTTATCCTCAAGGAAGTTCGCCTCGACGAAGTGATGCTGGCCCGCGGTTCCGAGAATTCCGTGTTAAAGTTCAACCGGAAGGATCCCGGCAGCCAGGTCCGGTCCACGGCCGCGGTTCAAGCGGCCCAGGTTGCGGCCCAGGAAAGCGCCCGGCGCCTGACTGCGCCGCCGGCGGCGGCCCCGGCGGCACCGGCAGCCCCAGTTGCCGCCGCGACGCCGGGAGGGAAAAACGTCCCGCCCATCCCCGCCGCCGGCGCGCCGCCGGCGGGCCCGGCCGCCGCGGAAGCCATGCCGGCCGACGTCGCGGTCCTGAAACGGGACGAAATCCTGCGCCGCGCCCTGCAAACCCGTCAGCGCCTTCTGCTACAGCCACAACTGCAAAATAAAAACCCGCCATGACACCAAACCGTAGCCCGGGCAAGCCGGACGAAACAATGGCAAAGCACAACCAACTTGATTCCGGCTTGGCCGGGCTAGGAACACCGTAAACATGCCGCACCTTTCCTTTTTGCGGATGCTCTCCCGCATCCCCGGCCGGGGAATCCTGGAAGCCGGACTGGCGGGCGCCTTCCTGCTGCTGGCCGGCTGCAAGACGCCGCTCGCGGAAAAGCCCACCCCGGGCGAACCCGAAGCCCCGGCGTCGGAACGCGCCCCGCTGGACGAGGCCCCGCTGTCCGTGGAAAAACTGAACCTGGAGCGCGTCACGCTGAAGCCGCCGCTCCGGTCCGGCCCGGCGCCGGCCGCGCCGGCCCTGGAGTCCGTCTATCCCAAGCGGCTGATCCCGGCCATGGCCGAACCGGACACGAAATTCCCGGTACGGTTCAACTTTGACGCGCTGTCAGTCCAGGACATCGTGCCCCTGTTCGCCGCGCAGCTCAAGTTCAACTTCCTGATCGACCCGGCCGTCACCGGCTCCGTCACCATGACCCTGGAATCAGAACTGACCGCCGCGGAACTTTGGACGCTGCTCGAGCATCTACTGGCCCTGTCCGGCGCCTACGCCTCGCCCCATAACGGCTACATCCAGATCCTGCCCGTGGCCAAGATGCCGCGCGAGTCAACCCTATTCACCACGGCGGCGCCCCAGCCCAATGTCGAAGTGGCGTTCCTGCCCATCGGCCACCTGAAAAGCACCGAACTCCTGGAAGGGCTCAAGCCGTTCCTCACCGAAAACGCCAGCGTGACGCCCCTGCCGCGGCTCGGCGCCGTGATGCTGGTGGACACGCCGGTGAACGTCGCCCGCATCCGCGAACTCGCCCGGCGCCTGGATGAAAGTAGCGAGGCCGGCTGGCCGCTGCGGACTGTCCAGGCCCGGCATATCGACGCCGACGTGCTCCGCGAGGAGCTGCAGCAGGTGCTGCCGGTCATTGGGTTCCCCGTCACCGACAAAGCCTCCTCTGACGGTGAGCTCAAGATCACGACGATCCCGCGGCTCCAGGTGCTGTTGATCTCGGCAGCGCTGCCGGAAGTCGTGGCCGAGGCGGCGCGCTGGGCCGAGTTCTTGGATCAGGAAAACGCAACCGAGCAGGAGGCGATCTTCTTCTATAACGTCCGGCACAGCAAGGCGGATCATCTGTCCGAGATGCTCGGGGTTTTCTTCAACACCTCCGGCGCGACGTCCAAGAGCGGCACGGCCGCACCGTCCAAGAGCAAGGCCGTCTCCGGCAGGGCCGGGATGAAGACCCCGGCGGAGCAGGAAACGGCCGCGCGCCCCGCTCCCGCCGCCGGGAAACCGCAGGGCAAGCGCGAGGTCGGCGACAAGGGTACGGTCTTCGACGCCCCCGTGGTCATCCACGCCGACACCGACCAGAACCGTCTGACCATCCTGACCACGCCGCGCACCTACGCCATGATCGAGGCGCTGCTGCAGCGGTTGGACGTGCCGCCGCGCCAGGTCCTGATCCAGGCCGACATCGCCAACATCACCCTTTCCGAAAGCACCAAGTTCGGCTTCTCCTACGCCGCCATGCAAAAAATCGGCGGCTGGAACGGCGCCTGGGCACTAAACAACACCGGAGCCGGCGTCCCGGGCGCCGCCACGGGCACCGCCGCCATGGCCCTCGGCACCAATGCCTTCGCCGCCGTTTTCCGCAAGGACAGCGACAAGATCGCCTTTATCACGGCCGTGGCCGGCGATGACAAGACCCACCTCCTCGCCACCCCGCAGATCCTCGCCAAAAACGATCAAGAAGCCAAGATCAGCATCGGCCAGGACATCCCCATCGTCAACAGCGACGTCAACGACGCCATCTCCACCTCCACCTCCACCAACATGGTGCGCAACTACCAGTACGTCACCACCGGCGTCATCATGACCGTCACCCCCCACATCACCGCCGGCAATGACGTGCATCTGGAAATCGCCCTGGAAAAATCCGAGGGCCAGGCCAACAACCTCACCGGCGCCAGCACCGACCCGGCCAATCCCGGCCAGACCAATTCCTCGCCGATCATCAACAAGAAAGAACTGAACACCCAGTGTGTGATTCCCGACGGCGCCACCATCCTCATGGGCGGCCTGATCGAAACCACCCGTGAAAAAATCCGCGACGGCGTGCCGTTCCTCAAGGACATCCCCCTGATCGGCATGCTGTTCCGGGTCAATACCGACATCAGCACCCGCAACGAACTGGTGGTCGTGCTGACCGTGCATGTAGTCAACCAGAACGGCAACATGGACACCCTGCTGAAGCGCTACGCCGACACGTTGAAGCTAATCAAGGAGAAGCGCAAGCCGTGAGTGACGGACTTCTCCAACTCGGCGGCATTCCCGGCCTGGCCGCCGCAGCGGCCGGGGCCCGCCCGCCCGCGGAATTGGCCGCAGCGGTGCATGAAGCCCTGGCCGCGACCGGAACCGAACTGCCGCTACCGGCCGAGCCCATGGCCGAGTGGGGACCGGTGGGACAGGGGCGCCTGGCGGAGACAGAACTTCTGGCCGTGTACGCCCGCGTCTCCGGACTGCCGGTTCTGGACGAGGAGGCGACCGGGGAGTTAGAAACCGTCGACGGACTGATGTTTGATTTCCTCTCGCGCGGGCTGGTTCTGCCCCTGCGTCGGGATGGGGAACGGCTGCTGGTCGCCGTGGCCGCCCCCTACGACCTGGCCGCCCTGGCCTGGCAGCTTCACACCGGGCTCGGCCTGGAACCGCTTTTCACCCTGGCCCGCCGGAGCTGGATCGAACGGCACCTGGCCGGGGTCTATGAAAAAGGCGGCGACCGCCGCGACGCCGGCCTGCCGGGCATCGACGGCGACGCTTCGGAGGCGGCCCTCCGCGACCTGGCTCGCGAGGCGCCCGTGGTCCGCACCGTCAGCGACCTTTTCGCCCGCGCCCTGGAAATGGGCGCCAGCGACATCCACGTCGAGCCCGGCGAGGACAGCATGGCCGTCCGCTTCCGCGTCGACGGCGTGATGCAGACCGTCCAGACCCTGCCACCGTCCTCGTTCGCCGCCATCGCCTCGCGCCTCAAGCTTCTGGCCAATCTCAACATCGCCGAACGCCGCCTGCCGCAGGATGGCCGCATCGACCTGCAGTCCGGCGGCCGCCGCCTGGACGTGCGCGTCAGCACCATGCCCTCCATGCACGGCGAATCCGTGGTCATGCGCCTGCTCCAGAAAGATGTCAGCATCTTCCGCCTGGAAACCCTGGGCATGGACGAACGGCTCCGCGGCGAGTTCGAGCGGGTCGTCCAGATGCCGCACGGCATCATCCTGGTCGTCGGCCCCACCGGCAGCGGCAAGACCACGACCCTGTACAGCGTCATGCGCATCCTTAATTCCGACGAGGTCAAGATCATTACGCTGGAAGATCCGGTGGAATACCAGATCCCGGGCCTCACCCAGATCCAGGTCAAATCCCAGATCGGCCTGACCTTTGCCAGCGGCCTGCGCTCCATCGTCCGCCAGGATCCCGACATCATCCTCGTCGGCGAAATCCGTGACCGCGAAACCGCCGACATCGCCATTCATGCCGCGCTCACCGGCCATCTCGTCCTGAGCACGCTCCACACCAACGACGCTCCCGGCGCCGTCAGCCGCCTCCTGGACATGGGCGTGGAAGGGTTCCTGATCTCCTCCTCCCTCCTGTGTGTCCTCTCCCAGCGCCTGGTCCGCAAAACCTGCACCGCCTGCGGCGGCGGCCGCCGCCCGCCGGAATCCGCCGTCAACGGCGATGCCCCCCGGAAGGAAATTCTACGCTGCCGCACCTGCGCCGGCTCCGGGTTCCGCGGACGCCTCGGCATCTACGAACTGATGATCGTCAACGACGCCATCCGCCAAGCCATCAACCAGCACAAAGACGCCCGCGAAATCGCCGTGCTCGCCCGCGCCGCCGGCATGCATCCCCTGCGCGAGGACGGCGCCGCCAAAGTCGCCGCCGGCCTCACCACCGCCGCCGAAGTCGCCCGCGTCTGCGAACTGGATGCCGCGGTTTAGCCTGGATTATTTATGAGAAAGCCAATCTTACTTCACGACTTCGTGCTCTCCGCGGCCTCTTTTCCCGTCAGAACCGCGCACGTCAGTAAGCGGACTTTCCCGGGCACTCAATTCAAGATTAAAAAGAGTCCGCTTGGTTACCCGCGCGGTTCTGACCAGCCAACCGCCAAATCACGAACGTTCCCGTTCGCAGCCCCCGCAGGCATGCGCGTAAACTTAAGAACCATAACCTTCTGAAAGCGAACGTCGAACATTGAACATTGAACGTCCAACGTCGAATTGGAGTTCACACTGTAGGCTTCAGCTCCATCCGGTCAGTTTTCCTTTCAGCGTTCGATGTTCGATGTTCAACGTTCGTTTTCCCTTAAGTTGACGCGCATGCCCCGCAGGGCGGCGACACCCTTCACGTTTTGAAAATCAAACCCGCCCCCATCCCTCAATTTCTAATTTCTTTCCCCCGCCCCCGCCATGCCCATCTTCCGCTTCAAAACCAGTGACGCCTCCGGCCGCATCGCCGACCAGTCGGTCGAGGGCGAATCCCAGGACGATGCCCTGCGCCGGCTCCAGCGCCGCGGCGTCACCCCCCTGGAATTTCTGGGCGAGGGCGACCTCAACGGCGCGGCCGGTGGCGCCGCGGGCCTGTTCCACCGCTTCGACGCCACCGATTTCACCGAACGCCTGGTCCCGCTCCTGGAGGCGCACGTCCCCCTGGAACGCGCACTGGGCATCCTCGCCGACGGCCTGGAAAACCCCGCCGCCGCCCGCATCGTCCAGGAACTGCGCAAAGGGCTGCACGAAGGGCGCAAGCTCTCCCAGATGATCCGCGACCGCGGCTCGCTCTTCCCCTCCGGCTATGCCAGCGTCGTCGAGGCCGGCGAAGAGGCCGGCGCCCTGCCGCAGGTTTTGGCCGACACCCTCCGCTTCCTCCGCGAACGCCGCGAACTCCAGACCTACCTCATCTCCGCCAGCATCTACCCCGCCTTCATCGCCGTGGTCGGCGGCATCGTTCTCGCCGTGCTCCTGGGCGTGATCATCCCCAAGTTCGCCACCGTCCTCGACCGTTCCGGCACGGTTCTTCCGGTCATGACCCGCATGCTCATCGGCGCCTCCAACCTGTTCCGCAGCAGTTGGTGGCTGCTGCCGCTCCTGGCCGCCGCCGCGCTCCTGTTCTGGGACCGCTCCCGCCGGAATCCGCGCTTGTCCGAGTTCCGCGACCGCTGGGTCCTGAGCCTTCCCGGAGTCAGCCCCATGATCCTCTGCGCCAATCTGGCCCGCATGAGCCGCACCCTCGCCATCCTCCTGCGCAGCGGCGTGCCGCTGCTTCAGACCGTCAGCATTACCACCCGCATCATTAGCAACGAACGGTTGCGCCAGGACCTGGCCGGCCTGCCCGGCGCCCTGCGCCAGGGGCGGCGCCTGCACGCCGCGCTCCAGGCCTGCCCGCACATCCCCGCCTATGTCACCAGCCTCGTCGCCATCGGCGAGGAAACCGGCGACGTCCCCGGCATGCTTGACCGCATCGCCACTCATTACGAAGAAGAACTCCGCCGCCGCATCCGCCGGCTCCTCAGCCTGTTCGAGCCCATCACCATCGTCGGCTTCGGCGTAGTCGTCGGCGGCATCGTCCTCAGCATGTTCATGGCCGTCATGGAACTGAACAAGCTGTAACCGGACTGAGTCACAAGCCAGTTTGAGCCGCCGCAAAAGAGCACAAGGGTACACCAAAAAGAAGACCCTTTTTTCGCGCACTTTCGCGTGTTTCGCGGGCAATAGGCTGTGAAAATCAGGGGGGAATCAGGGACAGGGAAACGATCCTCCCATTAGCGTGCATTAGCGTTCATTAGCGGTTGATTTTAAGGGTCTCGGGGGAGACAAAATCGTTCTTGCCGGAGGTTCTTGACGGCGGCATCACCGGCAAGGAAAATTGCTCGCCCTTCCGTAATCGGCCCGGCTGGAGTAGATTATTCATGGAAGTCACACACTGTTCGCTTGGATTATTCATGAGAAGGTCAATCTCACTTCACGGATTCGTGCTCTTCGCGGCCGTTTTCCGTCAGAACCGCGCACGTCAGTAAGCGGACTTTCCCGATCACTAAATTCATGATCAAAAAAAGTCCGCTTGGTTACCCGCGCGGTTCTGACCATCCAACCGTCAAGTTCCGAATGTCCATGAGTGGGCCCATTCTCTCATGAATAATCCAGGTTAGAACCTTCTAATGGCAGAGCACCACAAACTTGGTTCCGGCTTGGCCGGGCTAGGAGAGGTCATCATGAAATCCCGAATGGAACAATCGCGGCGCGTCCGCGCCTTTACCTTGATCGAAATGATGGTGGTCGTGCTTATCATCGGCGCGCTGGCCGCGCTGGTGGCGCCGCGGATCATGCACCAGTTCGAAAAATCCAAGGTCCACACCACCCAGGCCCAGATATCCCTGCTTGGCAACGCGGTCAAAGATTACTACATGGATCTGTCCGAGTACCCGAAAAGCCTGGACGACCTGCTCAAGAACCCCGGCGCCTCCAGCAAATGGGACGGGCCCTACCTCGAAAAAGACAAACTCCCCGAAGACGCCTGGGGCGAGCCCTATGACTACCAGCTCGACAAAGGCGGCAAGTCCTTCAAAATCTTCAGCAAAGGCCCGGACAAGACCGCCGGCAGTGCCGACGACATTAAGAGCTGGGAATGAATGGACGAGGACAAACCGCGGGTCGTGAGTTGCGAGTTGCGGGTTGCGGGTTGGGAAGGCGGGGGAGGCAACGGCGCGGGTTCACGCTGGTCGAGATGCTGGTGGTCGCCACGCTGATCGGGCTCCTGGCCCTGCTCATCGCGCCCCGGTTCGGCCGGGTCTCCCCCGGCATGCTCCGGCGTCAGGCCGAAACTGCCGTTCTCGACACTTTCCGTGACGCCGCGGCCCGCGCCGCGGCCGGCGGGGTCACCGTCCGCCTGACCCTGGATCGCGAGACCAACCGCTTCACCGTTGAGCGCGAGGCCGCGGATCAGGCCGCCCCCCCCGCCCCATCGGCTTCCGCCGCCCGCCCGTCGTCTTTTTCTTCCAGCCGGGCCGATCCCGAGGACGCCCCCGCCAACCTGGAAGAGCCCCCGGTCATTCATGCCCTGCCCGACGGCCTCGTCTGGGAACAGGTATCAGACAGCCGGGCGGACGGCGCGGGCGGATCGGGAAAAATCGTGTTCCGCTTCCACCCCAACGGTGAAGCCGGCGGCGGTCCGGCTGAATTTACCGCCGGCAATGTCCGTTACCGTCTCGCCGTTGACCGCCTCACCGGTTGCGCCATCCTCACCGAGGTCCAGCCATGAGCACCGGCCATCTGCCCGCCAAAACGGAACGGGACGATCTCCCGCGGCGGTGTAACCTCTCCCGGGTGTGGCCAGCGCAGATGCTGCGTGGAGGGGGCCGATTTACCTATCTTGAGGTTCTGCTGGCGGTGGCGTTGCTCGCGGCGGGACTGGCCATGACGCTGGGACTTTTGGCCGCGGCCCGGGAACGCACACTCCGGGCGGAACGGAGTTGGGCACGGCAGCACCTCCTCGCCCAGGCCGCGGAATTCCACCTGCTTGCCGGCCCTAAGGCGGCGCCGCCGCAGGACCTGCTCACCGAAGGTTATGGTGTCCGCTGCGAACTGGAACGGCTGGAGTCCGCCAACGGCGAAGATCCGCTTCTGTACCAGCTCCCCAATGCTTGGCTCCCAGCGGTCTTTCATTTCACACTGATGGATCGGAACGGCAACGCCCTGGATACGCTTGACGTGGAAAAATGGGTGCGGGAGGAGGATCGGTGATGCGTTATCCATCTCATCATCCCTTTCCTCTCACGCGACGGCGGTTCACCCTCCTCGAAGTGATGATCGCGACGCTAATCATGGCGGTGCTGGCCGCCCTGATCCTGGCCGCGGGCACCCAGGTCATGGGCTCGTGGACCCGGATCCAGGACGGCAACCGACGATTGGCCGCCCTGCTGCTTCTGGATCGCAGCCTTGACCACATGCTGAGCAACCTGATCCCCTTTTCCTGGCCAGACCCGGAGAAGCCCGGCACGGTACGGCAGGCGTTTGCCGGCGAACCGGACCGGGTCCGTTTCTGTTACCGGCATGAATTGAACTCGGCGGAGGACGGCACACTGCGCTTCGCCGGGTTGGTGGTGGATGGGGGCAACCTGGTGGCCGTCACCATGGAACGGCCGTTTCTGGACTGGCAGAATCCGGAACCGAACTGGAACCGGAGTGTGTTGGCCCGCGGCGTGAAATCCATCCGGCTGCGGTATGCTGACCTGGATCCGGCGAAACGCGAGGTCACTTGGACCGACCAATGGTCGCCGGAGCGCCAGGAGGTGCCGCTGGCGGTCTGGATTTTTGTGGCCTGGGAAGACGGTCGCGAGGAATCGTGGCTGCGTCGGACGGCTGGCAACGGACAATATGAACGACTCGGCGCCTGGCAGCCCGCCCTTCCGGGACAGGAGCGCAAACCGTGAAGAACACCGCCCTCCAATCCGGCAGGATGCGTCCCCGGTTCCGGGAACGAGGCATGGCGCTGCTGCTGGTGTTGAGCCTGCTCCTGCTGCTGGCGGCGGCGGCATTCCTCGTCACGGCGGTCAGCCAGGTCACGGCGTATGAGACCAAGGTTTCCGTCACCCGCTCCCGCCAGCGGTATGCGGCGGAGTCCGCCGCGTCCGAGATCCTGCGCAAGTTGATGGCTGACCGACGCCAGTATCCTGACCGTCGGGTGGAGGGCATCCTGATCGGCACGGTACTGCCTGGGCGGGACGCCGCCCAGACCAGTGGCAGCGAACGCTGGCTGGCCGACGGCCAGAGCCATCGCCTCGCCATCACTGCAGATGGTGATGACGTCATGGTCGTGACAGAGGATGGCAATTCCGGAGTGAGCGCGGCCGGGCCGAATCTGGCGACGGAGCTTGGCGCCTTGATCCCGGGCGATGCGGATGACGCCAGCGCCATGGCCGCGCGCCAGCGGCGGCTCGAACGGTTCATGGACGCGCTCCAAGACGCGGCGGACGCCGATCAGGCCAAACGCATCAATGGCCACGAACAGCCGGATTATGCCGCGGCCGGCTGGCCGGATCTGCCGCGCAACGGTGCGCCACAATATGCCGACGAGCTGTTCTGGGTGGCCGGCTTTGCCGATCTCTGGAAAGCCGAAGGCGAGACCGAGCCCGCCGACCCGGCACGGTTGCGGGAGTTCTTGCGCATCCTGCCACCCCGCGGCATTCCCACCGCCCGGCCACCCCGGCCCCAGTTTGCTGGCAGCTCCCCGGAAATGGCATCGGCTCTGCTGGGGCTGAAACCGGCCGAGAACAAACTGTTGCGTGAGGCCATGGCCCGCTGGCGCCGCGATGGCACACCGCTGTCGGAAAGCCTGGCGCCGGACCTGATTCAACGTCTCCGCGAAAAGTTTTCTTTCCAGGAATCCGGCATCGTCACCCTGCGGATCACAATTCACAACCCGGCCCGCGGTATCCAAACCCGGCTGATTTGCACCCGTGACCTGAACGCCGGGGCCCGAATGGCCGGGACCATGCCTTACCTCGTCTGGTGGCAATCCGGCTGGTGAGACCGGGCTGATTGGGGCACTGTTCGCTTTTCGCCGAGATGGTTTTTCCTTTTTTTGCTGTGCATACGCAACCAATTGAATACCAAAAACAAATCATTGTAATCCAACTTCCCCGCGGTTATTGTTATGCTATAAACGTTTAAGTCAGCGGGATAACAGGAAGGATGAAGCCGCATGAACAGGATTTTTTCTCCTGGAGTTTTCTCCTTGATTTCATCCTGCCGTGACCGGCAGTTGACGCGAAACTGGCGGTGGCCGGCCCTGATTGCCCTGGGGAGCTTGCTGGTGACGTGGCAGGCGGCCCTGGCCGTTCCGGCCTGTCCCGAGCCGGCCACGGAACAGCAGCCGGACGGGCAGAAAATCCAGGTTCATCTCCGGGGCGATGAATTTTCCCACTGGCATGAGGACGCAGACGGCTTCACCGTCCTTCGTGATGCAAAATCCCGGAGCTGGAAGTATGCGGAGCGGGATGCCGCCGGCAAGTTGGCTCCCGGTCAGGCCGTAGTCGGGCGGGACGATCCGCGAAAGCGGGGGCTGGGCAAGAGCCTCAGGCCGGATGGCGAGACGCAACGGAGTTCGGCGCTGCGCACAAGTCGGCTGGGAGGCGGTTCGAGTTCACAGGGGTCAAGTGTTTTACCGGATGCCACCTTGGAGCTGGTTCCCCGTACCGGCACGATAAAAAACCTGGTGGTTCTGGTGGAATTCCCGGATAAGCCGCACACGCGCACCCGGGAGGAGTTTAACAGCCTCTTCAACACCACCAACTACACGGTGGATGGGGCCGTGGGTTCGGTCAAGGATTATTACAAAGAAGTTTCCTATGGCAAACTCGAGGTGGAGTCGGTGGTCACCGACTGGATCATGATGGACAACGGGTATGCATATTACGGCGCTAATGATCTCAATGACAACGACATCCGGCCACGGGAAATGGTGGCGGAGGCCCTGGCCAAGCTGAAGGCCACCGGTTTAGATTTTTCCACCCTGGACGCCAACAACGACGGCCAAATTGACGGATTGACCATCATCCATGCGGGTGGCGGCGAAGAGTATGGTGGTAATGATCCCAATTACATCTGGTCGCACAAGTGGAACTTGACGACACCGGTCATTTATGATGGCAAGACCCTATCGGCGTATCATACGGAACCAGAACGGCGCGGCTGGGATACATCCCCAATCACCCAGGGCATCACCCGCATCGGCGTAATCTGTCATGAAACCGGCCATTTCCTTGGCCTGCCGGATCTCTACGACTACCATTATGACAGCCAAGGGGCCGGAAAATTCTGCCTAATGGCAGGCGGAAGCTGGAATGGGGATTACGGGACGCGGCCGGCGCAGATGAGCGCTTGGTGCAAGAAGGCTCTTGCCTGGGTCACCACCACCACGGTCACCACCACTGGCACTTGGTCTTTGCCACGCGTGGAGGATTCGCCGACGGTGTACCAGCTCAACGGCGCTTTTCCGTCAACCCAGTATTTTCTGATCGAGAACCGGCAGGGCGTACTCTTTGACGCCAGCCTTCCCGGTAGCCAGCGCGGCCTGTTGATCTGGCATGTGGATGAAACCCAAAGCACCAACAACGACCGCACCCATTTCAAGGTTGACCTTGAAGAGGCCAGCGGCGTTCAACATCTGGAGCAGTACACCAGCAATGCCGGCGATGACGCTGACTATTTCCGCGCCAACACCATGGCGTCATTCACCCAGAGCACGACTCCGAACACCCAGAGCTATGCGGGAGGAGTGCTGGGGCTGGATGTCACCGGGATATCCGCCCCTGGCAGCACCATGACCTTTACCGTGTCGGCCCCGGCGCCCACCATCTCCACCACCGCTTTAAGCGCGGGGATGATCGGCGTGGCCTACAACCAGGCCCTAGCCGTTTCCGGCGGCACCCCGCCCTACACCTGGTCCATGGCCGGCGGCAGCTTGCCGGCCGGGCTATCCTTGAGTTCTGCCGGCCTCATCACCGGCACGCCCTCCGCCGCCGGAACCAGCAATGTCACGATCCGGGTTACCGCGGGCAACAGCCTGTATGCCACCGCAAAATTCAGCCTGACCATCAATCTGGCCCGGAGCATCCCCTTCACGGAGAACTTTGAAAACGCCGGCTCCATCCCCGTCAACTGGACCCAAGAGTTGGTTACGGATTCAATTTCTTGGGTATTCCAAAATGGCGGCGGGAAAGATGCAACCAACACCAACAATCCACCCACAGCGCATGGCGGCAGTTACAATGCCGTGCTATTGGCGAAATCCTGGAACGATCACCAAACCAAGCTGGTCAGCCCAATGCTTAATTTTGGTTCCGCCACCCAAAATGCGCGGCTGACTTTTTGGCATTGCATGAAAGACTGGGGTGGAGACCAGGACGAGCTCCGGGTGTTCTACAAGGCGTCGGTTTCCGGCTCGTGGACTTTGTTGGCCACCTACACCGCCAATGTGGCAACCTGGACCGAGCAGACGCTCACCCTGCCCACTCCTGGATCTACTTATTTTATTGCCTTTGAAGGAAATGCAATCTACGGGTACGGGGTCTGCATCGATGACGTCAGCGTCACCTCCGAGACGCCGATTCCGCCGACTATCACGACCTCCACCAGCCTGATTTCCGGCACGGTCGGCCTGGCCTATCGCCAAGATCTGGCCGCCACCGGCGGGGTAACGCCCTACACCTGGTCCATGGCCGCCGGGAGTCTGCCGGCCGGCCTGGGCATGACCACGGATGGTATCATTACCGGGACGCCGGCCACCGCTGGCGCCACCAGCTTCACCGTCCGGATAACCGATGGCAATGCCCTGTCCTCAACCCAGGGCTTCAACCTGACCGTCGCTCCGGGCGCGCCGACCCTGGCCGCCATTACGCTGGCGACCGGCACCGTCGGCTTCTCCTACGGGCAGGCCTTGTCCGCCACCGGCGGGGTAGCGCCTTATGCGTGGTCCATCGTGTCCGGCAGCCTGCCCGCAGGCATGGCGCTTACCACTAGCGGCATCATCACCGGCACGCCGGCCGCCGCTGGCGCCGCCACCTTCACCGTCCAGGCCACCGGAGGCAACGCCCTGTCCGCGAGCCGGGCGTTCAGCCTGACGGTGATTCCCGGCGCGCCGACCATCCTGACGACCGGCACTGTCCTGACGACCGGCACCGTTGGTTTGGCCACCAGCCAGACGCTGGCCGCCACCGGCGGCGTCGCGCCCTATGCCTGGTCAATCGCCTCCGGCAGCCTGCCCGCCGGCCTGGCGCTTACCTTTAACGGCATCATCACCGGCACCCCGACCGCCGCCGGAACCACCAGCGCCACCGTCCGGGTCACCGGCAACAACGGCCTGGCTGCCACTCGGTTCTACAATCTGTATGTGGCCCCGGGGGCGCCGACGATTACCAGTACCGGCCTAGCCGCCGGCACCGTTGGCTTTGCCTATAACCAAGCATTGGCCGCCACCGGCGGCGTAACCCCGTACACCTGGGCCATTACCGCCGGCAGCCTGCCCGCCGGCCTGACCTTGGGCAGCGGCGGCATCATCACCGGCACGCCCACCGCCGCCGCCGCCGCCAGCTTCACCGTCCAGGTCACCGGCGCCAACGCCCTGGCCACGAGCCAGGCGTTCACCCTGGCCATTCTCCCCGGCGCGCCAACCCTCGCCCCGGCCATTCTAGCGACCGGCAGTGTCGGAATCGCCTACACCCAGCCGTTGTCCGCCACCGGCGGCATGACTCCCTACACCTGGTCGCTTGCCGCCGGCAGCCTGCCCACCGGACTGAGCCTGAACAGCGCCGGCCTCATCACCGGCACGCCGGCCGCCACCGGCACCAGCAGTTTCACCATTCAAGTCACCGGCGGCAATGCCTTGTCCTCCTCCGGTCTTTTCAACCTCGTCACGGTCAACGTCCCCGTGCCGCCAACCATCACCACCATCAGCTTGACGACCGGCACCGTTGGCCTGGTCTATAGCCAGACCCTGGCCGCTACTGATGGCGTGACGCCTTACGCTTGGTCCTTGGCCGCCGGCAGCCTGCCCGCCGGCCTGAACCTGAGCAGCGCCGGCCTCATCACCGGCACACCCACCGCCGCCGCCACCGCCAACTTCACCGTCCAGGTCACCGGTAACGACACCCTGTTCTCAACCCAGGCCTTCACCTTGTCGGTTGTACCGGGCGCGCCAACGATTACCACGGGGGTCTTGACCACCGGCACCGTCGGCTTGACCTACAGCCAGACCCTGGCCGCCAGCGGCGGCGTGACGCCCTACACCTGGTCGCTGGCCGCAGGCAATTTGCCTGACGGTTTGAGCTTAAATGACGGTGGCGTGATTTCCGGCACCCCAACGACGACCGGCACCACGAGCGTGACCGTCCAGGCGACCGGCGGCAATGCCTTGTCCGCGACACGAATGCTATCCCTAACCATTGCCGTGGGCACTCCGACCATCACCACCGGTAACACCTTAACCACCGGCACCGTCGGCCTAGCCTACAGTCAGACCCTGGCCGCCACCGGCGGAACCGCGCCTTATGCCTGGTCACTCGTCACGGGCTCGCTGCCCGCCGGCCTGAACCTGAACAGCAACGGCATCATCACCGGCACGCCCTCCGCCGCCGGCACCACCAGCATGACCGCCCGGGTCACCGGCGGCAATGCCCTGACCACGACCAAAGCCTTCTCCCTTGCCGTCGTTCCTGGCGCGCCAACCATCCTGACCACCGGCACCGTCCTGACCACCGGCACCGTCGGCCTGGCCGTCAGCCTGGAGCTGGCCGCCAGCGGCGGTGTGGAGCCCTACACCTGGTCGCTGGCGTCCGGCAGCCTGCCCGACGGTCTGGCGCTTGCCGAGGCCGGGATTCTTACCGGCACGCCGACCACGGCTGGAAACACTGTCGCCACCGTCCGGGTGACCGGAGCCAATGGATTGTCCGCCACTCGCTTTTACAACCTGCATGTGGCCCCGGGCGCGCCGACCCTCACCACCACCGGCCTGACTGCCGGCACCGTTGGCTTTGCCTATAACCAGGCATTGGCCGCCAGCGGCGGCGTGACGCCGTACAACTGGACCCTTACCGCCGGCAACCTGCCGGCCGGCCTAACCCTGAACAGCGCCGGTCTCATCACCGGCACGCCCACCGCCGCCACCGGCACCAGCAGCAACAGCTTCACCATCCAGGTCACCGGCAGCAACGCCCTGGCCACGAGCCAGGCGTTTACTCTGGCCATTCTTCCTGGCGCGCCGGCCATCACCACCACCAGCCTGGCCGCCGCCACTCTCACCCGCGCCTACAGCCAATCCCTGGCCGCCACTGGCGGCGCCACGCCCTACACCTGGGCCGTCGCCAGCGGTAGCCTGCCCGCCGGACTGAGCCTGACCGGCAACGGCCTCATCACCGGCACGCCGACCGTCACCGGCACCAGCAGCTTCACCGTCCAAGTCACCGGAGGCAATGCCCTGGCGGCAACCAAAGCCTTCTCCCTGGCCGTCATCCAGGGCGTGCCAAACATCACGACGGTGTCTCTGCTTACCGGTACCATCTCCCGCGCCTACAGCATGTCTTTGTCAGCATCCAGCGGGATTTCTCCCTACACCTGGTCCATCGCCGCCGGCAGCCTGCCCGCCGGCCTGAGCCTGTCCAGCAACGGCGTCATCAGCGGCACACCCACCGCCGTCGGCACCACCAGCGTCACGTTCCAAGTCGCCGGCAGCAATACCCTGACCGCCACCAAGGCGTTCAGCCTCACCATTGCCCAAAACTCGCCGGTTATGATCACGTCCGCCCTGCCCGCCGGCACGATGGGCATGCCCTACAACCAGATCCTGACCGCCACTGCCGGGGCGACCCCCTACAACTGGGCCATCACTTCCGGCAATCTCCCCGTCGGCTTGTCGTTAAGCAGCACCGGCCTCCTTTCCGGTACCCCGACAATCGGCGGCACGGCCAGCGTCACCATCCGGGTGACCGGCGGCGACGGTCTGTCGTCTTCCCGGTTCTTCTACCTGACCATTGCCGAAAACAGCTATGCCTGGAGCAATTTTGCCGGGCGCCCCGGCATCCCCGGCAGTCTTAACGGCACGGGCACCGGCGCCAGCTTCTCCATGGCATATGCCGCAGCCATTGACGCCACCGGCAACCTCTATGTCGCCGACCGGACAAACCATACGATCCGCAAGGTCACGCCGGAAGGCGCGGTCACCACCCTCGCCGGCAGCCCGGGCGCCATTGGCAGCACCGACGGCACGGGCAGCTCCGCCCGATTCTACTATCCCTCTGGTATAACGGTTGACGCCACCGGCAATCTCTACGTCACGGACGGCAACAACCACACCATCCGCAAGGTCACCCCGGCCGGTGTGGTCACCACCTTCGCCGGCAGCCCGGGTGTTTCCGGCAGTGCCGATGGCGCCGGGGCCGCCGCCAGATTCTATGGCCCTTCCGGAATCACTAGTGACGTGGCCGGCAATCTCTACGTCGCGGACAGCAACAACCACACCATCCGCAAGGTCACCCCGGCTGGGGTGGTCACCACCTTCGCCGGCAGCCCGGGCGTTTCCGGACGAACCAACGGCGTCGGGACCGCCGCCAGATTCTACTATCCCTCCGGCGTGGCGGTGGACGGCAACGGCAGCATTTATGTCGCAGACTGTTACAACTACGCCATCCGCCGGATCATGCCGGACGGCACCGTCTCATTCTTTGCCGGTAGCACGACCGGGATGGCCGGAAGCGCGGACGGTACGGGCGGCGCCGCCAGGTTCATCATGCCCCGCGGCGTGGCGGCAGATGCCGATTGCAATGTCTATGTCGCCGACACCTATAACCGCACCATCCGCAAAATCACCCCGGCGGGCGCCGTCACCACCATCGGCGGCAGCCCCGGCCTTTCCGGCACCAGCGATGGCCTGGGCGGCGCGGCTAGATTCAACCAGCCGTACGGCATTGTCGTGGACCGGGCCGGGCAAGTCCTCTATGCGGTTGACTCCTACAACTACCGCGTCAGCAAGGGCGTTCCCATCGCCCTGCCGATCATCACCACCACCAGCCTGGAAATCGGCATGGTGAACCACGCCTACGACCAGGCCCTGGCCGCCAGCGGCGGCATGACACCTTACGCCTGGACGCTCGCCGCCGGGGATCTGCCCACCGGCCTGAGCCTGTCCAGCGACGGATTCATCCGCGGCACCCCCACCGCCGCCGGCACTTCCACGCTTACGTTCCGGGTCACCGGCAGCAATGCCATGTCCTCTTCCGCGGTCTTTAATCTCATCATTACCGATCCGACGACGCCGCCGACCCTCACCACGGCCAACCTGATGACCGGCGCGGTCGGCGTGACCTACAGCCAGACCTTGGCCGCCACCGGCGGCCTGCCTCCCTATGCCTGGGCCGTCACCGCCGGCAGCCTGCCGGCCGGCTTGAGTTTGGACAGCAGCGGCGTCATCAGCGGCACGCCGGAGGCTGCCGGCTCCGCCAATGTCACGATCCAGGCGACCGGCGCCAATGCCATGTCCGCATCCCTGGCCTTCTCCCTCGTCATCGTTGAGGCCGCCGCTCCGCCGGTGATCACCACCACCAGCCTGGCGACCGGCACCGCCGGCCTTGCCTACAGCCAGGCCCTGGCCGCCACCGGCGCGATGCCCTGCACCTGGGCCCTGGCTTCCGGCAGCCTGCCCGCCGGCCTTGACCTGTCCAGCCGTGGCCTTATCACCGGCACGCCGGTCGCCACCGGCACCGCCAGCTTTACCGTCCAGGTCACCGGCGGCAACGCCGCGTCTTCAACCCAGGAATTCAGCCTGTTTATTGCCCCGGGCGCGCCGACCATCGTCACCAGCGTCCTGCCGACGGGCATCGTCCTCCGGGCTTACAACCAGGGTCTGGCCGCCACCGGTGGAATTCCGCCCTACTCCTGGTCCATCGCCGCCGGCAGCCTGCCCGACGGTCTAAGCCTGACCGGCAGCGGCCTCATCACCGGCACGCCCACCGCCGTGGGCACCGCCAACGTCACTCTCCGTGCGACCGGCGGCAATGCCATGTCTTCCACCAAGGCGTTCAGCCTGATCGTGGCCCAGAACCTGCCCGCGGTCACCACCAGCGTCGTGCCGGCCGGCACGGCGGGCGTGCCCTACAGCCAGATCCTAACCGCTACCGCTGGAATGCCCCCGTACACCTGGTCCTTGGTTTCCGGCAGCCTGCCCACCGGCCTGAACCTGAGCAGCGCCGGCATCATCACCGGCACCCCGATCACCGCCGGAGTTACCGCCAGTTTCACCGTCCAAGTCACCGGTAACGATGCCCGGTCCGCCGCCAGGACATTCAGCCTGACCATCGTGGAAAACGCCTACGCCTGGACCAACTTTGCCGGCCAGCCCGGCGTTGGCGGCAACCTCGATGGCGCTGGCGCCGCGGCCAGATTCCTGACCCCTTATGACGCCGTCGTGGACGGTATCGGCAACCTCTATGTCGCCGACCGCTCGAACCACACCATCCGCAAAGTTGCGCCGGATGGCGCCGTCACCACCCTCGCCGGCAGCCCGGGCCTCGCCGGCAGCACCGACGGGACTGGTTCCGCCGCCCGCTTCTACAATCCTTCCGGCCTGGCGATCGACGCCGACGGCACTCTCTATGTGGCAGACGGCAACAACCACACGATCCGCAAAGTTGCGCCCGATGGCGCCGTCACCACCCTCGCCGGCAGCCCGGGCCTCTCCGGCAGTGCCGATGGCTCCGGGGACGCCGCCCGATTCTACAATCCTTCCGGCCTGGCCGTGGACGCCACCGGCACTCTTTATGTGGCGGACAGCAACAACCACACCCTCCGCAAGGTCACCTCCAAGGGCGCCGTCACCACCCTCGCCGGCAGCCCGGGCCTGACCGGCCGCATCAACGCCACAGGCGCCGCCGCCAGGTTCAATTATCCCGCGAGTGTGGCCGTGGACTCCGCCGGAACCATCTATGTCGCGGATTATTACAACTATGCCATCCGCAAGGTCACGCCGGATGGCGCCGTCACGACGTTTGCCGGCAGCGATTCCGGCGCAAGCGGAAACACCGACGGCCTGAGTACGGGCGCCAGATTCACGCTGCCCCACGGCGTGGCGGTGGACGCCGCCGGCAACCTCTATGTCGCCGACACCTACAATCATGCCATCCGCAAAATCACCCCGGCTGGCGGCGTTTCGACCATCGGCGGCAGCCCCGCCATTTCCGGCACGGCCGACGGCCTGGGCGGCGCGGCCAGATTCAACATGCCGTATGGCCTTGCCGTGGACGGCGCCGGGGGTACAATCTATGTCGTCGACTCCTCCAACCACCGCATCAGCAGGGGTTTGCTGGCCTCATCACTGGACATCACGAGCACCGGCCTGGCCGCCGGCACCGTCGGCTTCGCCTACAACCAGGCCCTGGCCGCCACCGGCGGTGTCACGCCCTATACCTGGTCCCTGGCCACCGGCAGCCTGCCCGCCGGACTGAGCCTGACCAGCGACGGTCTCATCACCGGCACACCGGCCACAGCCGGCTCCGCCAGCGTCACCGTCCAAGTCACGGATAGCAATCTCTTGTCCGTAACCCAGGCATTCACCCTGACGGTCGCCCCAGGCCTGCCGGTCATCACGACCGGAACCCAACTGGCGACCGGAACCGTCGGCTTCGCCTACAGCCAGACCCTGGCCGCCACCGCCGGCGCCACGCCCTACACCTGGGCCGTCATCTCCGGCAGCCTGCCCGCCGGCTTGAGCCTGAGCAGCTACGGCATCATTACCGGCACCCCGGCCGCCGCCGGCTCCGCCAGCGTCACCATCCGCGTCACCGGCGCCAACGCCCTGTCCAGCTCCGGCAGCTTCACCCTCACGGTGGTCAGTGCACCCCTCCCGCCGACCATTACCACCGGCGGCAGCCTGACGACCGGCACCTTCGGCTTCGCCTACAGCCAGATCCTGACGGCCACCGGCGGCGCCACGCCCTATACCTGGGCACTGGCCTCCGGCAGCCTGACCGCCGGCCTGAGCCTGACCGGCAGCGGTAACTACGGCATCATCACCGGCACGCCCGCCACCACCGCGCTCGC
This sequence comes from uncultured Lentisphaerota bacterium, assembly GCA_903894975.1. GTDB lineage: Bacteria > Verrucomicrobiota > Lentisphaeria > Oligosphaerales > CAITYL01 > CAITSE01. The sequence goes on from CAITSE010000191.1 coordinate 24,878, forward strand.
CGCTTTCTCGATCCAGGTCACCGGCGGCAATGCCATGTCCTCCACCAAGTCGTTCACTCTCCCCGTCACCAGCAGCGGCATCGCGCCGACCATCACCTCCTCCAACCTGGCGGCCGGCACCGTCAATGCGGCCTACAGCCAGATCCTGACGGCCACCGGCGGCGCCGCGCCCTACACCTGGTCCTTCTCCTCCGGCAGCCTGCCCGGCGGACTAAATCTGACCGGCAGCACCGGCATCATCACCGGCACCCCCACCACCACCGGCAGCGCCAGCTTCTCCATCAAGGTGACCGGCGCCAACGCCGTGTCCTCGTCCAAGTCCTTCATTCTCTCCGTAGTGACCGCCCCCGCGCCGACCATCACCTCCTCCAGTTTAGCGTCTGGAAATGTCGGCGTGGTCTACAATCAGACCCTGGCCGCCACCGGCGGCATAACGCCGTACAGTTGGGCTCTGGCCTCCGGCAGCCTGCCCACCGGCCTGAGCCTGACCGGCAGCGGCAACTACGGCATCATCACCGGCACGCCCGCCATCACCGGCACCACCAGCTTCTCCGTCAAGGTGGGCGGCGCCAACGCCATGTCCTCGACCAAGTCGTTCAACCTCCTCGTCACCGGCAGCGCCACCACGCCGACCATCACCTCCTCCAGCCTGGCAGCCGGCGCCGTCGGCGTGTTCTACAACCAGACCCTGGCCGCCAGCGGCGGCGTCACGCCCTACACTTGGTCCGTCGTTTCCGGCAGCCTGCCTGGCGGACTAAATCTGACCGGCAGCACCGGCATCATCACCGGCACGCCCACCGTTACTGGCACCGCCAGCTTCTCGGTCAAGGTGGCCGGCGCCAACCTCTTGTCCTCGACCAAGGCCTTCTATCTCTACGTAGCCACCGCATCCTCGCCGACCATCATCACGAGCATGCTGACCACCGGCACCATCTCCCGGCCGTACAGCATGATCTTGACCGCCACCGGCGGCGCCACGCCCTATGCCTGGTCTGTCGCCTCCGGCAGCCTGCCCACCGGCCTGAGCCTGACCGGCAGCGGCAACTACGGCGTCATCACCGGCACACCCACCGCCCTGGGCTCCGCCAGCCTCACCCTCCGGGTCACCGGCGCCAACGCCATGACGTCCACCAAGGCGTTCAGCCTCTACGTTGCCCCAAACGCGCCGGTGATCGTTACCACCGCCTTGCCGGCCGGCACGATGGGCGTGCCCTACAACCAAGTCCTGACGGCCACCTCCGGCGTCCTCCCCTACACTTGGTCCATCTACTCCGGCAGCTTGCCCGCCGGCTTGATCCTCTCCAGTAGCGGTGTCATCTCCGGCACCCCGACCACCGCCGGCGTCACGTCCAGCGTCACCGTTCGGGTGACTGCCGGCGACTCCCTGTCATACACACGGTCCTTCACCATGGTCACCGCCGAGAACTCCTATGTCTGGGCCAACTTTGTCGGCCAGCCCAGCTCCATGGGCAGCCTCAACGGCACCGGCACCGCCGCCAGATTCTTCAGTCCTTACGGCGGGGCGACGGACCGCTTGGGCAATCTCTATGTCGCCGACTCTTCAAACCACACCATCCGCAAGGTTACTCCGGCCGGTGTCGTCTCCACCCTCGCCGGCAGTCCGGGATCGATGGGTAGCACGAACGGCGCCGGCATGGCGCCAGGTTCTATTATCCCAGGGGCGTGACGACGGATACCGCCGGCAATGTCTATGTGGCGGACAGCAACAACCACACCATCCGCAAGGTTACCCCGGCCGGCGACGTCACCACCCTCGCCGGCACTCCCGGCAGTTACGGCCAAACCAACGGCACCGGCACCGCCGCCCGGTTCTACAACCCCGGCGGCGTGGCCGTGGATGCCACCGGCAATGTCTACGTGGCGGACAGCAGCAATCACGCCATCCGCAAGGTCACGCCCGACGGTGTTGTCACCACCCTCGCCGGCACCCCCGGCAGCTCGGGCCGCACCGACGGCGCCGGCACGGCCGCCCGGTTCTACTATCCCTACGGCCTGGCCGTGGATGCCACCGGCAACGTTTATGTCGCAGATTCTAACAACCACCCCCTCCGCAAGGTCACGCCCGACGGCGTCGTCACCACCTTTGCCGGCAGCACCTCCGGACTGATGGGAAGCACGGACGCGATCGGCACCGCCGCCCGGTTCTACTATCCCTACGGCCTGGCCGTGGATGCCGCCGGCAACCTTTTTGTCGCGGACAGCAACAACTCCACCATCCGGCGGATCTCCCCGGCGGGCGTCGTCACCACCATCGGTGGCAGCCCCCTCATAACCGGTACCGGTACCGGGGCAAAAGATGGCGTGGGCGGCGAAGCGAGATTCTACTACCCGCGCGGCATTGCCGTTGACAACACGACGCAGGCCCTTTATGTGGTTGATTCCAATAACTATCGCGTCAGCAAGGGAATTCCCACCTCCTTGCCGATCATCACGACTACCGGCCTGCAAACCGGCATGATCGCCTCCTTCTACGACCAGGCACTGACCGTCACCGGCGGCACTCCGCCCTACACCTGGTCCGTCGCCTCCGGCAGCCTGCCCGCCGGCTTGAGCCTGACCGGCAGCGGCGTCATCACCGGCGTCCCGACCACCTTTGAAAACGCCAACGTCACCGTCCAGGTGATCGACAGCCGGAACCTGCCCGGCGCGGCCGCGTTCAGCCTCAGTATCGTGGATCCGACCGCCCCGCCGGCCATCACCTCCACCAGCCTGGCAGTCGGCGTGGTGGGCCGTGCCTACAGCCAGCCCCTGACCGCCACCGGCGGCGTCCCGCCCTACACCTGGGTCCTTGCCTCCGGCAGTCTGCCCAACGGCCTGAGCCTGGGCGAGGACGGCGTCATCTCCGGCACCCCGGCCGCCGCCGGCGCCGCCACCTTCACCGTCCAGGCGAAAGGGGCCAATACCCTGGCCGACGCCATCTCCATCCGCCTGGTCATCCTGGAAGCGTCCGCCGTGCCGTTCATCACCTCCACCTCCCTGATGACCGGCATGATCAGCACCGGTTACAGCCAAACCCTGGCCGCCACCGGCGGCGCGCTCCCCTACACATGGTCCATCGCTTCCGGAAACCTGCCAAGTGGGTTAACCTTCTCCAGCGCAGGCATCATCACCGGCACACCGGTGGCCACTGGGTCCACCAGCTTCACCGTCCGGGTCGCCGGCAGCGACGCTTTGGCCTCAACCCAGGCGTTCACTCTGGTGATTTCCCGAACCCCGCCGACCATCAGCTCGTCGATGTTGATAACGGGCACAATTTCCCGGGCCTACAGCTATCCATTGTTTGCCACCGGCGGCATGACGCCCTACACCTGGTCCGTGGCCGCCGGCAGCAGCCTGCCCGCCGGCTTGAGCCTCTCCAGCAGTAGTGGCCTCGTCACCGGCACGCCGACAGCCGTGGGCACCACCAACGTCACCATCCAAGTTTCCGGCGACAATGCGGTCTCCACCAAGAACATCACCATCACCATTGCCCAGAACACGCCTGTGTTCTTCGGCTACGACCTGCCTGCCGCCACGGCGGGCGTGCCCTACAACCAGATCTTGACGGCCACGGCCGGCGCCCCGCCCTATACCTGGGCCGTCATCTCCGGCAGCTTGCCGGCCGGATTTACCTTGAGCCGCGACGGCGTCCTCACCGGCCTCTCTAACGTGCCCGGCACCTCGGCCAGTTTCACCATTCAGGTCATCGGAACCGACGCGCTCTCCTCCTCCTACCCGTTCACCCTGGCCACCGTGGAAAACCTCTATGCGTGGGCCAACCTTGCCGGCCTGCCCCGCACCAGCGGCAACCTCAACGGCACCGGCACCGCCGCCAGATTCTCCTATCCCAATGGCGGAGCGGTGGACAGCCAGGGCAACCTCTATGTCACCGACAAAAGCAACCACACCATCCGCAAGGTCACGCCCGCCGGCGTGGTCACCACACTCGCCGGCAACCCGGGCCTCTCCGGCAGCACCGACGGCGTCGGCAGCACCGCCAAGTTCTATTCGCCTTACGGCATCGCCATCGACGCCGCCGACACCCTCTATGTCACGGATTACGGCAACCACACCATTCGCAAGGTCACGACGCCCGACGGCACCGTCACCACCTTCGCCGGCAGCCCGGCAGCCATCGGCTACACCGATGGCGCCGGCAGTGCCGCCAGGTTCTACAACCCCGCCGGCGTGGCCGTGGACGCCGCCGGAACCGTCTATGTCGCGGATAACGGCTACAGCCTCATCCGCAAGATCACGCCGGATGGCGCCGTCACCACTCTGGCCGGCTTGGCGAATGTCACTGGGAACACGAACGGCACGGGCAGCGCCGCCAGGTTCAACCATCCCACCGGCGTGACCGTGGACGCCGCCGGAACCGTCTATGTCGCGGATTATTACAGCTACAACATCCGCAAAATTACCCCCTCCGGCACCGTCTCCACCTTTGCCGGCGGCGGCATCCCTGGAAACACGGATGGCACGGGTAGCAACGCACGCTTCTTCTATCCTGCCGGCGTGGCCGTGGACGCTTCCGGCACTGTCTATGTGGCGGAAAACTACAGCAACACCATCCGCAAGATCACTCCGGCGGGCGTCGTCACCACCATTGGTGGCAGCCCGGATATTTCCGGCGCCAGCGATGGCGTGGGCGGCGCGGCCAGATTTTACTATCCTTATGGCATTGCCGTGGACAGCGCAAGGCAGACACTCTATGCGATGGACTCGCAAAATAATCGCATCAGCAAGGGAACGCTCGTCTTCCCGCCGGCCATCAGCGGCCTCAGCCTGCCGACCGCCACCGCGAACTGCGCCTATAGCCAGGCACTGACCGCCACCGGCGGCGCCACCCCCTACGCCTGGTCGCTCGCCGCCGGCAACCTGCCTGACGGCCTGAGCCTCGCCAGCGACGGCGTCCTCTCCGGCGCCCCGGCCGCCGGCGGCATCGCCGGCTTCACCGTCCGGGTTACCGGCGCCAATGCCCTGACCGCCACGGCCGCGTTCACCCTTGTCGTCGCTGATCCCGTCTCGCCGCCGACCATCACCACCATCGCCTTGACGCCCTGCGCGATGGGCCTGGCCTACAGCCAAGCCCTGGCCGCCACCGGCGGCACCCCCCCCTACGCCTGGGCCCTGACCGCCGGCAGCCTGCCCGAAGGCCTGAGCCTGGACAGCCACGGCCTCATCAACGGCTCGCCGGCCGCCACCGGCACGGCCAGCTTCACCGTCCAGGTCACCGGCGCCAACGGCTTGTCCGCCGCCGCCGCATTTACGCTTGCCGCGGTGGACACAACCACGCCGCCGGTCATTACCACCACCAGCCTGGCGGCCGGCAACGTCGGCATCGCCTATAGCCAGCCCCTGGCCGCCACCGGCGTCGCGCCCTGCGCCTGGACCCTGGCCACCGGCAGCCTGCCCGCCAGCTTGAGCCTGAACCCCGTCGGCATCATTACCGGCACGCCGATCACCACCGGCACGGCCAGCTTCACCGTCCGGGTCACCGGCGCCAACGCCATCTCCTCGACCCGAAGCTTCCTCCTGGCCGTCGCGCCGGGCGCCCCCACCATCGCCACAAGCATTCTGACTACAGGCACCCTCTCCCGCACCTATACTTACAACCTGACCGCCACGGGCGGGACTTCGCCTTACTCCTGGTCCGTGGCCGCCGGCAGCCTGCCCGCCGGCCTGACCCTCTCCGGCAGCGGCATCATCTCCGGCACCCCGGTGGCCCTTGGCATCGCCAGCGTCACCCTCCGGGCCACTGGCGGCAACGGCCTGGCCGCGACCAAGACCTTCACCCTCCCCATTGCCCAAAATCTGCCCGTGTTTGTCACCGGCACCGTGGCCGCCGGCACCGTGGGTGTGCCCTACAACCAGATCCTGACCGCCACCTCCGGCGCGCTCCCGTATACCTGGTCCGTCATCTCCGGCAGTCTGCCCGCAGGCCTGACCCTCTCCGGCAGCGGCGTCATCACCGGCATCCCGACCGTCGCCGGCCCCATCGCCAACGTCACCATTATGGTCACCGGCCGCGACACCCTGGCCGCCTCCCGGACGTTCAGCCTGACCATCGTCGAGGACACCTATGCCTGGGCCAACTTTGCCGGCCTGCCCCGCACCATCGGCAGTCTCAACGGCACCGGCACCGCCGCCAGATTCTACTATCCCTACGGCGGAGCGGTGGACAGCGCGGGCAATCTCTATGTCGCCGACCGCTCGAACCATACGATCCGCAAGGTCACGCCGGACGGCGCCGTCTCCACCCTCGCCGGCAGTCCGGGATCGATGGGCAACACAAACGGCACCGGCACCGCCGCCAGGTTCAACTATCCCAGCAGCGTGGCCGTGGATGCCGCCGGAACCCTGTATGTCGCGGATGCTTCCAACCACACCATCCGCAAGGTCACCACGCCGGACGGCGTGGTCACCACCCTCGCCGGCAGTCCGGGATCGTTTGGCAGCACCGACGGCGCCGGCAACGCCGCCAGGTTCTACTCTCCCAACGGCGTGGCCGTGGATGCCGCCGGCACCGTGTACGTCGCGGATTCTTCCAATTACACGATCCGCAAGATTACGCCGGAAGGCATGGTCACCACCCTCGCCGGCAGTCCGGGATCAATGGGCAGCACGAACGGCGCCGGCAACGTCGCCAGATTCTTCTATCCCTGCAGCGTGGCCGTGGATGCCGCCGGAACCATCTATGTCGCGGATTCTTCCAACTATGCCATCCGCAAAGTCACGCCGGAGGGCGCCGTCACCACCTTGGCCAGTGGCGGGTTTGGCAACACCGCCGCCTTCTATTATCCTCGCGGCGTGGCCGTGGACGGGGCCGGCAATGTCTATGTGGCCGACACCAACAGTCATGCCATCCGCAAAATCACCCCGGCGGGCGCCATCACCACCATCGGCGGCAGCCCCGGCATTTCCGGTTTCAGCAACGGGTTGGGCGGAGAGGCCCGGTTCTATTCGCCGAACGGCCTTGCGGTTGACCGCACCGGAAGCACCGTCTATGTGTTCGACTCCTCCAACTACCGCGTCAGCAAGGGAACGCCCCCCGCGCCGCCGGTCGTCACCACCACCAGCCTGGCCTCCGGCACCATGAACTTTGCGTACGGCCAGCCCCTGGCCGCCACCGGCGGCGCCACGCCGTACAGTTGGTCCCTCGCCGAGGGCAGCCTGCCCGCCGGCCTCAGCCTGACCGGCAGCGGCATCCTCACCGGCACCCCGGCCGCCACCGGCACCGCCGCCTTCTCCGTCCGGGTGACGGACGCCAACGCCCTGTCCGCCAAGGCCACACTCTCTCTCGCTGTCGTGGAAGATCCGACCGCCGCGCCCGTCATTACCACCACCAGCCTGATGACCGGCGCCTCCAGCTTTGCCTACGAGCAGGCGCTGACCGTCAACGGCGGCGGTTCGTCCAAAGCTTCCTGGGCCGTGGCCGACGGCAGCCTGCCCGAGGGCCTCAGCCTAAACGAAAATGGCGTCATCTCCGGCACCCCGGCCGCCACCGGCAAGATCAGCTTCTCCGTCAAGGTGACCGGCGGCAATGCGCTCTCTTCCACCATCACCTTCAACCTGCTCATCGTGGCCGCGAACACCCCGCCGGCCATCACCACCGCCACCTTGCCGGACGGCACCCTCGGCAGCGCCTACACCCAGGCACTGGCCGCCACCGGGGTGATGCCATACACCTGGACCATGGCCGCCGGCAGCCTGCCCGCCGGCCTGAGCCTCTCCAGCGCCGGCCTCATCACCGGCACGCCGGCCGCCGCCATCGCCGCCGCCTTCAACGTCCGGGTCACCGGCGGCAACGCCGTGTCCTCAACCCAGGCGTTCAACCTGACCATTGCCGCGGGCGCGCCGGCCATCGCCACGGCCAGCCTGCCCACGGGAACCGCCTCCCAGGCCTACACCGTGAGCCTGGCCGCCACCGGCGGAACCCCGCCCTATGCCTGGACCGTCGCCGACGGCAGCCTGCCCGCCGGCCTGACCCTCTCCGGCAGCGGCATCCTCACCGGCACCCCGGTCGCCGCCGGCACCACCGGCGTCGTCATCCAGGCGGCCGGCGCCGATGCCCAGACCATCACCAAAACCTTCTATCTGACGATTGTCGAAAGCTATGTGTGGAGCACCTTCGTCGGCAGCCCGGGAGAATCCGGCAGCACCGACGCCACCGCTGCCGCCGCCAGGTTCTTTATGCCTGCCGGCGTAACGGTTGACGCCGACGGCAACCTCTATGTCGCCGACACCTGGAACTCCACCATCCGCAAAGTCACCGCGGACGGCGCCGTCTCCACCCTCGCCGGCAGCCCCGGCGAAACCGGCAACACCAATGACACCGGCAGCGCCGCCAGGTTCTACAACCCCGACAGCCTCGCGGTTGACACCGAGGGCAACCTCTATGTCGCCGACTCCGACAACCATGCCATCCGCAAGGTCACCCCAGACGGCGCCGTCTCCATCCTTGCCGGCAGCCCGGACGGGACGTGGGGCAGCGACAACGGCGACGGCGCCGCCGCCAGGTTCTATCATCCCGATGGCATCGTCATCAGCCCCGACGGCAACCTCTATGTCGCCGACTCCGGCAACAGCACCATCCGCAAGATTACCCTGGACGGCGCCGTCTCCACCCTCGCCGGCAGCCCCGACGAAACCGGCAGCACCGATGATACCGGCGCCGCCGCCAGGTTCAACCATCCCGACGGGATCGCGGTCGACGCCGCCGGCAACCTCTATATCGCCGACTCCGACAACAGCACCCTCCGCAAGATCACCACGGACGGCGCCGTCTCCACCCTCGCCGGCATCCCCGGCGTCCCCGGCAGTGCCGATGGCGCCGGCAACTCCGCCAGGTTCAGCCATCCCGACGCCGTCGCGATTGACGGCAACGGCAATCTCTATGTCGCGGATTCCGGCAACCACACCATCCGCAAGGTCACCCCGGCCGGCGAGGTCATCACCATCGGCGGCGCTCCCGAGGTCTCCGGCAGCGCCGATGGCGCCAGCAGCTCCGCCAGGTTCAACAGCCCCACGGGCATCACGGTAGACACGGCGGGCAATATCTATGTCGCGGATTCCGGCAACCATACCATCCGCATGACCGCCCCCATCCCGCCGACCATCACCACCGCGCCCATCCTGGTCGACGGCATCGTCAATCGCGCCTACAGCCAGCCCCTGGCCGCCACGGGCGGAGCCATGCCCTATGCGTGGTCCCTCGTCGCCGGAACCCTCCCCTCCGGCCTCAGCCTGACCGGCAGCAGCGGCATCCTCACCGGCACCCCGGTCGCCACCGGCGCCGCCAGCTTCACCGCCCGGGTGACCGATGCCAACGCCAAGACCAGCACCCAGGCCTTTGCCCTCGCGGTGGTCGAGGCCACTCCGCTGACCATCCTCACCGCCAACCTGCTGCCCGCAGGCTTTGCCGGTCTGGCCTACAGCAATACCCTGACCGTCTCCGGCGGCGTAACCCCCTACACCTGGTCTGTGGCCGCGGGCAGCAGCCTGCCCGCCGGCATCAGCCTCTCCGCCGCCGGCATCCTCACTGGCACCCCGACCGTCGCCAACACCACCAGCATCATCGTCCAGGTCACCGACGCCGAGGCCACGACATTCACCCTGCCCGTGACCTTCATGGCCGTAGAAAGCCGGACCTGGGCCACCCTCGCCGGCACCCCGGGCGCAACCGGCGCCACCGACGGCATCGGCGCCGCCGCCAGGTTCTACAATCCCTGCGGCATGACTGTGGACGCCGACGGCAACCTCTACGTCGCTGACAGCAGCAACCACACCATCCGCATGGTCATGCCGGCCGGCATCGCCTACACCATAGCCGGCAGCCCGGGCCTCTCCGGCAGCGACGATGGCATCGGCGCCGCGGCCAGGTTCTCTTTGCCCTACGGCATAGCCGTCGACGCCGCCAGCAAAACGCTCTATGTCGCCGACACCGGCAACAGCACCATCCGCAAGATCACCGCGGACGGCGCCATCACCACCCTCGCCGGCAGCCCCGGCGAAACCGGCAGTGCGGACGGCGCCGGCGCCGACGCCAGGTTCCGCCTGCCCTACAGCGTGACGGTTGATGGCAAAGGAACCCTTTATGTGGCAGACACCTACAATCATACCATCCGGAAAGTCTCCGCAGATGGAACCGTCTCCACCTTCGCCGGCAGCCCGGGCCTCTCCGGCAACGACGATGGCACCGGCGACAACGCCAGGTTCAACACCCCCAACGGCGTGGCCGTGGATGCGGACGGCACTCTTTACGTCGCCGACTCGGGCAACCATGCCATCCGCATGATCACGGCGGACGGAACCGTCACCACCCTCGCCGGCAGCGCCCAGGGCATCCCCGGCAGCGCCGACGGCGCCCTGGCCGATGCCAGGTTTAATGGCCCCACAGGCATCGCGATTGACCGCAGCAACGGCAATCTCTATGTCGCCGACAACTCGAACCACACCATCCGCCTGATCTCCCCCGCCGGCATGGTCGTCACCATCGGCGGCACGCCAGGAGTCGACGGCAGCGCCGACGGCGCAAATCGCAACGCCAAGTTCAACCTACCCTATGGCTTGGCCGTGAATGCCGACGGCAACCTCTATGTCGCCGACACCAACAACGGCACCATCCGGACCACCGCCCCGCTGCAGTCCAGCCCGACCCTCGTCGCGGCCAGCCTGCCCACCGGCACCGCCAGCGTCGCCTACAGCCTGTGCCTGACCGCCACCGGCGGCACCGCGCCGTATGCCTGGTTCATCGCCGCGGGCAGCCTCCCCGACGGCTTGAACTTGATCAAAGACAACGGCATCATCACCGGGACCCCCGTGGCCTCCGGCACCGCCAGCTTCACCGTTCGCGTCACCGGCGCCAACGCCCTGTCCTCCACCCAGGCCTTCAGCCTCGCCGTCAAGCCGGCGCCACCCGCCCCCGGAACCTATGCCGCGTGGATCGACGCTCATCCCGCCGTGGGCGGCAAGACCGCTTTTGACGACGACCCGGACGGCGACGGGATTCGTAACGGCATGGAGCGCTATCTCGGGGCCGATCCGAGCCAGGCGGCCGGAGCGCCGGCGTTGGCCCAGATCGCAGGCACACCACTCGAAATGACCTTCCGCCACTCCCGCGGCCATGACCTGGCGACGGATGTCACCGTCAGCTATGAATGGTCCCCCGACCTGACGCATTGGTACGCGGCAGGCGCCACCGGCAACGGGGTGACCGTAACGATTAAGAACAAGGTGGTCATCGCTCGCGCGGCGCCGCTGAATGACGAGATCGAGGTCACTGCCTCCGTCACCGGCGGCAGCACGGCCAAACTCTTCGTCCGCCTCATGGTCACTCAGAACCCGCCGCCATAAACCAACGCCACGCAAGCTCCGGCAATTTCAAAACTCGTTGTTTGACAAAACTAGGATGATCGCCTATGCTTATATTTAATTACAATTCGTTACGCCGCCGCCAGGCCGCCATAACCTACACATGGAACCTGAAACGTATGACCATGAAAACTCCCCTTCCCATCCTCTTGATCTCATGGCTTTCACTGGCCGCCGCCCAGGCCGCGAACACCGATCCTGTGGGGGTGATGGCGGCCACTCTTGCGCCCTCGCCGAACGGAGTGGAGCGGGTATTCACGCCCGTGAGCTTCCCGCTTTCCCGGCCGGCGGTTTTCACCGGAACCGTCACCATGGTTTCCGGCAGCACCGTCCAATTGGGCGGCGCCGCCCTGGGCGACCTGCTTTCCGTGCCGCATCTGCTTCATGTCAAAAGCGCCACCACCGCCAAAGCCACGGGGCGCAGTTTCCTGATCACGGTGGCGACCGCCACCTCGGTGGCGGTGGACACTCCCGGACTGACCTTGTCTTCACTTTTGGCAACGGGGGACAACGTCTCTATTTCCCCGGCCCACACCCTCGGCTCGGTCTTCGGAGCCGATGACGCCTCGGTCAAGCTGAAAAAAGGCGAAACCGCCATGGGTGCGGATGTTGTTTATTTCTGGTCCAACCAAGGGTGGTCAGCCTACTATTACTACCCTGATTACGGCTGGATATTAGACACAGATCCGGACAACAACCTGCAAACCAATGCCGTCCTTTTTCCCGACGAGGGAGTGCTGGTCGGGCGGATTTCACAGAATGTTCTGCCCGCAGATTATCTGGTCACGCTTGGCGCGGTGCCTGCAAACACCCAGACCGTAACAGTGGTCGCCCCGGGGTTAACTCTCCTTTCAAATCCGCTTCCCACGGCATGCACCATAGCTCAATTCGGCTTTATCGGAAGTCCGGGATGGACCACCGGGGAGACGGCCATGAGCGCCGACAATGTCTATCTCTGGGAAAACAACGGGTGGAAGACGTATTACTACTACCCCGACTATGGATGGATTCGCGATGACGATCCCGATAACAACTTGCAAGACGACCATCCAATTCCTTCTGGATCCGCTTTCCTGATACGTCGAAGAGGAGCTATGACGCCTGCGAATTCCTACATTCAGACCACGCTGAATTATTCCCTCAACTAAAACCGACCTGACCCAACCCAACAGAGAGTTCCCCTCCCATGAACCTGAGAATTCTTTCCGTGACGTTTGTCATGGCAGCCGTCAGTTCGACGGCCATTTACGCCGACACCATTGGTTTGACGTGGAAATACAATCCCCCGACCGCACAGAGGATCTATCAGGCTGACGGGATAACGCCACTCTCCGGCGCCGGTACGGCCGCTAACGGGGACGGGTTTGCCTTGCAGTTGGGATACTACTCCATGAGCACCACAAGCAATCCCTTTAACGGCACATGGATTCCGGTTTTTGGTGAGAACACCTCAACCTCGCTCTTTTCCGTGGCGACGATGGGCGACAATACAGCAAAAACCGGAACCGACGTACGCTTCCTGTTCTCGGGCACGATTGACACCGCCATTCCCGGAACGATTGCGGGCCTCCCTGCTGCCGGAACAATCATGGCCATCAAGTATTACGATGCCAACCTGATTACAAACATGCTAGCTTACGGAGCCGCGTCCAACAGCAGTTGGCTGTGGATCTCTCCCTCGGCCATTCCCCCGCCGGGAGGGATGATGTTTAACATGAAAGATCCGGGTATGGTGTACGCCGGCGGCGTAAGCGTACCGATGGTCAACGTTCCCGAACCCGCGGCGGCCGCGCTCCTGCTCATGGGCGGCGGCGCCCTGTTGACGCTCCGGCGCCGGCGCGGCTAACCGGGGCCCAAGGCGCCGCAGGGGTTGAAGCGCCCGTTCACGGCGGGTTCTGGATGACCTTGAGGCGGACGAAGAGTTTGGGCGGACTGCCGGCGGTCGCCGTGGCCGTGACATCCGTGGCAAGAGCCTCCGTTTCAACGGGAATCCGGCCTCAGCTCTGCAAGCGGTGCAGGCGACGAAACTCGCCGTCGCGGGCCAGCAGTTCTTCCGCCGGGCCGCATTCCACACAGCGGCCATCCTTGAGCACCACGATGCGCGTGGCGATGCGGATGGTGGAGAAGCGGTGGGCGACGATAAAGGTGGTGCGCCCCTTGACCATGCGGGCGATGGCTTCCTGCACCAACCGCTCCGAGGCGACGTCCAGCGCGGACGTGGCCTCGTCGAAAATGATGACCTGTGGATCGCGCAGCAGCGCCCGGGCAATGCTGATCCGCTGTTTCTGCCCGCCGGAGAGGCGGCCGCCGTGGGCGCCCAGGGGCGAATCCAACCCCTTGGGCAGGGCCTGGATGAACTCGGCGCAGTTGGCGATTTCCACGGCGCGCCAGATTTCCGCATCGGTGACGCCGGGCAGGCCGTAGGTGATGTTCTCGCGAATGGTGCCGTTGAAGAGCAGCGTGTTCTGGGGGACGACGGCCAGGTCGCGCCGGTACTGGCGCAGATCCAGAGTCTCCATGTCCCGCCCGTCCAGGAGCAGACGGCCGGACTGGGGCCGGCGGAAACCGACGATCAGGCTCATAAGGGTGGACTTCCCGGAGCCCGAGCCGCCGACCACGGCGACGCATTCCCCCGCCTTCACCTCCAGGGAAAACTCCGCCACCGCGGGGCGCGGCGCGCCGGCGTAGGTGTAGGAAACGTTCTCGAAGGTGAAGCACCCGGCCACTGCCGCCACCGGCAGCTTGCCGGCGTTGCGCTCGATGTCCGGGCTCTCCAGCACTTCCCCGATGGAGCGGAGCGATTCCACACCTTTGCTGAGGATGGGGAAAACCCCGAGGATGGTGGAGACAGAGGTGACGATCATGGTGAAAAAGCTGTGGAAGAGCACCACGTCACCGACCGGCAGTTTGCCGGCGAAAACCGTCCACCCGCCGATCCGCACATCGCCGCGATAGGCCAGCCAGGCCAGGGTGAAAAGGAAAGACATCTGAAAAAGCTGGAAAGTGACCCAGAGCGCGGCGTTGAAGATGGCGCTGATGGTGTCCAGCCGCACTCCCGAACTGCGCACCGACTCGTACTGGCGGTCCATCCGCCGGATCTCCGCGTCCTCGATGCCGTGGGCCCGGGTCACCGGCAGCATCTCGATCATCTCGATAATGCGCGCCGACATGCGCTCCATGCTTTCCCGATACAAGCGGTTGACCCGTTCCAGCGAGCGGCGGAAGCGGCGGACCAGCACCACGCAGATCGGCACCATGATCACATAGCCCAGGGCGATCACCGGCCGCCGGTACAGGGTCACCCCCATGGCCACGGCCAGAAGAACGCCCCCGGAAAAAACACTGACCACCAATTGGTTGTAGAACATCTGCACGGACTCGACGTCACGTAGGACCTTGGATTGCAGCCGGCCGCTCTCCGACCGGTCCAGAAAGGTCATGGAAAGGTGCTGAATCCGCCGGGTCAGGGCGCCGCGCAGGGTCGCCTCGGTGTTGCGCAGGATACGGCTCAGCAGATTCTGGAACGCCGTGTGGGTGTACACGTTCTGCAAGAGGAACCCGAACAGGATCAGGCCGTTCCAGAGCAATTCCTCGGGCGGGTGGTTGCCGGGATCCGTGATGATGTTGATGACGTTAGCCGTCACCACCGGCAGGATCCAGGTCGGCGACGCCTTGATAACGTGCAGAACCAGCATGCCCAGGAACCGCCGGCGGTCCTGTTCGACCAACTGTAAGACGCCGCGCATCATGCCGATGCGCCGGGAGGAATTCTCAAGCAGAGTTGTCGGTCGTGAGCCCATGGGGGTGCCAAGCCGGGGCACGCGAACAGCGCCGTGCGGCCGGAATCCCTATAGACTAATACCGCAACCTGCGTTCACCAGCGGACACGAACTGACGCCGACGTTCAATTTCGACAGATGCCGTCCGCCGCGGAAGCCCCGGCGGGCATGCACGTCAACTTAAGGATTCGAGTCTCCTTGTACCGATGCGCAGCATCTTTGGAGTGCGGTGACTTGACACCGCTTTTCCTCGCCGGTGGAACCGGCATCCTGTTGCCATCTCCGCTGCTGTCAAGGCGTGGGAGTCGAATTACGCATGGGATGGCGGCTCCGCCGCCGGGGAAAGCGGCGTCAAGCCGCCGACACTCCAAAGCGGCGCGGCCGCCGCAGGAAATACCCAGTTTGATTTTTAACTGGGATTATCCCCGCGGCGGCGGCGAGCAGGACTCGCCTGCCTGCAACGGGGGGTAGGGCACGGCCCGGGAGGGCAGCGGCACATCCGGCTGCGCGATCTTGGCCAGCAGCATGTCCACCGCCTCATGCGCCACGGCGCGCCACGGCATCAAAAACGAGGTCAGACACCTGCCAAAACACAGGCCGATGGGCGCGCTATTCTCCATGTCAATGGTGATGACCGACAGATCCTGCGGCACGCTCAGACCCAAATGCGCCGCGGCCAGCATCAGGGCGGTCGCGGAAGGCGTGGAATAGGCCAGGATCGCGGTGGGCCGTTCCGGTTGCAGCAACCAATCCAGAACCAGGCGCATCCCGCCGGCGGCAGCAGGGGCCGCGGCGGGAGCCAACACCCGGGGCTCCAATCCCGCCTGGCGCAACGTTTCGGCATACCCCTCCGCCCGCGCCGCCTGACTATAATGAGTGCCGCTGCCGGTCAAGTTGATGTAGCCGACCCGCCGGTGCCCAAGCTCAAGCACATGCCGGGTCGCCAGGGCCGCAGCCTCGCGGTCCGCCGGATACACACAATCCGCGGGCCGGTTCAGGTTGATGGAAATGCAGGGCAGGCCGGACCGCTCCAAAGTGGGAAACAACTCTCCGGGCACATCTTCCGGGCAGTTGAGCAGGATGCCGTCCACCATCAGTTCACGCAAAACCAGAGGCGCCAACTGCACGTCCGTCAATTCGCGCTCAGGCAGGCCGGACAGCAACAGGTGCTGCGCCTGCATCCCGGCGGCCCGAAACAACCCTTCCAGCAACGGCTGGGGCAGGTAAAACTTCGTTCCCAGAAGCAACGCCAGACAGTTGAACCGCCCCAGACGCACGGCCCGGGCGGAATGATTGGGCCGGTAATGCAGACGCGATGCCGCCTCCAAAATACGACGCCGCGTCGAGTCCCGAACCTGGATCCCCGCCGCATTGTTCATCACATAGGAGACCAGCGCCCGGGACACCCCCGCATCCCTCGCCACATCATCCCCCGTAACGCGCCGAACTACGCTCTTGCTTGCCATCTCGTCCTCCTCCTCGCGACTGCCAACCCTGACGGCACTATAACGCGCCTCTCCCGGAACGGAACCCCTTCGTGACCTTTGCGACCTTCTGTTCAACTAATTTTGGAGTTCCGTGAATAATTCAGGCAGCGGAACCCGCCTACTCCCCGGTCAGTGCCCGGTGCGCCTCGCGCAACTGTTGCCGGATCGGGATGTTCTGCGGACATTTTTTCTCACAGACCCCGCACTCCGAGCAGGCGTCCGCCTTTTTCCCACCGTCCCACGGCACCGTCCCAAGCCGGGCATAGTCGCCGCGCGCCGAATCCCACAGCCCGTAGACCCGGCCGCGATTGTACCGCTCGAAAATCTTGGGGATCGCCACTTCGCCCGGACAGGGCATGCAGTAGTTGCACCCGGTACAATACAGATCCGCCAGCTTTTTCAGCCGCAACAGATGCTCCTGAATCGCAGCCTGGTCCGCCGCCGACAGCGGCGCCGGATCCGCGGTCACCCGCAGATTTTCCTCCACCTGCGCCATTGTGCTCATTCCTGACAGCGCCACCGCCACATGCGGGTTGGCCAGAACAAAGCGCATGGCCAGTTCCGGCACCCGGGCGATGCCCGGAACCAACCCTTCCAGCACCGCGCTGGCGTCCCCGAGCCGCCCGCCGCCCACCGGCCCCATGACGACCACGCCGAGGCCGCGTTCATGGGCCAGGGCAATACCCTCTTCCAGGCTGCGGTCAAGAAGGTTGTACTGCAGGGTGATGACGTCAGGGTAGCCGGTCTCCACAAGCTTCTTCAAAGCCTCGGGGGAATCGTGGAACGAGGTGCAGATGTGCCGAATCAGCCCCTGAGCCTTCGCCTTCCGCATCCAGCCGGCCACCCGCGGCTCCACGTTCTCAACCCAGCTTTTCCAGTTGATGCCGTGATGATTATAGATGTCGAGGTGGTCGGTTTGGAGCCGCTCCAAGCTCTGTTCCAGCAGCCGCCACCACTCCTTCTCGTCCGGGCCGTAATAAGGATTTTTGGTGGAAAGAATGACGCTGTCGCGCCAGCCCTTGAGCGCGTCGCCGACAGCCCGCTGACTGTCCTGATTGCAATAGCCGACGGCCGTGTCGATGTAGTTCACGCCCGCCGCAAAGGCGCGGTGGATCATGGGCACAGCCAGTTCGCGGTTGACCCGGGCGGAATCCCCCGTCCCTGTCATCGGCAACCGCATGGCGCCAAAACCCAGTTGCGAAACCTTCAGTCCGGTGCGCCCGAGTGTACGGTAGATCATGAGCCTCTCGCTGGTGAAGTTACAAATCGTGCCCGCCCGGTTTTCTCTGCGCGCCGATTTGCATTTCCGTCCGGAACCAGCAACATAACCCACGGCCGCGCCAATCTCCAAACCCGGCGGCCGCGTTTTTTTCACGACCGTTTAGAATAATCCCGCGTTCCGCAACGTTATCCCTCTCATAGAAGGCGCCGCAGGCCCCCGGCATGAACCAAGACCAAAAAGGAATCCAGGAACAGCTCGACCGGGCCCGCGCCGGTGATCGTGACGCTTTTGCGGAACTGTTCGAACCATACCGCCCGCTGGTGACGCGGATCGCGATCCGCCTGGTGGGACCGGACGCCAGTGATGATGTCGTCGTCGATACCTGTGTCAAAGGCTGGCAGGCGCTGCCCCGGTTCGAAGGGACGGAAGCCCTGGGGCGCTGGTGGTGCCGCATCGTCCGCAACGCCGCGCTCGATGAACTCCGCCGCCTCCGCCGCCGGGAGGAAGCCCTCCCAACCCAGGAACCCCTTGCCACCCTTGAAGATGATGGATTGGATGATCCGCTGGCCCGGGTGGCGGATCCCGGAGCACCCTCCCCCGCACAACTGGCCGAACGGAAAGAATTGGGTGAACTCATCGAACGGGCCCTGGCCAAACTCGGAGAAGATCACCGCACCGCCATCCTCCTGCGGGAGGTGGACGGTTTGGAATACCGCCAGATCGCACAAGCCACCGGTGTCTCCATCGGCACGGTGATGTCCAGACTTTTTCACGCACGCCGGCGCCTGCGCCGGCTGATCGAAGAGGAACAAGCCCATGAAACGGCATGATTGGTCTGACATTCGCGGCCAGCTCCAGGCCCGGCACGCCGTGCCGGAAGTCGCGGACGCCGCCGCTTTCCGCGACCGTTTGAGCCGCCGCCTCGAAGGCGTCCGCCCAAGCTCCGCCCCCGCTCCCGCCGTGGGCACGGGAACCCTGATGTTCGCCCTGGCCGCCGGGCTCCTGCTCCTGGCCGGCGCCGGCGCCGGCGTCTGGTCCATGATCGCCCGGCCGGACGCGGCCGAGTCCCGCGGCCTGGCCGCCCGCGGCCGCACCGTGGAATCCGTGGAAACCCCCGCCGGGTCCGGCTTCCTCATCGTCAGCGACCCGCGCCGCAAAGCCACCATGATTCTGGTTTCCGGACTGAACAAAGAATGAGAGGAGACGACTCCATGCGCTTCATGCCCCGGTTCTCTCGCCTGTGGCGGCCCGAATGGCTGGCCTTGTGCCTGATCCTCTGTCTGGCGGCGTGGCCCGCCCCGGCCCGGGCCGCGGCGGAAACGGCCCTGCAGCACGTCCAAATCCGCGTCATCGCCGCCGGCAACTCCGGTCCCCAGGAAAAAAACGCCGGCATCACCGACGTCCTGCCGTTCCTGAAAGAAACCCTGCGCTATTCCTCCTACCAGCTCCTCTCCACCCGGACCGTCACGCCGGCGGAAAACCTGCGGGTGTCTCTGGATTCGGGCCTGACCCTGGCCTTCCGCGAACTCCGCGGCCGCTCCTGCACCGTGAACCTCGAACGCCGCGGCCAGCTCGTCGTCACCACCCGCGTCAACCTGCTGCCCGGACAACCGATCATCGTCGGCCCCGTCCCCGAACCCGGCGGCACCGTCCTCCTGACCGTGCTCAACGGGGAATAATCCGTTTTGAACAGAAGCTCGCAAAGATCACGAAGGGTTTTCCCATCCAGTCCATTGCGGAACCTTTGCGGTCATCTGTTCAATAAAGGCGGAAAGGGCAACGGATGCGGGTTTCCAAGTTTCCAATTTCAAGTTTCAACCCGCCCGAAGCACGGGGATCAGCCTTGAAAACCGGCGGCAGCGGCTGACATTGTGGTTTCAGCTTTGACGGCCCGCCGGAACCCTTTCATGTCACTTTATCTCATTCTGCTCATAGATGTTCTGGTGATCTGGGCGTTTTTCGGAAGCACCATCTCCCGGCAGTTCATGACCGCCGCCAGACGTGGACGGGTTCGCCTCAAGGACGCCGAACACGCCCTCCGCCACCACCGCCAGGTCAACCGCGACCTGCTCCCGCCGGTGCAACTTCGCAAGCTCGACGAAGAAATCGCCCGCCTGCAGGCGGCCCGCCGCGGCGACGCCGGAACCGACCCCGCCGCCGCCCTCCAATCCGTCGAAGCCCGCTGGGAACAACTGGCGCCGCCGGCCAAGCATGCCGGCTGGCGGGAAACCCTGGAAATCGGTGTGGTCGCCTTCACCCTCGCCTTCAGCTTCCGCAGCCTGCTTCTGCAGCCGTTCAAGATCCCCACCAGCAGCATGCAGCCGACCCTGTTCGGACTCCACTTCACCCCGGCGCCGCCCGAAACCAAGGCGCCCAATCCGGCCCGCGCCGCCTGGGACCTGATTCATTATTCCCGCCGCTGGCTGGAGCTGACCGTCCAGCAGCCCGGCCGTCTGGAACAAGTCCGCCCCGCCGGAGGAATCCAGATCGGCAAATGGCTTCTGCCGGCAACCATCGTCCACATCGGCGGCGTCGATTACCGTCTCCCCGGAGAAGTGACAAATGTGGTCCAGGCCCTGCACGAGGCCTGCCCGGCCATCCCGGAATGGTCGCCCTACCACTGGCTGGCCAACGGCGACGGCACCTGGCAGCCGGCGACCGACCCGGCGCCGGAATTCACGGCCGGACAAACCGTGGCCAAAGGCTGGATGGAATCCGGTGACCACCTCTTCGTCAACCGCCTGAGCTTCGCCTTTGGCGAACCTCGGCGCGGCGACATCACGGTCTTCATCACCGACAATCTCGGCGTCAAAGAAAACTCGCGCCTCAGCGGCCGCTGGTACATCAAACGCCTGGCCGGACTCCCGGGCGATACCCTCCGCATCCGCGACCACAAACTCTATGTGAAACCGGCCGGCGCCGCGGAGTTCAAACTTGTGGACGGGGCGGACGCGCCTCCCGCCTACTCCCGCATTTACGGTTTCCAGGGCGGCTACCGCGGCTATTGCCATCTCCCCGGCAGCCGCTACCTACGCACCAACGACGAAACCTTCACGCTCGGTCCCGACGAATATTTCATGCTTGGCGACAACAGCGAGCGCAGCAGCGACAGCCGCTTCTGGGGCGTCGTCCCCCGCGCCAA
Organism: uncultured Lentisphaerota bacterium; assembly: GCA_903894975.1. GTDB lineage: Bacteria > Verrucomicrobiota > Lentisphaeria > Oligosphaerales > CAITYL01 > CAITSE01. Next base: position 45,881 of record CAITSE010000191.1, read on the forward strand.
CCTCGTCGGCCGCGCCAGCTTCACCTGGTGGCCGTTCTCCCGCCGCTGGGGTCTCACCGACCGGGCCGAACCGGAAGCGTTCCCCTCCCCCTCCAACTTCCCCGACCGCGCCCCCAGCACCGACACCAACACCACACCCGCCGGCTACCACCGCGTCGAATGACGCCCCCGGGAACGCCGATCTCCTGATCGGCGCGTCTGGCGGTTAAGCCTTCCCCGGGTCCCGGGGTGCTTCCCGATCCGTCGCGGGCCGTTTGGCGCCATCCTGTTTCGAGTGCCCTCGGGAGCCGTCGAGAGCTCTCGAGTGCCCTCGATGGCCCCCGGCGGCCGGCGATTTCCGGGCACAAAAAACCCCCTTTGGCTTTTGGCCACTGGGGGTTTGATGGTTCAGGCGTTCCGCTTTTGGCGTTGGCCTTATGGGGTGAGAAAAAAGGGCTGGCAGCGGGCTACTCTCCCGAGCTCTGAGGCTCAGTACCATTGCTGC
>CAITSE010000192.1 GCA_903894975.1 uncultured Lentisphaerota bacterium
CGAACATTGAACGTCCAACGTCGAATTGGAAGTCATGCGATAAATCTAAGCTCAAACCGACCGGGTTTTCCTTCGACGTTCAACGTTCAATGTTGAATGTTCGACGTTCGATTTTTTCCTTAAGTTGACGCGCATGCCCTTGGGGGGGAGTGAAGAATGCCCTCCCCTGGCGTTTTCCCCAGGCACGACCTGATTCTGTCACGGCAACTGACCTGGTTCGGGCACGGAGTATATTGGCGTTCGGTTCCGGCGCGGTGCCGGAGCCAGGGAATTTTTACCGTGGCCGATCCGTGCTGTCCAGATCCGATTCCGTTTCCGCATCCGCCTCTTTGCGGCGGTTGTTGCACGCGCTTGGTCGATTTCGGCGTCACCCTGAACGACGCCAAAATTCTGGAAGGGATCAACCTTCACTTCCACTGCGGCGAGATCACCGCCATCATCGGCCCCAACGGCGCCGGCAAGACTACGCTCCTGCGCGCCATTCTCGGCGAGATCCCTCACCACGGCGCGCTCCGCCACAGCCATGTCGGCGACGATTCCCCCATGAACCATCCCCGTACCGGCTACGTCCCCCAGAAGCTTGACCTGGACCCCGCGGCGCCTGCCACCGTGGCCGACATCATGGCCGCTGCCGGCTCCCGCCGCCCGGTCTGGCTCGGTTGCAGCCGGCGCGAGCGCGAACGCATCCGCGAGCGGCTCGCCGTCACCGGCGCCGACGGCCTGCTGGACCGGCGCCTGGGTGCGCTCTCCGGCGGCGAACTCCAACGCGTGCTGCTGGCCCTGGCCCTGGCGCCCCTTCCTGACCTGCTGCTGCTTGATGAGCCCGTCGCCGGCGTCGACCGTGCCGGCACCGGCCAATTCTATACCCTGCTTTCCCGGCTCCGCCGCGAATACGATCTCTCGATCCTGCTCGTCTCCCATGACCTGGCCGAGATTGCGCCGGTGGCCGACCGCATGATCTTCCTTAACCGCCGTGTGCTGGCCGACGGCACGCCCGCCGCCGTCCTGGCCGATCCGCTGGTGCGCCGCACCTTCGCCCTGGACATCGCCCCGCCGCCCGCCCCGGTCCGCACCGCGGCTTCTTTCCGGGAGGCGTGACCATGTTCGCACTTTGGCACAGTTTGGCCGCGCATCTCCCTTTCGAATGGGCGCAATACGCCTTCATGCGGCAGGCGCTGCTGACCCTGCTGCTGGCGGCGCCGATCTTCGCCCTGCTCGGCGGACTGGTGGTCAGCCACCGCATGGCCTTCTTCTCCGACGTCATGGGGCATGCCGCCCTCACCGGATTGGCCATCGGCACCCTGCTCGGCCTGGCCGACCCCGGCTGGGCCATGCTGCCCTTTGCCGCCATCCTGGCCCTGGGCATTGTCGGCCTGCGCCGCTGGAGCGCCGCCTCCACCGACACCATCCTCGGGCTGGTCATGTCCTTTGCGGTGGCGCTCGGTTTGGTCCTGCTCTCCCGCGGCGGCCAGTTCTCCAAATATTCCCGCTACCTGGTCGGCGATCTGCTTACCATCACTCCCGGCGAAACCATGCGCCTGGCCGCGTTGGCCGTGCTCGTCCTGGGCGTCTGGCTGCTACTCTACAACCGCATGTTCCTGACCGGGCTGAACCGGTCACTGGCGCGCAGCCGCGGCGTGCCGGTGTGGACCTTGGAATGCGTTTTCGCCACGGTCATTGCCCTGGTCGTCACCGTCAGCATTCCCTGGGTCGGGCTGCTGGTGATCAATTCGCTGCTGCTGCTGCCGGCGGCGGCGGCGCGAAATCTGGCGCGGAACACGGCGGGGTTTGCCGGCTGGGCCGTGGCCGCGAGCCTGGTTTCCTCGGTCGCCGGCCTGATCCTGTCCTACCGCTGGAACACCGCCACCGGCGCCACCATTGTGCTCGTGGCCATGGCCATCTTCCTGGTCACCCTGCCCTTCCGCAAGCGCTGAGGGGCGCGGAGAAGACCTGTGGTCTGTGGTCTGTGTGCCTGTGGGGAAAAGCGGGATCCGTCAGATCTGACTGATCTGACCGATCTGACTGATCCGGCACCGGCCGCCGCCGTTACCCGCCCGGCGTCACGCCTTTTTTCAGGAGGATGTTGCCGTACTTGGCGGTCTCGCCGGTCATGACCACGGCAAAAGCTTTGCGGGCGCGGTCATAGAATTCGAACCGGCCAATCCGAGCGATGGCGTGGGCGCCGGGGCAGTGATTACGGACCGGTTTCAGATAGGCGGCCTCGACCGCCGGATCCAGGAAGTCACCGGGCACGGCGTCCATCATGATCAACGGGCTGGCGACATAGGCGTCGAGTTCGAACAGCGGCAGGATGGCGTCCAGGAGCGGGGCGATGTGCAGGCCGTCGGCGCGCAGGACCCGGACATTGCAGCTTTCGCCCGGGAAATGAGCATCGGCCAGAACGATTTCATCACCGTGCCCCATCCGGGTCAGGACGGCCAGAAGATCGGGACTGAGCAGCGGGGAAATGCCTTTGAGCATAGGACTATCCTTCTCCGGCGCGGTCCGGACCAGCCGCGGAAACCGCATCCACCGGCCAACGTAGTGCGCCCGGGGAGCAGATGCAACCGAAGACACGGCGGCAGAAATGGACGGTCATGGACTGGATAGACGAGCTGGATTGTCCATAACGTCCATAGCGTCCATTTCGTCCATTGCTCTTTCCCCCGGCCCCAGTGGCCACTTGCAGCAGGCCGGTGGGAAACCTACATTCCAACCAGTCTTCGGTTTCAGAGGTGCTGGAATTCATTCATACCAGATGGCTTGAACATCTCGGGCCTCTGAACCAAGTCCATTTCTTGTACTATCGGCAAGGCCTGGCGATAATTGTAGGATCGTGGTTGCACCACGACGGCTGCTCCCTCCGACCTATGCAGCCCGGGCGGGAAAAACATTCGCTCGGATTTCGTGACTTCGTGGGGGGAATCCGTCCGATTACCTCACCCGCCGGGCTTGAGTTCTTCCAGAATCTTGCGAAGTTCGCGGAGGCGGGCGAGCGGGGCTTCGGTGAAGAGGCGCGGGAGCCGGCCGCTTTTGCGAACCAGGCCGTGAGTGGTTTCGAGCAGGATTTCGCCGCCGCGGACGGTGACGGCGTGAAAGCCCTTGGCAACGGCCAGCGCCCGGATGCGGCCGAGCCCAAGCAAGGCCTGAATAGGCGGCGGCGGCGGGCCGAAACGGTCGGCGAGCTCGGCTTCGAGCGCGTCGAATTCCGCGGGCGTTTTCGCCTCGCGGATGCGGCGGTACAGCTCCAGGCGCACGATCTCGGCGCCGACATAGTCCGGGGGAATGGCCGCGGTCTGGCGGCCGAGCTGATCGTGCAGGGCGACGACCACGCCCTCGATAACCACCGGGATCTCGCTCTTGCGCGCCGGCGGCTGATGTTCCATCTTCGCCACGGCTTCTTTCAGGAGCTGGCAGTACAGGTCGAAGCCGATGGCGGCGATGTGCCCGCTCTGTGCGGCCCCGAGCAGGTTGCCGGCGCCGCGGATCTCCAGGTCGCGCAGGGCGAGCTTGAACCCGGCCCCGAGCTGGTGGTAACGGCGGATGGCGGCGAGCCGCTGGCGCGCGTTCTCCGGCAGGCACCCATGGGGCGGCAGCAGGAAATAGGCGTAGGCCTGGTGATGGTAGCGGCCGACCCGGCCCCGGAGCTGATAAAGCTCGGCCAGGCCGAAGCGCTCGGCGTGGTCGATGAGGATGGTGTTGGCGTTGGGAATGTCGAGCCCGGACTCGATGATGGTGGTGCAGATCAGAACGTCAATCCCGCCGTCCACGAACTTGCTCATGACCTCCTCCAGCTCATCGGGCGGCATCTGGCCGTGGGCGATAGCGAAGTTCGCCTCGGGCACCACCAGCTTGAGATGGGCGGCGAAACGAACGATGGTCTGAACGCGGTTGTGGAGGAAAAAGACCTGCCCCTTGCGGTCGAGCTCGCGGAGGATCGCCTCGCGGATGATAGCGTCGTCCACGGCGCAGACAATGGTGGTGATGGGGAGGCGATCCACGGGCGGACTCATAATCGTGCTGAGATTGCGCAGGCCGGCGAGGCTGAAATAGAGGGTGCGCGGGATAGGGGTGGCGGTCATGGTCAGGACATCGACCTCGGCACGGAGGGCCTTGAGCCGTTCCTTGTGTTCGACGCCGAAGCGCTGTTCCTCGTCGATGACGACCAGGCCGAGATTGGCGAAGCGCACATCGCCCTGGAGCAGCCGGTGGGTGCCGATGATGATGTCGACGCGGCCGGTCCGGGCCTCGTCCAGCAGGGCGCGTTGTTCGGCCTTAGTGCGAAAGCGCGAGAGCATGCCGATGCGGACGGGGTATTCGGCCATACGGTCGCGGAAGGTGCGGTAGTGCTGCTGGGCGAGGATGGTGGTGGGGACCAGCACGGCGGCCTGGCGGCCGTTGAGCACGGCGCGGAAGGCGGCACGGACGGCGACCTCGGTCTTGCCGTAGCCGACGTCGCCGCAGATCAGACGGTCCATGGGCTTGGGCTGGGCCATGTCTTCCAGAGTTTCCTGGATAGCCTTGGCCTGGTCCGGGGTCTCGGTGTAGGGGAAGGAGGCGGAGAAGAGTTTTTCCCAGGCGTTGTCGGCGCGGCAGGCGGAGCCGGGGGCGTGTTCGCGGACGGCGGCGATACGCAGGAGCTCAGCGGCCAGATCCACGGCGGCCTCTTCGGCGTCGGCGCGGGCGTGTTTCCAGGCGACGCCGCCGAGGCGGCTGAGGGCCGGGAGCTTCTTGCTGCCGCCGACGTAGCGGCTGACGAGCTGGACCTGCTCCAACGGCACAAACAGGCGGGCGTCGCCGGCGAACTCCAGCTCCAAGGCCTCATGCATACGGCCGCCGGTTTCGATTTCCTTGATGCCGTGATAAATACAGATGCCGTTGGCGGCGTGGACGGCATAGCTGCCCTCGTCCAGCTCGAAATTGTCGCGCAGCATGGCTTCCAAACGGTACGGCGACGCCTTGACCGGGCGGGCCGGGGCGCGGCGGCCGAACAGTTCGCGTTCGCTCAGGATGAGAAGGCGCTCGTCGGACAGCAGAAAGCCGGCATCGAGCATGGCGGTGTGGGTGGCCACGGAGATGTCCCGGGTTTCCGGGGATTCCGCAAGGAGCTGGCGCAGCCGTTCGGCATCGCCGGCGGTGGCGCAGAAGGCGACAAGATCGAAATTCTGCCGGTGCCATTCGACCAGGCGCAGACGGGTCTGGTCCCAGCCCCAGCTCTCCGTGCCGCGGCCCAGTTCCGACAGGTGCGCGCCGAGAAGATCCAGAACCGAAATGGGTTCAGGGTTCAGGCTTGCGGGTTGTGGGTTCGGGGGAGGTGAATTGAAATTTGAAATTTGAAATTTGGCGGAGGGTTCCGATTCGGCCGAGTTTCGAGCCACCGTTTGCGGATCCCCCCCAATTTCCAATTTCAAATTTCCAATTTCATTCACAACCGGTTGCGATTCACCGGAAAGAATGTCCAGCCGCGGTCGGGCGGGGGCCAGGGCGGCCTGCCAGAGTGCCGGGGCGTCGGCGGCGGCAAAGGTTTCGAGGTGGCGGATGATGCCGTCCGGATCCACCAGCACCACCGGCGCATCGGCGCCGAGGTAGTCGAGAAACGTCACGGTGCCGGACATTTCCTCCGCGCAAGCGGTCTTCCCCCCGGCTCCCCTCCCCTTCCCTTTCCCCGAACCCGCAACCCGCAACCCACAACCCGCAACCACTCCCCCGCCCCCCGCACCCGTCAGGCTTTCGCCGCGGGGAACGATGCGGATGCGTTGGGCGGGGCCGATGGAGCGCTGGGTGTCGGCCCGGAAAAAGCGCATGGATTCGATGGTGCTGCCGAAAAACTCGATGCGCACGGGGTCGGGATGCAGCGGCGAGAACACGTCGAGAATGCCGCCGCGCCGGGCGAATTCGCCGGGGATGTGGACTTCGACCTCGTTGTCGTAGTCCATGGCCGTGAGGGCGGCGGCGAGTTTTTCCGGGTCCCAGCCGGCGTCGCCGGGGCCGAGATCGAGTGCCTGGGCCTCAAAATGTTCCGGATGGGGCAGCGGCGCGAGCACGGCGCCGGCGGCGGCAAGGAAGACGGCGGGGAGGCCGCGGGCCGCGGCATCCAGGGTAAAGGCGCGGGCCGCTTCATTTTCGGGGATCCACTGGCGGCGGCGCGGGTCGCCGGCGGGCGGCAGGAGTAGGAGCGGACGCGACTCGTTGAGAATTTGACCGAACGCCTCCAGCGCCTCCGCAGCCCGCTCCGCCGCATGGGGTTCCGTGGTGATGATCAGCAGTCGCCCCGGGGTCCCGACCAGGACGCGGGCCAGGGTCGCCGGCAGCAGTTCCGGCGCTCCGGAGACGTGAACGGCCGGCGGCGCGCCGGCGGCGGCGGGGGCCAGCCGGTGCGCCTGGAACCACCGCCGGAAGCGGTTCTGCCAGGAGGCGTTCATGGACGCACGAAAGGTAAGAGTGCATCCCCAAATAACCAGCCTGAAGGGGGAAAGTCTGACGGATGAGTGATGAAGGCTGAAGTGAAGGCGGGGGCGCAAGACCGCTCCCTCTTCCGACGCATCCCTCATCCTTCATCACTCATCCGTCAGACTTTAGAACTTCCTCCCTTCCATGAGCACGGTTGACCAGTCAAGGCAGAACGGTATACTATCCGCAGCCGCCGGAACACCGGCGGCCCCGTCTGCCGCATCGTCCGCTGCCAACGCGAACTCGTCAAAGAGGAGAACGCCGGATGTCAAGCAAAAACGACACCATCAAGGTGTACATGCAAGATATCGGGCAGATCCCTCTGGTAAACGGGGCGGAGGAAGTCGAACTGGCACGACTGATCGCGGCCGGTTCGGACGAGGCGCGGGCCAAGCTCACCAAGAGCAACCTGCGCCTGGTGGTCAAGATCGCCCACGACTTCAAAGGGCTGGGGCTGCCCCTGCTCGATCTGATTTCCGAAGGCAACATCGGCCTGATGCGCGCGGTGGAGAAGTTCGACCCGGCCAAAGGCGCCAAGTTCAGCAGTTATGCGGCGTGGTGGATCAAACAGTCCATGCGCCGGGCGCTGGCAAACCAGAGCCGGACGATCCGGGTGCCAGTGCAGTCGGCCGGAAAAATCAACAAGATCAAGGCAGCCCGTCTCCGACTGACGGAGAAACTGGGCCGCGAACCGACCGATACCGAGATCGCGGTGTTGCTCGACTTCAGTGAGCGCACCGTCGCCGGACTCAAGGTCGCCGACCTGACCAGCTTCTCCCTGAATGAAACCATTCAGGAAGGCGAGCAGGGCAAATTCGAGGACATCATCCCCGATCAGAGCTCGGCGACGCCGGACAGCGTGATCAGCAGCAATGAAACCGTGCAGCGGCTCCTGTTGCTGATTGAAGGCTTGGAACCCCGGGAAAGACAAATCCTGAAAATGCGCTTTGGTCTCGACGGCGAGCCGCCGCGTACTTTGGAAGAAGTCAGCCAGGAGGTCGGGCGGACGCGCGAGCGGATCCGCCAGATCCAGAACCTGGCCATGGCCAAACTGAAACTGCTCATGAACGAGCCGTCCGACGGCAAACCCCACCCGGAACTCCGCTGACCTGGGCGCACCGCCTTAAGGTCAAGGGAATCCGCCGGCGGCGACCCATGAGCCCCAACGATTGCGAAATGCTCAAAATGGAACGACAGAAGAAGAAAGTCCGTGACGTGGCAGAGGCGTTGCGCGTGCTCGGCATGCGGGCAGAAAAAAAACCGGCGGAACCTCGCGGCAGCGTCGGCGCGGATGCACCCGAAATACAAACTCTGGCTCTGGCCCGGCGCCTGCCCGGCCTCCTGAACCATCTGGATGAGCGCAAGCGTGACATCCTCTGCCTGCGCTTCGGCATCACCGGCATCGAACCAGCCACCCTCCAGGCCATCGGCACCAAGTATGAGCTGACCCGGGAGCGGATCCGCCAGATCCAGAACACGGCCATCGACCAGCTCACCGAACTGCTGGACGTCAGCCCGAACTGACCGCGGAGCGAATTGGGTGAGATGGCGTTCTGCCATCTCCCCCAAGCCCCCTCTGCAGAGGGTCGTTAGACCCGGTTCCGTTGGAACAGCCAAGAGTTGCGAAGTGTGCCGGCGGACGAGGCGTTGACGAGATGACCGCGCGTCGGCCCGCCGGCGCATTTCGCAACTCCGGTTTTTCCCAAAGGAAACGTGCCCACCGGCACTCTCCAGGGGGTTCGGGGGAGGGGAGAACACCATCCCCCGATTTCCGCCCGCGGCCCGGTTGGCGGCCGGCGGTGGCGGTGGTACAGTACAGGTTTGTTTTGTGAAAGATCTCCCGCCAATCAGGCGCGAAAGGGGGTGAAGACCATGTCCGAAGTGAAACTGAAGAAGGGCG
>CAITSE010000193.1 GCA_903894975.1 uncultured Lentisphaerota bacterium
GTCGGTTTGAGCTTAGATTTATCGCATGACTTCCAATTCGACGTTGGACGTTCAATGTTCGATGTTCGACGTTCGCAATTAGTTGTTTTCTAGAAGATTATGGTTCTTAAGTTTACGCGCATGCCTTCCGGGGTGACGGTGGTATACAACAACATCAAGGCTCCCAAGCACATACAATATAACCAAGGAGCGACGCACACCTACTACCCGCCCAATCCACAACAGTTCAAGCTGAGGGATTTATCCGTACCCAAATGAAACAACATGGAGTCGGGGTCGCCCTGGCCTGGATTATTCATGATCCAAATTATCCCGCGATCAGGATGTAGACCGGAAGAGCCGCATGGATTCCGATTCGACGTTGGACGTTCAACGTTCGATGTTCGACGTTCGCATTTAGTTGTTTTCTAGAAGATTATGGTTCGGTATCGGAATCGGTATCGCCAAGAGTTGGTGCGGGAATCGGCTGACGTTCGGCCTTTTTCCGATTACCGCGGCGGGTGCGTTTCCGCCGCTTCGGCCCGGCGCTCCTCCAGCTCAGCTTCCTCCCGGGAAACGGTTAGGTCCAGGGCGCGCTCGCCGTGGGCCACGCTGCCGTCATCCTGAAAGTTGACCTTCTCCTCGTGGAGGCGGCGGAAGAACACGCGCATGTCCTGGAAACAGCCGATGGTGAACCAGATCGTCGTGCCGGTGCCAATGATCAACGGCAGGCTGATGCCGGTGATCAGGTAATACGTGGCCCAGTAGCCGTTGTACTCGCTGTCATGCCCGCTGCGGCGAACCAGCAGGTAGAAGACGGAGCCCGCGACAAACACCACAAACCAGAACATGGACCACCAGAAGATGCTGAGGGTGATCCAGCGATCCATGCGGTTGAATTGCCCGTCGATGCCGAGAATCCGATGTACCCACGGAACCCGTTCACCCTTGGCGGCGGGAGCATCGGCGGGGCCTTCGGGCTCGACCGCATACGCGCCGTGATGCAGCAGTCGGTCCATGTTGAACTTCTCCCGGCCGGTGACCCATGAAACCGCGCCGTAGGCCACGCAGGCGGCGATTCCTGAGAAAAAGCTCACCTGAACGCCGTTCAGGAGGAAGGCATGGTTCTGGCTGAACTGAATTCCATGAACGATCCACTCCTGGCCGGCGGGCAGGGCCAGCCGGCAATACAGGTCGGCCAGGACGCCCATGGCGGCCAAAGAAGAGCCGACGAGCAGCCCGGACCAAGCCCCGGCGGTGGTGCCGCGGCTCCAATAGAGACCGCCGACTACGGCCACCCCCGCGCCGCCGATGAAGATGGCTTCGGTGACCGCCCACCAGAACTGCACATACGTCGTCTGGGGGAAGAAGACGCCGAAACAGAACGCCCACAACGCCACACCTACAATGGAAAGTCGCAACAAGGTCAGGTGTTGGCGCGGCGCCAGCGGAGTGCGGCGGAACGGCATGATGACGTCCTGGATCAGAATGCTGCCCCACGAATGCAGGTGAATGCCGTCGCCGGAGATGATCCCCATCACGCAGATCGATAGCAACATGCCCCGAATACCCGTGGGCAGAAACTGGGAAAGGGCCGTGGGCAGGCGCATCTGATCCTGGGTGGCCGAATCCTTGATGCCGTTGAGCACGCTTTGCACCGCGGCATGGCCTTGGGGATCATGCAGATAGGTCATGGCGCAAACCGCCAGCAGCGTGACCATCACGCCCGACGCGAACCCGCGCCAGCGCCCCAGAACGCCGCCCATCCGGGCCTCATGGGGCGAGGCGCCGGAAGAATTGAAGGCATGACTGTTTTGCCAGGCGATGGTGCGGTAAAAATTGCCGCTGATGATGCTCATCAGCACCATCCAAAGATTAAAATCCCGAATCCCGAAAGCGTCAAAAGGATTCACCAGTGATTGGCCGGGCGCCGTATCAAGAAGCATGGCCCGGGTGGCGTCCCATTTGAAATATGCAAACACCACCACCACTCCGATGATGGTATAAAACAGCTGCGAAAACATGCCTTCGGCGCAGTCGGTCAACAACACGCTGACCTGCCCGCCGGTCGTGGTCGTGATCACGCACAGACTGAGAAAAATCGCCATGAGCACCAGGTAGGTTGGAATGGACCAGGAAAGAATATGGAGTTCCGAAGGCAGCACCAGCAGGTACACCATGCATTTGGCGCCGACCACCGGAATAATGCCAAAATTCACGATTCCGGCAAAAAAACCCAGAACCCCGGTGAACAGGCGGAACTTGCGGCTGTAGCGCATCTCAAAAAATTGGCCGAGGGTGAGGGCGCGGGTTTCGCGGTAGCGGTAGATCACATATCCCGTGGTCATGATCAGCAGGCTGACCGGAACGGCCACGTTTCCCCACCAACTCAAGCCAAAGCCGGACCGGTAGAACCCCTGAAAGGTCGCCACAAAAACCACTGCGCCGGCGCCCATTTCACTGCGCGCTGTGCAGATCAGGAAGCGCCCGGCATTGCGGCCGCCCGCCATGAAGTCGGCGACGCTACGCACGTAGCGCCGCGAATAAACCGCAATACCCAGACAGATCACCAGCGGCAGGAGCATCACCAGCCAATCAATAAGATGCATTTTCACGGGAAGGAGTCTCCATCCGATGTCAGGATAATGTTCAGCTAGGGTCAGGCGCGGCCTGTCGTCCGCGCCGGTGCCAACTCGGCTTTTTGGGCCGGCGGCGACGCGTGCGGATCTTATGCCACAGGAATGAACACCGTGAGTTCTTTATGCGCCCGCGGGAATTCCGCTCCGGCGCTCACGGTCATGCCGGGTCCCATTCCTTCCGGCGGGGTTCCCCTATGCGCCACAAACGTATACGGCGTGCCGTCAATAATCCGCCTGAGCACACAATAGTCCCAGGTGCCCGGTAACGACGGCTTCACACGCACACCTCTCGGGGTGACGACAATCCCCATCACGTCCCTCGCCAACCATTGAAAGAGCCACGCCGCAGTCCCGGTGCCAAAATCGCGGCTGCTCGCGCCATGGTTGGGGGACCCTTCTTGGTTAAAGTAAAAATTCGGCACAAACGTTGGCGCCTGCCGGATCTGCACAACCTTATCCGCGGACGGGATGATGCGAGTTACGACGTCAAGACCTTCATCCGCATACCCGCCGCGACTGAATCCGCACGCTCCAAATACTGCGGCATGACAATAGACGGCGCCGTTCTCGGTTGACCCTTCAAGCTTGAGGCTGATTCTTCCAACCTGGGCGTCCCATGCGGCATATCCCGGAGCCACCACCGGCAATCCGGCCACGGTGTTCACACGGGAGATGGCCTGCCGGAGGGCCTCCTGGCGCGCCCGGTCTCCGAGCCCCGCCATAAGCGCCCACGTCTGGGGATTCAGATACATCCGGCCTTCGCTCACCGTACCGAAAGGGATGTCGCTATCGTCATATCCATACACATACCATCTGCCGTCCCAGGCATAGGTTTCAATGGCCGCACTTGTGGTTTCAACGACCTCACGAAGGCGCCGCCGGTATCCTTCATAAACGGTCATTTTTTGCGAGAGTCCAAGCGCGCCGGTGCCGAACACCGAAGACAGCAGCTTGGCCGCGTACACCAGGGCAATGGTAAGCCAGGTTGATTCGCCGACGCCATGCCGGCCGGGTCCGTTGATCGGGTCGGTCCAGTCCCCGTCTCGCAGGCGAACCAGTCCATGCGTGCTTCTGTCGTTATAGAGATATTCGATGGCTTTCATCAGGCGCGCATGTACAGGCCGCGTCTCGTTGTCAGCCGCTGTGATCTCATGTTGAAGAAGTTCATACATCCCCGTGTTTTCAATCACATGCCCCATACAGATGCACGCCCATGCCGGCGCATCGTTATGAGTCATCTTGGAGAAGGGATGGGCAGGCACGTCCTCATTTCTCATCTGCCATTGGGGAATGAAGCCGTCAGGCCTTTGAGTCTTAAGGCTTGCCAGCAGAATCGCGCCAGCTTCCCCGGGGCGAAAGAAGGCATAACCCATGGCGTCCTGCATGACGTTGCGGATGGGAAACGCGCTGGAATTTCTCATGCACTCCGCCTGCCACACCACTTGCCGCGGGCCCCAGGTGTTCAAGTAGCGGTTCAAGTCTCCGTCAGGGGTCTGCACGTGAAATGCGGCATGGTGTTGCGCATCACGCGCCAGGATGGCGTTCCGTGCTTGTGCCGCGCCTGCATGAGAGGCATAGGTCCGCCCATAGTCGCGGATCTCCCGGATCGTCCGCGCCATGCCCGCAACAAACACGAGCGTTCTGGTTTCACGCGGCTTCAAGGTAAGGGCGATTTGATAGGTGCATAACGGGGTGTGCCATTCCGCGGAGCCATTGGAAAGTTTCGGCTCACGCGTTCCTGCCGGTACGCCGACTCCGAGCTCGCCATCACACCCGAGAAACCGTTCCGACGCGCATTCGTAAGACGCCCACGTTTCGCTGGTCAGAAAAAATCGATAATACAACTGGCGCTGGACACGCTCTTTGTCGTCGTACCGGTTATGTGCGGGAAACGCGCACGTTACCAACCCGCCCGCGGCCTCGTCATAGGACGCTTTCGTCCCCATGGGTTGTTCGGCGGGGAACCGGGCGGAGGCATAGACTGAAAGTTCCCGGACGCGGTCGCTCACATTGGACAAGGACCATTCCCAAACCTCACAAGCTCCCTGGGGAGGCAGAAAAATTTTGACTGCTGACCGGATGTCGTGCCGGTCACAGGAAAGAATGGTTTCGGATGGACGTTGCGTACAGTGGTACCCCGCCACCGCTTCATAGGACTCGGGTTGGCCGGCCGGCCACACTTGAATATCAGGACTGCCGTTGCCCTGTTCTTTGATATAAAAGAGGCGTTTCCCGTGGACGCAGACCTTTCGCGAATCCACGAGATAGCTGTCGCCAAATCCAAGCTGGCTCAGTTCCAGAAACAGTTCGTGGTTGTAATGAAAATTAACGAATTTCGCCGGGGTGCGAAGGTCGTCGATAATGAAGCTGTCATCGTCACCAACATCCTGCGGCGCAACGGCTGGAAGCGAATGGTTGTGAACCTTCATGGCCTGATTCATACAAAGGAACCTTCTGATTCTCAAGGTGTTGAAGGTTTGGTTTTGGGGACGTGGTAAATGGGATCACCATTGAAAGGCCGGCGGGACGTTTTGAGACGCATCCCGCCGGCCTTGGGGGAGATAACGGGACTCGGAGGGCGGAGGCCGAGACGTCCGCCTACCCGCGATTTAGGGTTGGTAGATCCAGTAGGGAATCTTTACGGTCGAGGAGGTGGCGCCGCATCCTGCGGTGAACCCGACATAGGCGGTGGATCCGCCGACAATGGCGGGGATGTCAACCGTGTAGTTGCGCTCATCAACCTCTGCGGTGTTAACGTTCGTGATGGTCACCTGAAGATTGGTTCCCTCATAGACCGCCTTCACATTGTAAAGATTCCCGTTGGCCGGGGACATGGAGGTCGGGAGGTCGTAGAAGGCGGAGACCTGGGTGCCGGAGGCATCGCGCGTGTAGTAGCCGGTCGATGGGGAGCCCCAATACTCCAGGCGCACGGCAACCGATTTGTTGATTCCCACATAGCCCAGGCCGCTCCCGGAGTTGCCGACCGCCGTGAGCGCGGTGTTCTGGATGAGAAAGGTGAGTCCGTCGGCCGCAAGGTTGCCCGTCTTGGTAATGAGAACCCCGAATTCAGTTGTGAAGCTGTCCACCGGCACCATGGAGGTGAAGTAGGCGCTGCCGCGTGAGGAAAGGGTATTGTTAAGCAGGCACAGGTTGCTGCCGGTGATGACGGATTGCTGATTCAGTGCCATGTTCGTGGTGGAGGTGAATCCATTTGAATAATCGATCAGCAAGTCGAGTGTGAACTTGAAGGCTGTGACACTCCGGGGCGGGAACGCCCGCGAGAACGAGCCGCCGTAATTGGCCGTGCTGGAGGTGTTGGGGTTGGCCGTGGCGCTGAAATTGCGGATTTCCACCGCCTGTTGCACGGGCATGCCGCTGATGGTCACCGAGTCCGTGATGGTCGATGTCGAACGGTTGAGCACCTGCACGTAGAGGTTCTCGCTGTCCCTGGTGGCGGACACAAGGAGGGACGGATTCCCGGCGGCGTTGTTGTTGCCGGTGACCGTCTTTTGGAGAACGACGGTTCCGGTCAGATTGCCTAACCACTGGGCCCAGTAGGGTTTCATATAGTAGCCTTCTGAACTGAAGAACCGCAGCCCGGCAGGCTCGCCCGCATAAGAGTCGAAAACAAAGGAGTTGGTGAACTCGATCCGCGGATTGTAGAGGCAGAAGTGGTTCATCGCCATGTTGAAAATGGCGCCGTCGAAAGCCCCGAGCCCCGACTGGAACGTGCCATGTTCGGTGATGCCGAGGCGCACGCTGGCGGGCACGCCGTTGGCCGCCATCGATTGGAGGAGTGCCGCCACCCCGCGGTTCGCCGTGATGGAGGTTTGGTTGTAGTTGGTGGAGGTGACGGTACGACCGTACAGGAACTTTCCATCCATGTGCTTGTTCGCATTCAGGATGTTGTCGGCGGTATCGTTTGAATAGCCGTGCCAAGTGACCACATCGACCATGTTTTTGCAGGAGGAGGTGAGAAAGGCGTCGAAGATTTTGCTGTGGGTTTCATTTTTGACCTGCTGTTCCGTCGGGGTGTCGCCGGTCCACGATTCATAATACCCGCGGGACATGACCGGCCCGCAGAGGGCAACATTATCTCTCACACTATTGGTAACCAGTGCGTTATGAATTGACATGAACTTGGTCACGTACTGGGTGGCCGTGTACTGATAGTCCGTGGCAAGGTCGGGTTCGTTGTGAACTTCCACGTACACAACCGGGAAATAATAGGATGCCGTGGGGGTCGTGGTGTAGCGTTTGACGAAATAGACGAGGTTGCTGGCGACCGTACCGCCGGTGGTAGACCCGTCGACGGTGTAATAGGGGGCGCGGGGAGTGGGGGCGGAGGCCGGATAATCCGTGTAGAAAATCAGGATCGGGGCGATGACGCCGCGGTTTTTTAACGCGGTCATGTTTGCATCGAAATAGTCCCGGTCGTGAGTGGGTTGTTGGTAATCGGGATAGGCCAGCGTCCTGCATACCCGGACATTCGCATTCTCAAGCGCCTGCTGGAAATTGATCCCGTTTGCGCTGGAGGTGAAATTCGCCTCGTGCGCCTTGATCCCGGTGCCGCCAAAGCCGATCGGCACGGCATGCAGCGGTTGATTGGCCTGGACGGTGACTGCGGCATAAGTCGAAGGGACACAGATAAGAACCATCGACAGCGCAACACCATGCAACACCCGCCTGATGGACGGATTGTGATTGGAATACGACGATGTAGTCATGGACGTCTCCTGTGGGCTTCTGTTTAGAGGATGTGAATGGTTACAGAGTCAATCCTTATTTTGAGGGGTTGGGATGCGCGGGAGTAATCGAGAATGTTTTCACGGGCAGCATGGGGGGCGCTATTTTAGATCTGTGTTCGGGCTGCGCCGTCCTTATTTTATCACGAGAATAAAAATAAATAAAAAAACGTCATTTTCATATAGAAAAAACATTTTTATATACGTATTAAATTATCACAAAAAAACAGGTTGTCAAGGGGGGACAAAAAAGCGCTGTGCCGCGCGCTTTTCGGAACCGTCTGAGCGGGAAACGGCCGGGTCTTGCGCAGCGGCCACAGGTCAGGCCTTGCGTGGGGGCGATGGTGTGGCAAATTGAGGAGGCGGTCCGTCTTTCGCGGGCCGCACCGGGTTTCCCCATGTTTTTCTTGTCCCGCGCCGTTCGAGAAGTGAGATTGGATTGGCTGGCGGCCGGGCTCTGGCTGATCATGGCTGGGGCGTTGACGGCCGCCGCGCCGGTCCCGAAGCTTCCGGAAGCCGTGAACGCCGGTTGCACGGCGGTCAACGGCCGGCTCACCGTGGTCCGGCGTCAGGATGCCGGCCCGGCGCGGGACTGTACCGGACTGGTCTGCGCGTTGCCGGGTTCCAGCGACGTGGTCCGGGCGTTATCGCCGGGAGGCGTGCCCGGCGACGAGGCGACGGTGGACGTGCTGGTTCCGGCCGACGCCCCGGCTGATCTCCAGGTCTCGCTGTTCCTCAAAGACAAGGATGGCCTCTGGTTTCAGACCGCGCCGCAACCGTTGGCGGCGGCGTCCGCGGGGAGCTGGGTGCCGGTCCGGTTCGATCTGGATCCGGCCTCCGGCAATCTCTGCCCCTTCGGGCATGCGGCGCAGTGGGACCGGCTCCAGGCCCGGCGGATGGCCGTGGCCGGGCTTTCCTTTTTTTCCGCCCAACCCTGGATCGGGACCGTGGGCATCGACCGGCTCCGTTTTACGCCGCCGCTCAAAGACGAACCCCTGCGCCTGCATCGCCTGACCTGGCTCACCCCGGACCCGGCGGCCTGGGCCCAGGCCGAACTGGCCTTTGAACTGGACGGCTTCCGCGGCAACCCGTTCGACCCCGACATCATCACTGTGGATGCCCTGTTCACGGACCCCGCCGGCCGCAAACTCACGCGCCCCGCCTTTTATTACCAGGAGTACACCCGCCGCCTGGATGAGGCGGAGCGGGAGGTGGTCACCCCGCAGGGCCGCGGCGGCTGGCGCGTCCGCTTCACCCCCATGGTCGCCGGCGACTGGACCTGGAGCCTGCGCCTCCGGGCCGGGACTAGGACCCTGGAAACGGCTGCGCACCCGCTCCGGGTCCGCGCCGCGCCGCCCCGGGATTTCGTCCGGGTCTCGGCCGCCGATCCTGCCTATTTCGAAACCGCCGACGGCGCCTGGTTCTATCCCATCGGCGAGCACATCCATTCCCCGTTCGACAAGCGCACGGCCAACACCCTCCAGACCCCGGTGCCGCCTGACTCCGGCACCTTTCTTTACGATCGCTATTTCGAGCGCCTCGGCGGCAGCGGCGGCAACAGCGCCATCGTCTGGATGAGCAGCTGGTGGCTGGCCATTGAGTGGACGGCGGCCTGGCCGGGCTACCACGGTCTCAACGACTACAACCTCGGCAACGCCTGGCGCCTGGACTATCTCATGGAAGACGCGGCCCGGCGCGGGCTGCATCTCATCGTCATGATCGACAACCACGGCAAATTTTCCGGGGTCGTCGATCCCGAATGGCAGTTCAACCCGCTCAACCGCGCCCTGGGCGGTCCCGCCGCCACCGCCGAGGATGTGTTCTCCTCGGAGGCCGCGTTTCACGAGCACGCCAAGCGGTTGCGCTACCTGGCGGCGCGCTGGGGGCATGACCCGCACCTGTTCGGCTGGCTGCTGGTCAGCGAGATCGACCTGTGCGGCACCACCCGGCGCTTCCGCTGGGATCCGAGCACGGTCGCGTTCTGCAAGCGTTCCGCGCGCTTCCTGGAAGAGGTGAACGGCCTGCGCCGGCCCGTGACCGTCCAGTATGCCGGCAGTTGGCGCAGCGTCGATCCGGCCATGATCAGCCAGCCGGAGATCGATTTTTCGGTCAGCGACGCCTACCGTGACCGCGGCCTGCTCACGCCCATGCTCCTGGCCTGCTACGGAGTTCTCGGCTCCCATCGCAAACCGATCTTCGCCATTGAATACGGCGGCAGTTGGCGCGGGGCCACGCCCGAAGTTTTTCACTCCGATTTCCACAATGGCCTCTGGACCACCGCCATGTCCGCCGCCGGCGCCGCCCCGTTCTTCTGGTGGTTCGAAGTCGCGGACCGCTATGGCTATTATCCTGAATTCAAGGCGCTTTCCGCCTTTCTTGAAGGTGAAGACCCGCGTGGCCGGCGCTGGAGCGGCGGCGAATGGCCGCTCCGCGAAAACGGCGCCGGCGCCACCACCACGGGCGCCGTCCTCCTGCGCGCCGACGATCGCGGCCGGGCCTGGGTCTACGACCGCCTGGCCATGACCGAAAACCTGGAGCCGTCCGCCGCCACGCCGGCCCACCGTAACGTCGAACTGGAGTGCGACAGCCTTCGTCCCGGCCGCTACCGCGTCGAGTTCTGGGACACCTTCACCGGAACCGTCCTTCACCGGCGCATCGAAGAAGTCGGCGCCGACGGCCGCCTGCGCCTGCGCTTCCCCGAATTTACCCGCGACATCGCCGTCAAGTTCCGCCGGCTCGAAGACTGAGACCCTAGCCCGGCCAAGCCGGAACCAAGTTTGCGGTGCTATGCGATCCTTGCGTCCGGCTTGCCCGGGCTAGGGTTTGTATTGTTTCACGGGTAAATTATTACCAGAAAACAATGCTTTTCGCTCAAAAGGTTCTATTCAGCGGCAAATCTGTCTCTCGCCAAGGCGCAAAGTTCGCCAAGAACGATGACGAATCCTTGTCCTTTCGGAGCCCCGAAGCGGGCGGCCGTGAGTAACCGGGGGTGTGAGCCCCCGAAAAAAGGTCTCCCCAAAACCGGGAAAGCCCCCGAACGGGGAAAGATTGGCAAAACGCGATCAAGCGTTATAGTCTGGCGTTGTTCACGATGCAAGGTCAAGACCGCGTTTTTAGGTTTGGAACTTCTCGTGAATCGGGTCTGAGGAGGATGGTTCCAAGGTAGGGCGAACCATCTTTAATGGGAGTCTGACAGAGTGGGTGGACAGGCGCAGAGGGAATCTGTATTTTCAGGGACGGGAGACGCGGGCCGGTGCCATGCTTCTTTCTGGAGTCTGTTGCGTTCCACTGGCCGTGAAACCCGTGCTTCCTTGCGCCTTGGTTTTGCCGCCCTGTTGATCGGGGTCGGGATTATCGGTTCCACGGTCGCCGCCCCCGCACCCGCCCCGGCCGTCAAAAACCCGCCCAAACCGACGCCGCCCCTGGCAACCCTGCCGTGGAAGCGTGACCTGGACACGCCGACGCCAGTTAAAGTCAACCCTGCCGTCATTCCCTGGCGGCTGATTCAGTTCCCGACCTTGGTCAACCTGCCGCAGGCGTCCCTGCCATGGCGTCTGATGCTTGCCCCTGCGCCGATGGATCTTTCTGTGGCGGTCATCCCGTTTGCGCCTGTGCCTGGCGCGGACCGGTTGATGCTGGTCGCGGTTGCCGGAGATCGTCCGCTTCGGGATCTTCGTCACATTGCCCCTGCGCCAATGGACACAGCAGGCCTTCCCCTGGAACGCAACCCGGTGTCACCCGAGCCGGTGACGCTGGCGGCGGCGGTCATTCCTTTCAAATCGTCCCTCCTGGATCCTTCTGGACAGATGGTCTTGCCTCTGGCCCAGGTGGATCTGCGCCTTAACCTGGAGTCGCCCGCGAAGGCGGATCTGTCGCAAAATCCGGCCGCGCCGGTCGCGTCGCCGCTGCTGGCGGCACGCGAAAACTTCCCGACCCTGACCCACATCACCGCGCTCACCACCGACTTGGACGGCAACCTCTGGATCGGTTCCGAAAACGCCGGCGTCTGGAAAGCCGAATTTTCAAGGGAAAGATTAACAGAAGGCGCAAAGACGCAAAGAAATGCCGAGGGAACAGAAGAGGATGAAGCGAAAAATGGAAACGGGTCGAAGACCCTCTCAAAGAGGGGTTCGGGGAGAGCGGAGAATGCGCTCTCACCGACATGGTCCCAGTTCACCCGAGTCACCACTGGCGGCAGCACCGAAGTCAATGGCCCGGTGCTCGCCACCGGCACGCCGGACGAGTTCGCCCTAGGCGACGACAACGCCTATGCCCTGGCCTGCGACGGCCTCGGCCGCATCTGGGTCGGCCACCTCAACCACGGCGTCAGCGTCTACAACGGCAAGCAATGGCGCAACTATGACGTGCTCACCGGCCCCCTCGGCGAACGCGTCTTCGACATTGCTGTGAACCCCGCCGACGGCGATGTCTGGATCGCCACCAGCGCCGGCCTCACCCGTTATTCCGTCACCAGCGACACCTGGAGTTATGTCACCCGCGCCGACGGCCTGCCCTCCGACCAGATCCAGACCCTCGCCTTCGCCCCCGACGGCACCCTTTTTGCAGGAACACAGTGCGAGGGTCTGGCCATCTGCAAGCCGGAGAAAGAGGTGCGAACAGAAGGCGCCAAAACGCAAAGAAATGCCGCGATGGATACGAAGACGGAGAAAAAAGACACCGGGTCGGAGACCCTCTCGGGGAGCGGCTTGGAGAGGGCGGAGAACGCGCACTCTCCAACGGTCTTGGCCTACACCACGTGGCAGGTCGTGCAGGCGCCTGACGTCCGCTGGCTGCCCCCGGCCGGCGATGGCTTGCCCTCCAACATCATCAACGACGTTGTGGTTTCCCGCAACGGCACAATTTACGTCGCCACCACCGCCGGCCTCGCCTGGTGGACGCCAAGCCCGGAGCAAAATTTAACAGAAGACACAAAGGCACAAAGAAATCTCCCTCTTCTTCGCGCCTCTGCGCCGTCTGTTCAAACCAATTACGCTCTCGGCTGGCATTACATCCGCGGTCTCGACTGGGAAGGCAAAGCCAGGGGCCTCTACCAGCCGCCGGCCGCCGCCGAAATCACCGTCGCCGGGAAAGCCGCTGATCCCGCGCGCCTGCTTTCCGAAGATTACGTCACCTGCCTGGCCGAAGATGCTGGTGGCAACCTGTGGCTCGGCCATCGCCGCATGGGATATGAATTCATTCCGGCCAGCGCCGCGCTTGGCGCCACTGGGACGGCATGCAAATACACCTCCTGCATCCGCTCGGAAACAACGGGCCTGGGCCGTCCCCCCAAAGAAGACCAGATTTTGGCGCTGCTCCCGCTTCCGGACATGCCGCCCCTGCTTGGCGTTTACAGCCGCGGCCTGGCTTTCGCGGTTCAGCTTGCCATGATGCCAACGGAACCGGAAATCCGCGGACCGGGGGCAAACGCCCCAAACCTGTCTATTCCGGCCGGGCCGGCAACCGTTCGAAACGAACCGCCGCCCCTGCCGGCGCCGGCCCGTTCCCCGAGCCTGCAAGAGTTGCAGCATGCCGTCGCTCAAGTCCGGCAATTGCCAAAAGCCGCCGCCGTGGCGGCATACCTCGGAGACGACTGGCGCACCCAGGGCGACTGGGTCGGGCGCTATGGCCGGCAACATGCCATTCTCTGTGCCATGGGATCGCCCCTCAATCATGAGATCTCCTATGGCCCGTTCTTCTACAACGTGCAATGGCAGATCGGTCCCCACCACCGGGAAAAAGATATCCTCCGCCATTGGGTTCATTGGTTGCAGACGGACGATATTCGCAGTTTATATGATCCCGTCATCGGCTATCGCCGCCAGGCCGAGTGGGATGATCATGCTGAAGCCTATCCCATGAGCTATGAGGGGCCGGATCTCTGGATTTCCGTGGAAGTCCCCGCGGGAATGCATGCCATCAGCCTGTATTTCATGAACAAGGACGGAGAAACGGAGATGAACCGCTTTCGCGACTATCTCCTGACCCTTCATACCGGCGGCGATTTCAAAAAACCGGACGCTCCCGTCGTCGGCCCCGAACTGGCCCGGACCCGCGTTCGTGATTTCCGCGGGGGCGTCTATAAACGTTTTCTGGTGACCGGCCCGAACCGCTATCTCATTCAGGTCCGGAAGAATGACAGCTTCAACACCATTTGTTCCGCCGTGCTGGTGGATCGCCTCTCCGGTCCCAAAACCTGGATGGACGATATGAAGTTGCCCCCGGCGGCCCTGGGAAAGGTTCGCTATGATCCGCCGACGCTGCCGCTGACCGGGCCAAGCCCGGCCGGGCCGCCATCCCTCCCGCAACTTTGGAGTGCCCTTGACGGAAGCTGGGACCGCTCCGGTTCCGTTCCGCTCCAAACGGCCGGCCGGAGCCTGGCTTCCAGGGTGGTGTTGCAAAGCAAGGACGGGGCGCTCGCCGCCGCCGTCCGTTGGCGGCAAATGCTGTGGACTGACACGGGGCGTGAAACCTTTCGTACCACCATGTCTGCGGCCTGGGCAAGCCGGGTCAAAATGGACCCCGCATTGGCCACGCTTGAACAATAAAACGGTTGATGTAAAGTACCCCGTATACGAGTGGAGTCGTCGAGAGTCGGGATTTGGAGGCAGGGATGAAATCGCCTGGATGGCTGTTGCCATGTTTTGCCCGTGTGGGCCGTTTTTCGGGCGTGTTTGGCATGATTGCCATCATAGCGTGGGCATTTCTCCCGGCCGGCCATGCTGAACCGACGATCTTTGATCGAAACACGACCGTGTCGGGTTTTTCCTTTGACCCGAATCCGACGGCCATCAACCATGAATTCATGGTGCCGGTTTCCGCGTCCAGCCCCAAACCCAGCGTCCACAATGAAAATGAAGACGTCGGCGGCCCTGCCATCGGCTGGAATTCCGGAGTGCTTTTTCGCGGAACCCAAACCGGCGAATGGGGCACACCATGGGCACCTTGGCCACATGAGCCTTGGTACGATTTCGCGTTCCTTGACAGCTCCAACACCAGCCTCCTAAACACCTTCACATTTAAGCCCAAAGTCGGCGGTTACTGGAAGGTGAGTGTGGATGCAGCCGCCTCCTGGTGGGCGCCGAAAATGGCGGAAACCACCACTGCCATCTGGAGAGATCCCCGCGAACCCGCAGACCGTCAGAAAGAGGCCCAACTGATTGCGGCCAGCCTGGATCTCGCCATGGGCGGCCTCGGGGAAGAGAAAAAAACGGATGGCACGGCCGCAGACCCGCCGAACGAGGAAGACCCCGGAGTAACTCTCGTCTGTGGCGACCAGATGGCCGCCAGCTTGTCAGCATGCCCGTCCGACCAAGGCTCCGTGACCCTCAGTGCCACCGGAACGGACAAGATTCGGATTTGGGCGGACACTCTGCACACCCAGGAAATCACGTTGCCCAAAACGTGGACGTTTAGCGGTACCGGCGTAGTCCTGCCCGGTTCTGTCTGGGTTGAAGGCCTCCAACTCGGCGAGGCGGCAAAGGATGTGGTCCTGACCGAAGATTTCAACATCAACGGATCGTCTTTCTCTGACAAGGTTAATCTCACGGTCATTGGAGTAAATCTCACGGTCGATTCCAATAATGATGGCAAGATTGACGGTGAGGATGACAAGATCGAAAACAACGCCGACGAGCCCGGCAATTTGCTGCAATCCAGCGACGGCGACGCGGATTTGGACGGCGTTCCCGACTGGGCCGATGGGTTCAATATCTCCGATGGCGACAATCCTTCCGATGCGACGCTTTCCGGCGATGGCGTCGCCAAATTTGCGAAACTTCAAACCAAACTTTACTTCGGCGCGAACAAGAACAGGTGCAAGGTGACATTCAGCTACCACGGCACCGATCCCGCTGGCGTCTCCTGCGCGAATGATGCAGAAAACGGTTTCACTTACGGCCTGCCTTACTGCGGCTGCCTGAGCCCGGTGCATCTGCGCATTTGGAAGAAAGATTCCACCGAGGCGCGCAACCCGGCCAGTGTCAGCGATGATGGCGATTTCGTGACGCCTGGCGAAGCCTATAACTGGAATGACCTGAACCCGGACACGCTTTATGTGGAAGGCATCGGCGCCGGGGAGGCGTCCATCTCCGTCAATGTGACCGAAACTAATGCCAATGGTGATGTGATTGGCTCCTGGTCAGATACGGTCAAGGTTACGGTTGTCAAAGTCGAATTCCTCACCCCGGAAGGCCCGGTAGACTTCTTGGATGTCTGTGATCCGTATCCCACCATCCAGCTTGGTGAACTGCCGGCTGCGCCAACTCTCCGTCAAGGACAGAAAACCTTTACATTTCACCTAACCGGAACCGTGCGCGATCCGATTTCAGACAATCTGTCCGAAAGCAGTGTCGGCATTGACAACATCTCGGCCAGCGTGGACGGAGTCGCCGGCCCCTCAACATCCTGCACACGCAAAGCTCCGAACCAAGTCGAGGCCCCGACGTTCTGGCGGCAACATCCCTACGAAGCGACCTTCGATCTGCCCGTGACGGTTCCGGTTCAGGCCGGAACACATTGGGTGGAGGTCAAAACGGCCGCCAACAAAGCTGGCAACGAAGGCAAAGTCACGATCCTGGTAAGTCTGTCACGGACCGTCATTCCCGGTCAACCTCCCACTCCTCCGGGCGGTGGCGGTGACGGGGCGTCCAATGTCCTGAACCTGCAACTTCCCTCCGGAACAACGCCAACCACTCTGGATACGATGGATGCGTTCTCCGGAACCGGAGACCCTGCATCAAGCAACCCCACGACATTGACGGAATCCGGCGCGGCCTCGCTGGTCTTTACCGGCACAGTGAATGGCTCCACGGCGATCATTACCGTGCTCCGGGTGTTCCAGGCGGATCCCCTGCATGCCGGCAAATACCTCTACGCCCAGCCAGTAAACAGCCTGCTCGACTACGGCGCGCCCGGCAGCGGCGCCGTATTCAGTACGACCGAAGTGGATAAATTCATCGCCAGCATCTGTTACGAATCCAACGCCGGCACCATCAGCTTGGGCGAACTCAAGTTTGTCGAAACGGCGCCCGACGCCCGCATCTTCCGGGCCAATGTGAATCAGGACAACGGCACAGGCACAACGGGTGGCAGCGGGGGCACGCCGAGTCGCGA
Organism: uncultured Lentisphaerota bacterium; assembly: GCA_903894975.1. Classification (GTDB taxonomy): domain Bacteria; phylum Verrucomicrobiota; class Lentisphaeria; order Oligosphaerales; family CAITYL01; genus CAITSE01. The sequence continues at coordinate 16,475 of CAITSE010000193.1, forward strand.
GACGTGGTCTTGCAGCATTGGCAACCTCGGCGGCAATGATGCTGGCACCTATAGTCCTTTCATCGCCCGTATCAGCCATTTTAAAAAGTGGGAGAACTGCCAACTCAGTGTGCAGGAAACCACGAATTCACTGGAAGAAACCACCCCGGCTGACGGCTGGCTGTATCTCAAGGGCGATGGCGCGGGACTGGGCCCCGTCACTCTTGTCAATCAGAAATCTTCCCAGCCGTCAGAAGGAAGCACCGTAGTCATGGTGATGAGCAATGGCGAAGAAAGTAGCCAGACCCTTCCTACCATAACCACCGCCCAATTGGTAATGCCCGCGGCGGCTTCCGGTGGTGGCAATCAGGCATCCAGAGTTAACCGGCAGGCGGCCAGCGGCAATAATGAGGAAACAACTGGAACTCTTCCCCAAAGACTCGCCCGAGTTGCCAAGAGCCCCAAACACCTTGTTACCCATGACCCAGCGTGGGAAAAAACGTATGTAAAATCAAACACTAATAGCTCAGCCCGTTACCAACAAGCGGCACTGATGGGGAACGAAGCAGTTTTCTATCTCCCGTTGAGCGAAAACGAACGGGCGAATCTTCATGTGGAACTTTGGTCCGATGGCTTTTGGTGGTGGAATATGGAAAAAATTTGTGATATTCCTATACAGGACGATTGTACGGTGAGAATAAGCACAAAAGACGGCGCTAGCGGTGCAAAAACCGACGTGGATGGAAATATTTATGTAAACCAACATATGCTTCCTTGGCTTGGTCCGTATCGTATTTACTTATGCAACGGTGACAAGACGATAACAAGTTTTCCCATCGAAATCGGCCCACTTCTCACAGGGCTGTCATCGCCAGCTGGGATTATTTCGGCGGACAGCCCAGCAAGTTTCGACCCGTATACCGACAAATTTGATATGTCGCATTTGAGCGGCTTAGGGCTGGAAATCACATTTGCCTCGTTGGCAGGGGATGTTGCGGGTGGCTTGACGATTCCTGAAAAGGATGACAAAACCTGGATTTCGTTCGACTATGTAACCCGTACGGGGGCAAGTGCCGGAACGCATTATTTGCAATTGACTGGCAAAGAAAAACATTTTGGCGGGGTTAAATGGGAAGGCTTCGATTCTAACATCACCGACGAGAAAACGTTGGAACTTTATGGCAATGGAACAACCTTGACTAGAGAGCAGAGCAAGTCGTCAGATAAGGATTCTCCTAATAAGGAACTGGAAAAGAATGAATTGATGTGTCCTGTCTACGTCATTAGCGAAACCCCGCCCCCACCATGGCACACTTCCACTAATAACTTATTGAAAGCCCTTTTTCAAAAAGAGGGATATTTTGTGAAGGCGAAAC
>CAITSE010000194.1 GCA_903894975.1 uncultured Lentisphaerota bacterium
AAACGCCATCAAGGCTGAAAGCCTTGCTCAACAACGCTCCGAATTTTACCCTTGCTCGATTCATGCGGCTCCGGTAATTGCTCCTGTAACGCCTTAATCCCAAACGTACTTCTCTTCAAACGGAATGCCGTATACTCTGGTGTTTTGGGTTTGGTTGTTGGATACCCCGACCCTGGGGTCGGGGAGGCTTCATTGGGATTAGTTGCGCCGCAGCAGGCGTTTGGCGGTGTCCCGCAGCAGGTTCCGGAGCCGGCGTTTCACCTCGAAGATCCGCGCCGCCCGCACCGCGCGGGCCCGGTTCTCCCGTTTCAGATTCCAGGGCACCGGCGGGGTTTGCACACCCTGGTCTCGCAGCCATTCGACCACGGTCACCACGGCGTCGAAATACTCCAGGTTGCGGGTCATCCATTGGGTCCACGGCTTGGGCATGCCCCCGAAATGGATGATCTGCCGGGCGGAGTCGCCGGCAAGCCGGAAAGGGCTTACCTCCGGCGCGGTGTCCGCAAACGCCAGGAGCGAGGACATCACGGCCTCGTCCAGCAGGAAATAGGCGATGCTGCGGTCGTTGACGATGCCGAAATCCTGGGGCGGGATCACCTTTTCGATCTGGCGCTCCCACTTCCGGACGAAGTCCAGGTGCTGCCGGTGAATCACGAAGGCAAAGGCATTGCAGGAGGTGTTGATCCGCGGTTCGGCCCGCTCGCCGACGTCCTTCCGCCAGGTGTCAAGCACGACGCGCGGCAGCGGCCCCCGCGGCTCGCCGGCGGCGTAGCGCAGACGGAAGAGGTAGGCGATCTCCTCGGGCGGCCGCATGCGGATCTGGATCGTGCCGCCGGGCGCCTCGACCAGCGACGTGATGTCGCCCGTGCACAGGCAGTCGGAATCAATCCAGGCGATGTGCTCGGCGTCGGACGTCAGGATGGCGGTGGCCTTCTGGCAGGCGATGTTGCGCGGGTTCGACGTGTCCGCCGGGAAGGTTTTCACGTTCTCCAACCCTTCCAGGAGCCGGCTTTCCGGCTCCGTGAGGCCGAAGGTCACCACATGCACGGGCAGTTTGACGCCGTGGTAGCGCAGGGAGCCGATGAAGATGAAGGCGCCCCAAAGGAAATTCCGGTCGCAGGCCGTGACGATCATCCGGTTCTCGTTCATGACGCACTTCCTTTGCACAATAGGGCGCCCAGGCGCGCCCGGGCTTGTGCCGCCCGTTCCTGCAGGATGGCGCGCGCGCGCCGGTTCTTTTCGCGGAATTCCGACCTGCCGGCGAGTCCGCGGACGGTCTCCGCCCAGAGGCGGTCAAAATCGCAGGTTTCCACGGTGCCGACCGCCGTCAGGCCGAAATTGTTCAGAAAATTGTCCACCTTGCTGCCGCGGCTGATGCCGATGGGGGGCACGTCCACGACGGAGGCGAAGATGAGCAGGTGCAGGCGGCTGCTGGCGATGACGTCCAGGCGGGCGGCCACGGCCAGGACGTCGGCCGGTTCGGGCAGGTCGCGGACGACCACGGTGCGCTCCGGCCGGCGCATCCCGCGCTGTAAGCCCGTCATCAGCGCGGCGTCGGTGACGGGGTTCATGGGCAGGAAAACGACCCCGGCGCCGGCTTCCTCGACCACCCGGTCCAGGAACCGGATCAGCGCCGGCGCGTTGCGCACTTCGCGCTGTGCCGAGATGCAGAGACCGAGCTTGGTGCCCGGCGCCTCAAGGAAGGTTCGCGCCCCGGAGGCCAGCGGAATACGTTCCCAGGCTGCGGGTTCCAGCGCGAGTGCGGGGTCGGCGCCAGCCATGGCCCCCGGCACCGGGCCGCCGCGCTGCACCTGCCCGAGGCTTTCCGGGTCGCGCAGCACGACCAGGTCGCAGGCGCTCAGCGTGCGGGAGATCTGTAGCCGCACCTGTTCCTCATGCCGCCGCTGGAAGGCGTCGGGATGCAGCGCGGGCAGGAGGCGTCCGGCGGCGGAAAGCAGAGTCCGCCGGAGGCCGTGCTGAAGACGGAACCACACGGGGTTGAGCTCGTGGTTCATGCCGACGTTCCAGACGACGCTTTTCCGCCCCGCCTGCCGGGCGAGGTCAAGCATGGAAAGAATGCTTTCCGGGTAGTCGGACAAGCCGGTCGCGCCCGCCCAGATGAACACCTCGTGCTCCGCGATCACCTGCCGCCGCCGGGCGGGCGTCCAGGCCGGGGCGAAGCCGAACAGCTCGCAGGTGCGCACGCCCAGCCGGGCCGCCGTCGCCGGCCCGTCATCCGTGCTGACGGTGATGTCGGCCTCCGGACAGAGCGACCGGAGCAGCCGGACGTCGCAGGCCAAAATGGCTTCGTCGCCCACGTTGTTGCGTCCAAAGGGGACGCCGCCGAGGAGGATTTTCACCGGGACGCTCCTTGCCGTTATTTCATTCCCGCCAGCCAGCCCGCCGCGCGGTTCATGGCTGGCGTGCCGAACAGGCGCAGGTCTTCAAGATCATCGGGCCGGATGAGGCGTGCCGCCCGGACCAGTCCCAGCCAGAGCACGCCGTAGACCGCGACCGCCACGGCCAGCAGCGGCAGGTTCAGCCACGGCGCCGTGAAGCTCAAGGCACCGGCCGCCAGGGCGCTGGCCAGAGCGATGCGGATCAGGAAGCCGGTGGGGAAGGGAATGGTTCCCAGGATCTGCCGCACCGCGCGCAGCCGCCAGGGAATCGTCAGGATAAAGGTCAGCGCCACGGCGGCCACGGCGCCGGCGCAGCCCCAGCGCCGGATCAGCAGATAGTCCAGCAGCAGATTCACCAGCACCTGCAGGATCATATAAGGCAGCATCTTGAGCACTTTTTCCCGGGCCACGATCGCCATCGAGAGCGGGATGGAGACGAGCGGGAGGAGGTTCAGCACGCAGAACGCCGACGCGATCGGGCCCGCGGCGCTCATGGCTTCGCCGTAGAGCAGCACGATTGCCCGGGGGGAAAAGACGCAACCGAACGCCGCCAGCGGCACGAGGACGAGCAGGAGCATCTTGTACACGGCGCGGATCAGCCGGGGCAGGCAGTCCGGATCGTGGGAATACGCGCGGGCAAACGTGGCCGTGAAAAGTGTCTGCAGGGCGGCCGGGATCAGGGACATCACCACCTGGGGCGTCGAGTATCCGAGATCGTAGATGCCGACGACCGCGGGGGTGAAAAAGGCGCCCAGGAAAAAGACCTCGGTGTACTTCATCATCAGCATGCGCAGCGACGTGTTCAGCATGGTCGGCAGGGCGAGCGAGAGGGTCCGGCGCCGGCCGATCCCCTGGGGCGGCGAGCGCCAGTCGAGCCGGCGCAGGCAACGCACCAGCAGCCACGCGGCCACGATCGCGGCAACCGTCATCGACACCCACTGGGCCAGCAGGGCCACGGACACGCTGGGCCGCCAGGCCATCCCCGCCGCCAGCAACCCCGCCCAGAGCAGCGCCTGCCCCGCGGAAAGCACGGTCACGGTGCGCATGCGGAACAGCGCCGTGAAAGTGTCGTTGAGGTAATCCTTGGCAATCTGCCCGCCCACCACCAGGCCGGTCAGCACCAGGGCAAAGCCGAAGGCCGTCTTGAAGCTGCGGTCAAAGAGCGGCGTCGCCGCATAAAGCGCCAGAGTCGCAAGCACGACCATGCCGCCCTGCAGTGCCGCCGCCTTCCACAACAGGCGCCGCAGGCCGGCCCGGTTGCGCTGCATCACCAGTTCCGGGATGAACCGCAGCAGGGCCGCGTTCATCCCCAGCGCACAGATCACCACCAGATACTCGGCGATGTTCCGGCACAGGCTGAACACGCCGTAGGAATCGGCACCCAGGCCGCGCACCGTGATCACCGAGATGGCAAAATACACGCCCAGCAGGAGGATCTTGGTGCCCACCATCCAGGGGATGCCGCCGGCCGCTTCGGGCTCGACGATCTGGTAAGGCGCCTTCTCCAATGTGGGGGAGTTTGTCATGGTGTGACCACCGACTGACCCGAGGAATTTTTGTAGACTTTGTCGAAGGTGTCCTTCCCCGCCTCGGCGGCGGCGGCCGTGGCAAAACTGTTCAACGCCGCCTTGACGATGTCCGACAGCAGTTCCATGGACGGTCGCGGGGCATAGACAATGTCGCCTGGCGCCAGCATGATGTCGCGGATCTCGCCGCGCTGGAGCGCCAGGCCGTCCACCACGAAGACCTGGGGCTTGGTGACCGACCCGCGCACGATCACCAACTTTCCGCTTGCCGTGCTTTTTGAACCCGCGCGCCTCTGAGAGCGCCTGGATCAGGGAAATCGACGTGAGCATCCCGATCGTGCGCGAATAATTGACCTCGCCGATCACATAGACGCTGCGCTGCAGGGCCGAGGGAATGGTGATGATGTCCCCACTTTCCAGGGGCAGGTTCTGCGTGTTGTCGCCTCCCTGAATCAGGGCGTCGAAATCCACCGGCATGGTTTTCCCGCCCCGCAGCAGTGTGGCATGCTGGAGGTCGAAGAGGTCGGCCGTGGAGTTGCGGAAGGATCCGACCTGCAGTCCGCCGGCCCGGGCCACGGCGTCGAAAACCCCCATGCGGCCGTCCAGCGAGTAGGTTCCGGGCTGCCGCACCTGGCCGATCACCGTGAAGGTCTGGCTGCCGAAGCGGACGGGGGTGACGGTGACGCAGGCGTGGCGCAGTTCTTTCTCCACCCGCCGCTGGAGATCTCCGCGCACGTCATCGATCGTCCGGCCGGCGGCGGGAATGGCGCCGATGATCCGGTAGGTGATTTTTCCTGAGGGATCCACGGGCGCCGTGCTGGAGGAACCTTCCTCGCCGTAGATGGCGACTTCCAGCACGTCGCCGATGCCCAGGCGGTAGGGCTCGTTCGGCGCCGGCGCCCCGGGCGCGGCGGGTGCGGCGCCAAGGTCGACCCGCTCCATCCGTTCCACGGGGTTTCCGCCGGCGGCAGCGGGCGCATCCGCGGCCCGCACGCTGGCGAGGGCCAGGCAGACCGCCGCCAACGTGAGCCGGAGGAACAGCAGTCCCGGCCGCGGGCGCTCCGTTTTGACGAGAAGTTGCGTCATGGACCTGCCCCTCCCGTCACTACGGTCGTATTCCCGGTGGAGGCCTTCGGGAAAAAGGTTTCCTGCATCAGGGTGGAACCGGCATTGCCGGAGAACGACTTGACGAAGGTCATCACGATGGCCTTGGCCAGGTCCTGGGCAAAGCGGAACGGTTTCTCGGGAACGTACACGACGTCGCCGGGCTGCACGTACTGGTCGGGCGCGCGCCCTTCCATGATCGCCTGCACATCCACCTCGGTGGTCTTGGGGTCGTTGAGCGCGCCGCGCAGAATGACCACGCGTTTCAGGTTTGCGGTCGGCAGGTACCCGCCGCCCTGTTCCGAGGCGCCCGTGATCAACTCGATCATGGTCATGTTGTCCCGGTAGGCGACGGCCCGCTGTTCCGGCATCGCGCCCAGCAGGTAGACCTCGCGGCTGTGGCTCAGGCTCGAAGCGATGTAGACCACGTCGCCCGGCCGCATGTAGACATCCTGGGAGGCGTCGTTGCGGTTCATCAGAGCCTCGAAATCCACCGGCAGGCGGCGGCCGTCGCGCAGAATGTAACTTTCGCGCAGGGAGGCCACCTCGATGGTCGTGCCGCGGTACGAACCCTGGGCGAGGCCGCCGGCGCGCGCCAATGCCTGGCGCAGGGTCATGGCCGCGTCAAGCGGCATGATCCCCGGATAGTTGACCTTTCCGAGAACCAGATACTTCTTGGACGCGAAGATCTTGGGAAGAATGTCCACGTGCGGGTTGTTGAAGAGGCGCGTGAGCTGCGTTTGGATGTCGAGCGCCACCTCCTCCGGCTTGCGGCCGACGGCGGGAATGCCGTTCGTGAACATGTAGTACAACTTGCCGTCCGGGGCGATGGGGGTGACTGCCACCGTGTCCCGCTCGCCAAAGACGGAAACCTCCACCACGTCCCCGACGGCCAGCCGGTAGTCGGAGGGGGTGAACGGCTGAAAGGCGTCGGGGGGGAGGGGGGCGGCCGGGGCCGGGGGAAGGGCGGCGGCCGGGGCGTTCGTCAGCGCCGCCGTCGTTGTGACCAGCACGGGCATCTCGGGCCGCGTGCCGGAGGACTTGCAGGAGGTCACCGTCAGCATGCCGAACGCCACCGCCACGGCCCGGATGACAACGGAGCCGCGCACCACGGAGAAGAAGCGGGCGAAGTTTGTGGCATGGACGTTCAAAAACCGGCCCCTTCTAGGTGTGGCGCTCATCCGCCAGGTTCAACACAATCCCCATCGGGCGCAACCCTTCCCGGTCCAGCCTGTCGAGCGCCGCGTCAACCACGGATTTGTGGGTCAGCGGGGATCCGACGATGAAAACGGATTGGTCGGTCAGCGAGGCCAGGAGAACCGCGCTGCGGTCATCGGCGAAGTAGGGAGCCTCGACCACCACAAAAGCGTACGTTGTCCGGAGCGCCGCCCAAAACCGCGCCATGGCGTCGGTGTGCAGCAGTTCCGGCAGTTCCGGCGTCGGGTGTAGCAGTTTCAGGCAGGCCACGCCCTCCCGTTGCGAGATCACGTCTTCCCATGTGGCGCTCCCCCGGAGATAGTCCTCAATGCCCCGGATCGGAGCTGGCGGGGGCATGGCCGGATTGGGCGTGGCGTCGAAATCCACGCAGGCGGTCTTGACGCCGGACTGCGCCCAGTACCGGGCGATTTGGAAGGCCAGCGTGCTTTTTCCTTCACCGCGGCCCGCGCTGAGCACCGCCAGGGATTGCACGGGCGGCCCCTCGCGTCGCCGGGCCGCCTGCTCGTAAAGCAGCCGGCAGACCGGCAGGAACCGGTGGCTGATCGCGGCGGCTCCCGGATCCGGCTCCCGTTCGACCAAGCCGAGGCAGGGCACCGTGTAGCCGATCTCGACCTGGCGGGCCGTGCGCAGCTTCGGGTCAAACACCTCGATGGCGAAGGAGAGCAGCATGCCCAGAGCCAGGCCTGCCAGCAGGGCCGCGGCGGGAAATAGCCAGACTCGCGAGGACCGGTTCGCCACGGCGTCGCGCGCCGGCTCCAGGATCTCGAAATCGCCCAGGTCCAGCCTTCCGGCCATGGCGGCGTTTTCCGCAGTCTTTTCCATTGCCCGGTACAATTCTTCTGCCGCCTTCCGCTTCTCCTGCATGGTCGCCACTTCGATCTGCTGCCTTGGCAGGAACGCGAAACGCTGCCCCACGGCCGCACACTCCGTTTCCAGCCGCTTCGCGTTCTGCTCAAGCACGACCCGCTCCGCCTCCATCCGCAGCAGTTCGGTTTCGAACTGCTTTTTGGTCGGATTCGCTTCAAAAACCCGTTCGCGATTCTCGTTGTACGTCTTGTCCGTCATCAGGCGGCGCATTTCCTTGATCTCGTCCTCCAGAGCCCGTACGCGGGGGTTGTCCGGCCCATACTTGGTCCGCGCTTCCATCAGCGCAATCTCCGTGTTCGAAATGCGTCTTTTCAGCGGGTTGTCTTCGATCGATTCCCGTAACACTTCGTCGGGCATGCCCTGGAGAATCTGGCGGTAGTTGGCGATGCGCGTGACCTGGGACTCGCTGGCGATACGGGCGGCGCTGAGTTTCTCGGTCGCGGCTCCCACGCTGGTGAGAAAAGCCTGGGCGTCCGCCGACGGCTCGATCAGCCGGTTCGTGGACTGGTAAGCCGCCAGCGCCTCCGTGGTCAGGTCCAGCTCCTTTTTTGCCGCGCGGCCCTGCTCGCGGAAGGCTTCCGCCACCTGTTCGGCCTGGGACCGGTAAAAGATCGCGTTGTCGTTCAACGCCACGCGGCTCAGTTCATTCAGGATGCGGACGGCCATCTCCTTTGAGGGCGCATGGCTGAAAGTCATCAGGACAATGTCGGAGCCCTTGTCGGATTTTGTCTGGGTGTTCCAGCGCAACTCCTCGACGGTCAAGGGCGACTGCAGCGTCGCATGCACCTGTTCGAGGTTGCGGTTGCGGCGGAGCATGCTGACGGCCGTCATGCGCGACAGCCCCTTGATCGCGAAGGTCGATCCGGACGCGGCCAGCATGTGGGCCTGCCGGTCCGTGCGATACAGCAGGCTGATGCGCGTTTCATAGAACGTCCGGCTGGACTGCAGCCCCGCGAGAAGCCCCACGGCCGCAAACGCCGCCGTGACGCAGCCGACCAGCCAGGCGCGACGGATCACCCCGCGCAACACCTTTTTCCAGTCCAGGGTTTTCGCCGCCGTCTCCATCGAGAACGGATTGCATACGGGCGGCTGGGAAGGATCCCGGGGCGGCCGGGATGGCCGCGGCGGCCCGCCGGTGCGGGCGGGGCGCGGCGCGTCGGCCGGCCGGAGCAGGGCGTCCTTGCCGGCAAACTGGTCGCGCACACTGAAGCCGCCCGGATCCTTTGGAGCGTCGGCCATGCTCAAACCATCCTCTGTACCGTGGTTGCCCGAATCGCGCATTCAACATATAGCACAAGCGTACCTCCGCGCAAGCGGCCGCCTGGCCCGCATCAGGCAAACTGTTTTTTAAAATCTTCGATGATCAAGGTCAAAATTTTGACATCGATGGAGGGCTGCTGCAACAGGCAGGCGCGGTCCACCGCCAGCTTGCAGATGCGGTTGATCTGCCGCGGGCAACCGCCGGAAAACTCGAAGAGCACGTCGGCGCAACCCTCCGCGAACAGATCCGTCCGCGGAGATCCGGCGACGTTCAGCCGGTGTTGCAGGTAGGGGCCGACTTCGGCGCGCTGCAGATGCCGCAGGTGGTAGATCAGTCCCAGGCGCTGATAGACCTGCGGCAGACTGCGCAGGTGCTCCTTGAGTTCGGGCTGGCCCACTAGCAGCAGGCTCACCGGAGGCGCGCCTCCGTCCACGGGATTGGTGAGGCATTTGAGTTCGTCCAGGCAGGCAGGCTCCAGAAACTGCGCTTCGTCCAGCACCACCAGGAGGTGCCGCCCGAGCGCGACGATCTTCTCGCGCAGCAACCGCCGGAACTCGGCCACCGCCGCCGTGCGGCCGGCAGGGACGCCTGAACCGGCCGCGTCGCCGCGCAGATGCCCGTTGATCTCCCCGAGGATCGCCTCGAACGGGCCGCTCGCCGTGAACAGGACGGCATGGTCGTAGAGATCGGGCCGCAGCCGGTTGAGCAGGACCTGGAGCGTCATGGTTTTGCCGGAGCCGATCTCGCCCGTCAGCGCCGCGAGCCCCATGCTGCGGTCCGAGACAAAGTAGAACAGCCGCGCCAGCGCCTCGCCGTGCGCATCGCTTTCGAAGAAGAAGGCCGGATCGGTCGCCGCATCGAACGGCGGCCGGACCAGTTTCCAGAAATCCAGGCAGTTGATCATGCTGCGCCCCGCGCCCCTTCTCCCCGCGTTTCCACGAGCGTCCGGAACATCTGCTTCATCCGCGCGATGTAGGCCTCAAAGTTGTACTCCCGGTTCACAAATTCCCGGCCCTGGCGGCCGAGCCGCCGCGCTTCGTCTTTGTGCGCCAGGAGGAAGTCGATCTTCTGCGCCATCACCGGCACATTCATCCACGGGATCAGGAAGCCGGTTTCGCCGTCGCGCAGCCAGTCGGCCATGCCGCCCGCGTCGAACCCGACCACGGGCAGGCCGTAACGCAGCACCTCCAGCCCGATCGTGGCGATCGGCTCGGGCCAGACCGACGGCACCGCCACCAGCGTGGCGTCCCGGTAGTATTCGGCCAGTTTTTCCTGTGAGACAAACCCGGGGAACAGGACCCGCCCCGCCAGGCCCAGCTCCCGCGCCAGCTGTTCGCAGGCGGCCTGGTGCGATCCGGACCCGAGCACGATCAGTTGGAACGGCTGCCGGCACTGCGCCAAGGCGCGCAGCAGCACATCCAGCCCCTTGCCGCGGATGATCTGGCCGGCGAACAGGACGATGTTCCGGTCGGAAAAGGTCGGCTCAAAGGTGGCCGGGCGCGGCACGGGGATCGGCGGGAAAATGTGGATTCGCTCCGGCGCAAAGCCCTGGCGCACAAGTTCGTCGCGCATGTACCGCGTGACGACAAAATAGGCGGAGAACGCACGGTTTAGCTCAATGCACGCCATCTGCCGGCGGTAGCTGATCCAGCGCATCCCGAACCGGCCGCGCGAGCGGTCGCGGCTGAGAAAGGCCAGGCACGGAAACAGGCAGCCGAGTCCGGCCTTGCGGGTGCAGATGCAGCGGCTCCAGGGGAAATACTTGTAGCGGCGCATGCAGTAGATGTCATGGTCGTGCTCCATGCGGACCAGCGGCCGGCCACTGGCCTTCAGCGCCTCCAACACGGGAAGGGAAATGCACTTGTGGACGTAAACCAGGTCCGGCGCCTCGCGCCGGAGGACCTCGGCAACCCCGGCCCGGACCTGATCCGGCGGACCCTCGAAGTCGATCATGGTATGGCTCGGAAACAGGTCGGCGAACACCGCCTCGTCCTTGCCGCTGCGCGCGGAGAACAGGCCGCAGAGCTCGAAATCCTCCCGCAGGCGCGGGGCCGTCACCAGGATGTTCTGCTCGGCGCCGGCCATCCGTCCGAAGGTTTCGTGAACCAGAAGGATTTTCATGAGAGCTCACACGCGCTTGGCCATACGGTTCCCTTGCGCCATTCGAACCAGGTTCGCGTGCGGCCGGCCAGCCGCATCGAGTGGTCGTCCTCGCAAAAAACAGCGTCCACGCCCAGCACCTTCACCTCGTGTTGCACCGCGCCGGCGGCCCCGGCGGCCGGCACCGGCGTGCCGGCGTTCAGGATCGCCAGCAGGTGATAAATCTTGTCGGCCCACCCCACGACCGGCACCACGTCCCGCCAGTCGGGCCGCCGTGACACACGGGAGCGGCGGTTGCCGCCAACGGCGGTCTCAAAGGCGCCGGACGCCGTCTGCCGCGCCAGCACAAACGGGAGGTGCGCCGCCACGAGCTCCTCCGTCAGCCGTCCCGCCCGATGCAGGGCCACCAGCGTCCCGGCGGCGGCCCCGGTGAAGACCGGCAGCACCGCGGCGGGGCGCCGAGCATGGATCAGGAACGGGAATCCGCCCTTCGCCGTGGCGCTGCGTCCGAGAAAGCCGACCAGCGCGTCCGTGGCCGCGGTCCAGCGGGTCTCTCCCGTTCGCCGCTGCAACCAAGCCAAGGCCGGCAGGCAGCGTGCGGCCAGATAGGGCGAGGCCGAGGCCCCGTCGCGATTGGAAACCGGCAGCCCGCCGGCCAGAGGCCCGGAAGCGAACTGGGACGCCAGCAGCGAGTCGGCCGCGCCGCGCACATACGGCTCCAGCCGCGCCCCGTCTCCGGTCAGCTCCGCGTAGCCGAGCAACACCTCCAGAATCGACGCCACCGCCGGCGGCGCATAGGTTTCAAAGTCACTCTGCAGCCAGTTGTTAAAGGTTTTCAGCAGTTTGTTCCAGAGTTCACGGATCAGCCGCTCCTCCACAAACCGCTCGAGCATGGCCGTGGTCCCTTCCGGCAACCGGCGGCCGGCCCGCGTCAGGGAGTTGCAGGCGCGGATCGCCGCGGCCATCACCGCGGGTTCGTGCGGCATGCCGCCCTCGACTGGGTTGTTTTCGAAAGAGGAATTGCGGAAGGCGCCGTTCAGAAGCTGGGCCGCCGCCAGATCCCGCAGCGCCTGTTCCATGCGGGCCAGGAAGAGCGGCTCCCCTGTGCGGGCATGCCGTTCGGCCCACCCGTCCAACAGTCCCTCCCAGCGCCAGTCGTGGCCGGGCCCGCAGTAGGCCATGCTGACGCCGCGGAAACCGACCGCCGGTCCGTAATAGCCGCCGGCGGCGCGCATGGTTTCGAGCCATGCGTCCAGCCGGCCGAGCGCCGTCGCGAGGATTTCAGGTTCAATCTTTGATGAGTTCATAAGCCAGGGAGCTGCTCACATAGCGCCACAGGGACGTCGTGGCATACCGTTGCAGACGCCAGTCAGCGGCGCGGTCCGCCAGCCCGTGCCAGCCGAGGCGCCTCAGAAATCCTTCCGCCGCCGCCACCAGTTTGAGGTGGAGCGGCTGCAGGCCGGTCACCGCGGTCACGCGAAAGCCGGCTTCCCGGAACTGGCGCGCGAGCTGCCCCGGCTCGTACTTGCGTTCCGGGCCCCGGTTCCAGTTCCGGCCCAATGCATAGTCTTTTTTCCGCATCCGCCGGTAGCGGTACATGTGCGGGTAGAAGCGGTTCGAGACCACCACCAACGCCCGGCCTCCGGGGGCCAGCACCCGGCGCATCTCCCGCAGCAGCGGCCCGGGATCCTCGAAGTGCTCCAGGCGTTCGTAGCAGGAAAGCACCTGGACATGGCCGTCGGGAAGCGGAATCTGCACGGTTTCCGGTTCGACGTTGACCAGCGGCTCCACGACCTCCGCGGGGCCCAGGCGCCGGAAACGCTCGACGATGTAACGGGCGATGCCCGGGGTTAGGTCGTACGCATACAGTTTTTCCACCTGTCCGCCGCAGGCATTCAGAAGCTGAAAGGTCACATCCCCGTTGAACGAGAGGACGTCCAGAACGCGCGGCCGGGTGCAGGCGCCGATCATCACGCCCAGGCGGCCGGTCATGAACTGGAACTTCGGCGAAGAGCGCACGTCCGAATCCACATGCAGGGTCTTGGCGTCGATATGCACCCCTTTGTACCAGAGGAGCTTGTCGCGGAAATCGGCGACCTGGCTGAGTTTCCACAGGTGGGGACGGATGTCGGCGTGGTAGCGTTCGTGCGGCAGCGTGAACCGGTTGTAGCTGAGCACGTGCTCCACCGGGCGGCGGTTGGGCGCGGGCGGATCGTCGTCGCGGTAGCCGATGCAGACCAGACCGAAATTTTTCAGGTGGGTCGGCGCGCCGACCGCCTTGCGGATGCCGTCGGGCTTGCGGATGCCGCCGAGGTAGATGGCGCCCAGCCCCATGGCTTCGGCCGCGAGCAGCAGGGTGCCGATGGTGATGCCGACCGTGACTTGGGCCGTGCTGCACGGGTTGCGCGTCTCCAGCGAGGTGTCATAGAAGACGGCGAGTAGCACCGGCGCATCGTAGAAATAGGACTGCTGCGCGTCGCTCAGCCGGGAAGCCTTGACCTTGACTGCGGGGTCTGTGATCGCCACAAAGTGCCAGAGCTGGCGATTGCACGAGGTGGGCATGAGGGTAGCGGCGCGGACCAGGCGCTCGATCATCTCGGGCGGCACCGGTTGTTCGCGGAACATGCGCGTGCTGCGGCGCCGCTCCAGCAGCGCCAGAAAGGCGTCGCCGGCCAAAGGCTGTTCCGGAGCGTCCGTCTTTTTGATTGCCTGATCGTTCATCGCGTTGGTTCCGCGGGTCATACTGGGTGCGCACGGGTTGGATCGGGGCCCGGCAGGCCAGGAGCCTGCGGTTCCGCGTGTTCCGGATTTTTGTCCCGGCGCACGTACCAGGCGGCCACCGTCAGCCCCACCAAAATCATCATCATAGAGTACATCGGGCTCTGCCGATAACCAAGCTGAAGACAGCTTTGCAGGTGGTCTGCCAGCACGGCTGTGCAACTGGCCACAGCCAACGCATGCATGAGGTCCTTTCGGGAACTGAAATAGAAGGGCGCCGCCAGGGTGAAGTAGCGCAGCCACAGCAGGGCCAGCGCCAGCACCCCGGGCACGCCGATTTCACCCAGGGTGAGATACCAGTTATTGTGTGCCGGCGTCCCCGGCGGCATGTCCGGATCCACCTCTTTGGCGTATTTGACCCATGACCACGCGGAGAAATTGCCCAAACCCACCCCCCAGTGGTGCTCGCGCGCCATCAGTTTGGCCTCGCTGTTGTACAGGCTGCGGTAGGCCATGTCCTCGGAAGCGCTCTGTTGGCCGACAAAGCGGTTCAGCAGCGTGTCCATGGCCACGAAAAGCACGCAAAGGGCGGCCAGGATGCCGGCCGACAGCATCAGGATATTCTTGACGTTGACATGGCGCGGGAACAGCGTCAGCGTATTGACCCAAATGCCGAGGGCCAGCGCCAGCAAGCCGCCGCGCGAGATGGTCAGGATCACGGAAACGCCGCAGAGCATCGTCACCAGGCCGTAAAACGCGCTGGTGAGATAGTTCCGGCTCTGCAGCAGAAGGGCGTAGGTGAAAATGCCCAGCATGGCCATGTAGGTGGCGAGGCTGTTGGGATGGCCCAAAGTCGCCCGGACCCGGTTGACGCCGTAGAGGTAGCGGGAACTGATCGCCGACCAGGACATGTACACGGCCGTGACCACGACGCCGAGCATGACGGCGCGCGCCGATTTTTCATCCCGCACATAGTTGACAATCACCAGATAGAGAAAAAAGCCCCGGGCGATTTTGGCCAGTTCGAACAGGGGGTACAGCTTGACCTCGAACAGGGGATACGGCACCAGCACGGCCTCCTCCGGGACGGCCAGCAACGGGCCGACCTGCGTCCAGGAAATCAACCCCACTAGCAGGTAAAGCACCGTTGGCAGGGTCAGGGGCGGGAAAAGGCGCAGAGGATAGTCCTTGCGCTTGAGCAGCATGAAGAAAAAGAGGACGAGCGCGCAAAGGTCCGCCGCGTTCACCTCGAAGCCGCGCGTGTTGGCGCGGTAGAATTCACGCGATACGAAGTTGATGCCTAGAAGGTTGGGTTCGCAGGTTGACCAGATCAGGACCACCATCACCCACCGGGTAAGCGCAGGATAGATCAGGCAGGCCACGGTTCCGGCCGGCACGCCGAGCAGCACGACTACCCCGAAAATGAGGTATTTGGTTTCCATCACCGGGCCTCCGGCTCCAGGAGCACGGACTCGACTTTGGCCAGGCGGAAAATCCAGCGGACGGACGGGCGGACTCCGGCAAAACGCAGCGTCGTCCCGCGGGCAACCGCCTGTTTTTTCAGCAGCAGGAAATACTCCAGGGCCGAACTGTCTACGAAGCTCGTGGAGGACGCCTGGAGCACCCACTCGCGGACACTTTCCCGGTCGGGGCACGCCTCCACGGTCCGCCGGAAGGAATCCAGGTTCGCCTCCGTCAATTCCAGGGGGAGCGTGATCTGGACCCGGCCGTCCGGGTCGAGCCGGATGCCGCCGTCGCGGAAAGCGGGCTCCCATTCCCGGATCCGTTCGAGAATCGCCTTGTCCGAATTCCCGGCCTCCAGATACTCTGTGAGATGGCACCAGGCCAGCAGTCGCCGGACCCGCCGGCCGGCGCCGGACAGGATGCAGTGCTGTCCCTGCCGGCGCAACCGCGTCGCAAGGCGCAGCAGGGCGCCTAGTTCGAGACTGGACAGCCACGGCACGCCGCTCATGTCTAAAACCACGGGCCGCCCCGCGGCCTTTTCCAGGACCGAAGCGCAAAATGTCTCTGCATGGCTGGCGCAGGCAAGCCGGATGCAGGGCTCGACATGAGCCGCGCGCCGCACCGCCGAGTCGACGGAAACCGGCGCCTCCGCGCGATCCGGCCGGCAGCGGACCCAAAGCAATTGCAGCAGCGTCCGGCCGAAGAACGCGAGGTTGCCCATGTACCGGCGGAAAAGCCGGGGCGGATCGCTGGCCATGCGCCAGAGCCATTCCAAGGCCAGCCGTTGCACGATCTTCGGCGCCCGCTTTTGGGCGCCCGCCAGGAAGTCGAGCGATCCGCCGACGCCGATGGCCACCGGGACGCCCCAGTGACGCCCGTGCATCTTGGCAAACTTCTCCTGCTTCGGTGAACCGAACGCGACCAGCACCAGATCGGGGTTGGCTTTCCGCAGCCGCTCCAGAATGTCGGCGTGGTTCATGTGCAGGACGTCGGCATAGGGCGGTGAATAGCAGCCGGCGATGCGCAAGCCGGGGAAGCGCCGCACGAGGGTGGCGGCGGCTTTCTCGGCGACTCCCGGGGCGCCGCCAAGGTGAAAAAGAGAAAACCCGTGGTCGCGAACCAGTTCGGCTAGCATAGGCACCAAATCGCTGCCGGTGACGCGCTCTTTGAGGCGCGGCCCCAGGAGTCCGGAGAGCCAGACGATCGGGATTCCGTCAGCCACGACCAGGTCGGCTTCGATCAGGATGCGCTGCAACTCGGGATCGCGCCAGGCCTGCATCACAAAGTCCATGTTCACCGTGGCAATGTAGGCCGGCTGGCGGGACAGGATGCGGGCGCGCACCCATTGAACCGCCTCCTGGAATGTCACGTTGTGAAAGGGAATACCCAGGACTGCGACGGTGGCCGGCGGCGGAGTGGCGGTCTCAGCCATGGAGATCCTCCGCTGATGTGACCGCGCCGATCATGCGGCGCCCGAAAAAGCGCAGCAGCAGCCCCATGTCCCCCGCGATGGAATGAATCCGGGCGTAATAGCGCGCTTCAATTTCCCGCAGACCGGATTGCGGGGTCGCGGACCGCACGTCCGCCTCGCTCAGGGCTCCGGGATGGTAGTGGACAAGCTCCGTCAGCAACTTGTTTTCCCCCGGGGCGGAGAGCGGGGAGTGCCCGCAAAGCCAGACGCGGCCAATCGCGGCCATCAGAAAACGCGGCAGGCAATCCAGGCCCAGAAGGAGAAAGAGGAAATTCATCCCCCCCCCGGCCGCGGCCGGCGGCTGCCATTCCGGGAAATCGAACCTGCGGCCGCGCCGGCCGTGAACCGGGCGATGGTGGAAATGCCCGCCGCATGCGCGGAGAAGGGGATAGAGCAGCAGGAACGGCAGTGCCTGCACCAGGACCAGCAGGACCGCCAGCGGCCACTCCGCCAGGGCACGGCCGAGATCCGATACCTGCGCGCCGCGGCCCAGGCGGGCCATCAGCCAGGGATCTACGATGTCTACCTGCGCCCCCGTCTGCGGATCCAGCAAACGTGCACCCGCGGCGATCTTGCCGCGGACTTCGACGCCGGCGCCGATGTAGGTGCCGTCCAGCACCACGCAGTGATCCAGCGTGCATTGGCGATCCGCCACCACATGGGATCCCAGCACGACGCAAGGCCCCACGGCGGCGAGCGGGCCGATCCGGCTGTCATTGCCGATGAGGAGGGGGGGCAGCAACTGGGCGGAGGGCGGCAGAACCACGTTGTAGCCGATGCAGGAACCGTCCCGCGCCAGGTAGCCGGGCTGGATGTAGCGCGTGATTTCACCGGCGACCAGCTTCATGTTGAGATCATAATACGTTGCCACATCATCTAGCGGGACGATGCTCAAACCCAGCTCTTCAAAGGGCCGGTCGTCCGCCGCCGCCCGCCCGGCGTCTGCGGCGGAAACGGGGCCGGCGCGGAACCGGCAGATCAGGCCGTTGGCATCGCTGGCGGCATGGGCCGGCGTGGCAAAGTCTTTCCAGGCCTGCCGGTCATCCAGCCGCCGGGGGAAGGACGGGCGGCGCACATACAGGAGGCCGTCGCGCCATTGCTCCGGATCCCGCTGCAGGAAGCAGTCCGGATGGTATTCGTCCTTGAGGAAGCTGTAGGACAGGCGCAGTCCCCAGCGTTCGCCGTTCCCGGCGTAAGCCTCGATGAACTCCGCGCCGTTTCCGAGCACCAGCCGCACCTCCTGGATGCCCAGGCCGGCGCAGAGCTCGAACCAGTACTCTAAAAGGGGGCGGTTGCCCACTGGAAGAAGTGGCCAAGCGTCCTCGCCCAGCATGGTCGCCAGAGCCGGCCGCCCACCGCAATGGATCACAGCTTTCATGAAATGGATTGCGCCGCTTCGTCGACAGTGTCGAAAATCTCGAAAATTTTGTACGCGCGGGTGATCTCAAACACGACCCGGACGCCGGGCTGCAGGCCGACAATCTTCAAATCTCCACCGCGCGTAACCACCCGCCGGAGAAAGGCGACGAGCAGTCCCAGCCCCGAGCTGTCCATGAATGCGACCTGCCGCATGTCCAGGATGACATTGCGCACGGCTTTCGTGTTTTGGAGCCAGAAAAACCAGTCCTCCCGGATCTGATCAATCACGGCGGCGTTCAAGGTCGGCGGAGGCTGGATTATGGCGAGACGCTCTTCGTTCCGAAATTCGACTTGCATTTGACACCTCCGTGGGCGGGTGGTTTGTGGGAAGATGGCGCGGGGCCGGCGGGTTTTTTAATAGGCGCCGCGCCCCAGCAGCACGGCGGGTACGGTTTTCAGGATAATCATCAGGTCCTGGCGCAGGCTCTGGCTCTGGATGTAGCGCAGGTCAAGCTGCACCTGTTCTTTGAACGGAATTTCGGAGCGGCCCTGGATTTGCCAGAAACAGGTCAGGCCGGGTGTCACATGCAGGCGTTTGCGCTCCTCAAGGGTGTACAGGGCGACTTCGCGGGGCACGGGCGGCCGCGGCCCGACGACGGCCAAGTCCCCTCGCAGCACGTTGAGCAGTTGGGGCAGTTCATCCACGCTGAAGCGGCGGATGATCCGGCCGGTCCGCGTGATGCGAGGGTCCTGTTTCATTTTGAAGATCACGCCGTCGCCCGACTCGTTCTGCTGGAGCAGCTTGTCCTTCAACTTTTCCGCGTTGCGCACCATCGACCGGAACTTGTAGAACGGAAAGAGGCGTCCGTTCAGGCCGACCCGCTGCTGGGTGTAAAACATCGGCCAGCCGTCCTCCAGCACGATGGCCAGCCCCACCAGCAGAAACAGGGGGGACAGGGCGATCAGGCCGGCGGCGGACAGCAGGATGTCCAGCCCGCGCTTCACGATAAACAGGGTGCGCAGATTCCATTCCCACAGGGCCAGCTTGACCCGCACCTGCCGCCGCAGCCGGCGGACGTCCGCCTGGGAGGAGGGCCATTTCATTTGCGCGAACAACGCGGCCCGGGCCTGGTAGATGGCGTCGTTCATGGCGATTTCACCTCCGCCTCGGCCGGGATGGTCTCAGGGTCGCGAGCCACGGCAAAGTATCCGTAATTATACTCTCCGCGACGGAAGATTTCATGCCGCAGGGAAAGAGCCTGAATAAGGATCAGCCCCCGGCCGTTTTCTCCATCCAGGGGTTGGTTTTCCGGTTCGGCCAGGCGGGAGGAACCATCCCACGGCATCCCGGGATCGCGGAATAGCAGATAGGCGTACGGGCCGTGAAGGCGCAACTGGAAATTGATCCCGGCGCCGGCCGGCACCCGGCCGTGGCGCACGATGTTGACGCCATATTCCATGGCCAGCAACCGCACGGCCCGGGCCGGGCTTTCAGACCAGCCGGTGGCCAGCAACCGCGTTTCACAGGAAACGGCGAGTTGGTCCACGGCCTCCAGATTGGCCGGCACCGTTTGCCGGAACAGGCTTTCCTCCACCGGCAGCAGACGCACCATGGCGGCGCAACAGTCGTCATCCGCCAGATTGAACCCTTCCGCGGCCAGCCGAACCAGCAGGTCGTCCGGTCGGGGTACGGGCTGATCCGGCGCGACCAGGGAGTGCGTGATTTTCCGCAGGTGTTCGGTGCCGCACCGTGCGCCGGTGCCTGCCTGCCGCGTTTCGTACAGCCCGTCCGTGAACAGGACCAGAACCTCCCCGGGGTTGGCCGGCCAGGTGATCTCGACGTCCGCGGCATACAGGGTGTCGTCATCGGCCAGGCCCAGAGGAAGATCGCCCCGGTCGGGAATGTGATCGCTCAGCCATTCACCCGCCGGGCCCAGGAGAAACGGTCGCGGATGGCCGCAATTGCAGGCGCGCCATTCCGCGGCAACGGGATCATAGACCGCAATGAAAAACGTCGCATACACCTCGTCATCCGGACGATGCTCGCACAAATACCGGTTCAACTTCCGGCAAATCTCGCCCGGACTGGCCGTCGGATAAGCCCTGATCAGATCCGTGGCCGTGACCTTGAGCAAGGTGGAAATCATGGCCGGGCCAATGCCATGGCCGGAGACGTCGCCCAAGTACACGCACAGGCGTCCATCCGGCCAATTTACGGCATCGAAAAAATCCCCGCCGACGGTCAGGCTGGGGCGATAGGTCCACCAAACCTCATAGGTGGGATACAGCACCGGCGTGGTGGCCTGCAGCCGGCGCTGCACTTTTCCGGCCACTTCAAGCTCGTGGGTGACCAGCTTGCGCCAACGCACCAAATCCTTGTTCATGTCCTGGAGTTGAACCAGCAGTTCCCGCTGCCGCCGCTGGAGGTCGTGGTACTCGAAGGCCTGGCGCAGCACGGCCCGGAATTCCGCCAGCTCGTCCATGGGCTTGGTGATGTACCGGAACACCGCGCCATTGTTGATGGCCTCGACCACGCGCTGGATCTCCGGGGTACCGCTCAACACCAGGCGGACGATGTCCGGATGGCGGGTGCGGACCTCTTGTAAAAACTCCAGGCCATCCATTTCGGGCATGCGGATGTCGGTGACCACCACCTGGATGCTTTCCCGGTCGAGGATGGCAAGTCCTTCGCGGGCGCTGATAGCGAAGAGCTTTCGGTAAGGCTCGCGCACCAGATGCCGCTCCAGAGAAGAGAGGACATAGCGTTCGTCATCCACAAACAAAACGGCGGCATCAGGTTCCATTTTGAACGCTCCTTTCCTCCGGGGCCGTGGCCGGCGGTTGATGGGGCAGGGTCATGCGGAAACAGGCGCCACCACTCGGCACATTGGCGACCGTGAGTGTGCCGCCATGCTTCCCCACCACGATATTGTAGGAAATGCTCAGCCCCAGGCCGGTGCCATTCCCGGGCGCTTTGGTCGTGAAAAACGGATCAAAAATCTGCCGCTCCAAGCCGGCTGGAATGCCTGGCCCGTTGTCCTCCACCTCGCACATCACATGATTTGCCTCGTTCCGGGTGCGGATGGTGATCACGCTCCGGCTGCCCGTCCGGCCCGGAACGCCGGCCAGCGCCTGAGCCGCGTTCACGATCAGGTTCAATAAAACCTGGTTGATCTGGCCGGACACGCAGGGGATTTCCGGCAAGTCTCCAAGCTCCAACTTAATCTCTGCGTTATACTTGTAGGAATTGCGGGTGATGACGAGGGTGTCCTCCACCCCCTTGTTCAGGTTGAAAGGAGTAAACTCGCCCACGGTGTCCCGGTGAGCGAAATTCCGCACGCTGTTAATAATCGCCGTGACGCGCCGGAACCCGTCGCGGGACTCTTCGAACAGGTTGGGCAGGTCGCGCAGCATGAAATCCAAGGCCAGCTCTTTTTCCCGATGGCGCACCTCGGCGATGCGTTCCCGGAGCGCGGGCACGGCCGATTCCGAGGCGGCGACCAACTCCCGGTAGGTCTCGAGAAGTTCCCGGACAATCTGCACATCCTCCTCAAGCGTGGCAAAATTGGTGGCGATAAAGCTGACAGGGTTGTTGATCTCATGCGCCAGGCCGGCCGCGAGCTGTCCGACCGAGGCCATTTTGTCCTGCAAGAACAGTTTCGTCTGGGTCTCCTGCAACTGACGGGTGCGTTCGTCGACGCGGCGCTCGAGGGTGGCGTTCAGTTCGCGCAGCGCTTGCTGGGAAGCCTGCAGGTGCTCCTCGGACTGCTTGCGTTTCAGCGCGTTGATGATGATGCTGGCCAGGAGTTCAAGGGGCACTTCATCTTCGCTGTTCCACTGGTGCGTGTGTTTTACGGCATCAAACCCGACGAACCCCTCCAGCTTGCCGGCCCACACCATTGGCACCACCAGTAGGGACTTAACGCTTTGCGCGTCCAGGGATTCTTTCTCCGCCGCGGCCTCGGCGGGCATCCGCGCCACTTCCGGAATCGTGATGCTTTGGAGCCGCCGCAGGGCGGCCATCCACCAGGGCAGCGCGGCGGCGGATTCGTTTTGCAGATTGGCAATCTGGGGCGAGGTGCCTTCCGAGCACCATTCATGGGTGTTGGAAAAGGAGGACAGGTCCGGGGTGAACGCGAATACGTAGGCGCGATCCACCTGCATCAAGGTCCCGATTTCTCCGAGGCTGTTCTGGATGGCGCGGTCGGTTTCGCTCGGGGCGAGGTTGATGAAACGGGCGGAGAGCGAGGCCATGAGCATTTCCATGGCCGCGTGTTCGCGCAACTGGTTTTCCATTTTTTTCTGGGCGGTGACATCCCAGTTCGTGCCAATCATGCGCACGGGTTGGCCGAAAGCGTTACGCCGTACGATTGCGCGAGCACGAATGTTACGAATCATTCCGTCAGGCCGAAAAACCCGGAATTCGGTATCAAAATCCTTTTCACCTCGCAACGCCTGCTGGATTTCTTCATCGCCTCGTTGCCGGTCCTCCGGGTGAACCCCCGCCTGCCAGGCCTCGTACGCTCCGCCAAACTGATCCGGCACAACCCCGTAAAGGGAAAACATCTGGTCGTCCCAAACCATCTGATTGTTGACCACGTCATAATCCCAAATCCCCACTCCGCCCGCCTGCACGGCCAGCGACAGGCGCTCGGTCGCCTGCCGCAGCGCTTCCTCCGTCTTTTTTTGTTCAGAAATATCTACAAACGTTTCCAGAATCTTCTCCCGGCCGCGGACATAGATGCGTCGCGCGGATTTTAAGACCGGCAGGAGACTCCGGTCGCTCCGGATCAGGATGCGCTCCATGTTCGTGACCGACTGACCGAGGTCGCCGACGGGACAGCTTCCGGCCGCGGTCAGGCAGATAAAGCCCTGGCAGACCTGGCCGATAAGCGCGCGTTCCTCCCTTCCCAAAAGTTCCGTTCCCCGCTTGTTCATCTGTTCGATGACATGTGTGGACGCGTCAATGATGGCGACTCCGGCGTCAATGTTTTCCAAGAGCAGTCGCGGCAGCTCCTCGCTCTCGCGCAGCGCGGCGGTCTGGTCGCGGACCGCCTGTTCCAAATTTTCTCGGCCGTGGAGGATGATGGTGATCACTTTGACCATGGCGGCGGTAAGCAAAAGCCCCGCCAGAAAAATCAGCCACCCCGTCGACATCCGATGCGCGTGCGCCGGGCCGGCGCTGGCTTTGACGGCAAGGGTGTTGCCAGCGAAAAAGAGGGGGCGGGTCAGGGCATAATTCGTGAGCGGACGCCAATCGGCTCCATAGGTGGCGGCGAGTTGCTCGGGCTCTCCGTCCTGACGGAGGAGGGTAAGCTTCAGGTAGGTCGAGTCTTCCGGCGTGATCCGCTTCAGTAGGATGCCGAGCCGCAAGACGGTCACCGCAAACCCGCGGAGGCGTTTTGGCTCTCCCGGGCTGAAGACGGGCCGGTAGATCCTCAATCCTTTCTGGGTGGTAATCTCATGCCTCAGAAGGATGGCTGGGGTGGCGGTCGGCAGGCCGGTTCTCGCGGCCTCATTGAGGGCCTGGCGGCATACGGATTCGGAACCGAGGTCATAGCCGAGGGTCGGTTCATTGCCCGCCATGGGAGCCACCCGGGAAATGGGATAGTAGGCTTCCCGGCCGGTCGCCGGCATTCGCATCTCCCGCTCGGATTTTTGCCAGATTTCAAAATCCGGCAACCCCGTCGCGCGAGCTTCGGCTTCGAAGCGGGATTTTTCCGCGGCGGGAACAAGGGGAACCCATTCCCAGGCCTGCCCCGCGGAATTCTTGGTCAGGTAGGCGGTGAACCGCCGGAAGTCGGCGGCGGAAAACTTTTCCTCGCTTTCGCAGAATTGTGCCAGGCTTTCCAGTTCGGAATCGCAAGCCTGACGCAAGGCTTCGGCGACCGCGTCCGTCCGGCTTCTCGCCAATCGGGTAAACTCTTCGTCATCGAAGCGGATCTCGCGTTCATTGGTCAGCCAAGTCGCGCACAGGGTTAAGACCAACCCCACGGCGACCGCCCAGGCCGGTTCAATCCGCCGCATCCAGCGCGGCGGCACACCCGTGATCCGGGACCGCCAGGCCAGCAGAAGGCTTCCCAGCAGTTGAATGGCAATCAGCGCTAGGGTGAACTGCAGGGGGGCTAGGGCATGACGGGCCAGTGTCCGGTTCCAGTCGCTGGCGTCGATGTCCATGCCGAACACTGCAATCAGCCGGCCCGTGGTCGGATCGGTCAACGGCACTAATGCCGAAATCCATCGTCCCCAGTGATCGGAAACCGGCCCCTCAACGACCGGGATTTTAGTCCCAAACGCGCGACGCAAACCCTCTGATATTTCCTCAAATACCTGCCCGGGAGGCGAATAGTCTTTTGATTCGGCGGGCTCGGAATCCACCTGGAAAAAAACCGTGCCATCGGGTTTGCGGCCCATGAGATAGAGAAAACGACACTTGCTGGTGACCTGCCGGGCCACGACGAACTGCTGCTTGAGCCGCTGATAATTTGGCGAGGCCAAGTCTGCTGTTGTTCCGGCCAGCGCCTTGACCTGGTCCTGGTTCACCGCGCCCGCCACCAGGGTCGCCTGCTGGATAAGATCCTGACGCATCTCGCGGTCGGCCCGCAAGAGGATCAGCCAGGTGCCCAGCCCCCCGGCAATGAGGAGCAGGAAAATGATGAAAAAGGAATGCCTCATGCGGTCGGGGAAGGCTCCACCTATTTTACAGCAACGGGGGCAACGTAGCATGCCGGAATCCGGTCGGCAAGCTAGGGCAGCCAGAAGTAGCCTTCAAGTTGCGCATACGTTCTGGGCTTCCGGTCCAACAGGCGCCGGTCAGGCATCCAACCCTCGCCCAGAAAGGCCCCGAGCATGAGCAAGGTCTGCCCCATGGTTTCATGCACGGTGAACTCGTTGCATTCGGGATTGATCCAGGAGTGCGGGCCCAGTTGCCGCCAGAGCGGAATGTCCGGCCGGTCCACGGCGAAACTGCCGGGCAGGAAATAGACCCGGCGCGTTTCCTTGCCGGCGCCGGCCGCGGGGACATCCAGGTGGTAGACGTTCGCCAAAACTCCGGAAGGAATGTCGACGATTCCGTACGGGGTGATGCCGGGAACCGGCTCGTCGATCTTGTCGGCCCGGCTCTCCATGTCCTCGATTGCGCACGGGAACACCTCGCCGATCCCGGTGGTCTGCACCATCCCGAGGGGATTGCAGCCCATCTGAAAATCCAGGTTCATCAGCGCGGAAGCCTTGTACTTCACGTCGCCCGTCAGGAAATAGGCGAGGATGGCGTATTTCGCCCAGGTCGCCGGCACCCCGCCGCCCCAGGCCCGGGATTTCCCGTCCTGCCAAAAGTTCCGGTAGGGGATCTTCTGCTGCGGTTCCAGTTGCCGGTCGGCGAAGGCCAGCAGTTCGTTTTTTGCGGCCTGGCGCAGCCCGGCATTGGCGCCCTTGAGGTCAAACTTGGCGTATTCGAAAAGCCCCCATTGCAGCAGGAGATAATTGGGCCAGACCTTGAAGGTGCGGATGCTGTCCGGAACAAACTTCGCTTCAGCATCCTTCAGGAATGCCGGATCTCCGGTGAGCAGGTAAAAATTCACCGCGGCATGAAGCCCGGCAAAGCACAACCGGTCGTCACGGCCCTTGTACACAACCTTGACCTTCTCATTCTTCATCTCCAGGGTCAGCTCCGCGTTCTCCCTGGAGTTCGTAGGATGCATCGCCCACTTGTAGGCGGCGAGGGCGGAACGGCAGTATTCGTCCGACATCTTCGGGTCGAAGCCCCGGATGATTCTGGCGAACATGGCGGCGCTTGCCGCGTAATACATCGTGCTTTGCCGCGTCGGGATGGACTTGCAGAAGGTCAGCCGGTCAAGATCGGGCATCTGTCGCCTGCCGGGATGCTGGGTGGTCTCCACCCTGCCGCTCACGCCGCCATCCCGGTCCTGCGCCCGCTTCCAGATGTCGATCCCGTATTTTGCCTCGTCGAGCAGGTCGGGAATCCCGTTGCGGCTTTCGGGAAGGTTGAGCTGCCCGTCCGTGAATGCCTTCGGGTTCAGTTCGTAGAGCCCCAGCATGTCCCATACCGGCCGGTGGTGATATTCGCCACGGTCGTAGTCGGCGGCGTCATGCCATCCACCCCAGATCTCGAACTGCTGCGCAAGATCCAGGGTCTGCCGGATAATTTCAAAATCAAAACTGTTGCTGCTGGTTGCGGCTTTCTCTCCGCTTTCCAGGAACCATTGCCCGCCGCCGCCGATCAGTTTGCACCCATGGACGGGCGGCGGATGACACCGATTCCTTGTCCAGGCCGTGTATTCCGCCTCGAGCGCACAACCGCAGCGCTGATGGTACATCCCCCGCACCGCGGTGTAAAACGCCGTTCCCAGCGCGGTTTCCCCGATGTCGAAATCCCAACTACGCCCAAGCCCCGGAATGCAGATGAAATACTTGCCGGGCGCACGGAACCCGCTGAAGTCGAGTTCATACACATCCTCGCCCGCATAACTCTGCGTCGCCCCAGTCCCCCATTTTCGCTCGTCCTTTGCCCGGATCGCGATTTTCCCGCGGAAAACCTCCGCCCCGTCAGCGGCTTTCACAAGGGTGAATTCCGGATACATGGAAAAATCAGCCGCGCCGACGGTGGGAATCCAGGCGCCGAGATAGGCATACTTCCGCGGCGCGTCCGCCAGGTATCCGGCCTGATTCACCTTGAGGGAACGGTTGATCGTTTTCCGGTCGTCAAAAACCAGCGAGCCGGTCCGGCCGTCCCCCTGCCGGATCGTATACGTCCTGCCGTTCTGCAGGGGAGACGGGAGCTTCAGATAGGCGTAATGTCCGACCTCGTAGCTGAAGCAGCCGCGCAGGGGGGATCCCTCGCGGTAGTTCCGCTCGCCCAGCGAATTCACCCACGGCACAGACTTCAGCGGTTTCTGGGCTTGGGCGAAATTTGCATCGTCACTCGATGATACCCGGAAAAACTCCGGGTCTGCCATCAGCAGGTGCTGCCGGCTGAATTTCACATACCCCTGCTGCCAGAGCGCGAGGCGCTGCTTGATCACCCCGGGGTCCGTCCTTTGATCCCGTTCCTGTTTCTCGGCTTCGGGAAGGGTGCGGTCAAATACCGCCGGATTCTCCTGGTAGATCAATTCATCGGTCTCGTCCATATAATCGTTGGCGAGCACGATCCAGTCCGGCGCGAGCACGTAAATCCGGCCAATCCGGTTTTCCGCCCCCAGGCTGGCGGCCGGCAGGACCAGCAGAAAAAACCATGGGAGAAAAAAACGGATCATCACGGGGCTCCCGCAGGGATTGTCCGCCGCGACAGCGGCAGGTAAAAAGTCAGCCACCAGGCCGCAAGGTACGCTGCGAACAAGATGGGGCCGAAGAAGTTCATGAGTGTGGGGTGGTGGTTGTTTCGTGCCGCCCGAGCGCCACATTATGGTGTCGGAGCATGAAGGTCCATTTTTCCCCGATCGATTAAGGATACCACGTCGTCGGCCGGAAGACAATCCCGTCACCCGGATCGACGTACCCAAGATATCATGCCGGAACTTTTACTTAACCATCCAGTTGCGGGGCAGGGAACTCGCGCCGCCGCCGGCTTCGGACTTCTCTGGCCCGCCGGCTCCATTCCGGCCCGGGCCTTTGCCGAACAGGGGGAATGCATCCGGGCGGTGCAGGCGCTGGCCGCGGAACTGATCCAGTCTCCGCCGGGGACGCCGGCGGAATATATCGTCCGCGCCGCACCGCTGCCGGAAGCGGCGCTGGAGCCGCGGCGGAACCTGTTCTCGACCCTGTTCCAGTCCGTCTATTTTCTGTTGGGCATCGCCGCACCGCGCCGCCGGCTTTATGGCCAACTGACCCATCTCTTCCGCATCTGGGTGACCAGCGCCGACAATCTGCTGGACGACGAGGCCAAGCCCGTTCTGCCGCTGATCCTGCCCCGGGGCGGCGGGCAGACCATGACCCAGGTCTTGGCCGTCATGACCGCCGACCGCATCCTCGAACGTCTTCTCTCCGAAGCCGCGGATGCGGGCACGATCACTCCGGCGCAGGCCCGGCGGCTGTCGGCAGGCTCGTTGCAGGTGCTGCTGCCGAGTGCGGCCCTGGAGGCCTCGGAGGAAGGCGGGATCCGGGAACGGCCGCCCCCGGAAGAGGTTCTGAAAACGATTCACCGGCTCAAGACCGGCCTGCTCTTCAATCTGCCGTTCTTCGGACCGGAAATCTGCGAAGCGGAACAGCTTGATGCGGTTAAGGTTGCCACGCTCAAGGCGGCGCTGATGGAGTTCGGTCTGGGCTGCCAGATCCTGGACGACATCCGCGACCTGGCCCGCGACTGGCTGGAGGGGCGGCACAATTACCTGCTGTCCCGACTCACCGTCACCGGCGGCCCGTTCTGGGAGTCTTTGCCCGGGCGTGGTCTGCGGCCGGAAGACCGCCTGTATCGGGACGCGCCGCCGGAGATTGTCCACCCGGCGGTCCGTCAGGCGTTGGCGTTGCAGAGCGGCGCGCTAACCGTGCTGGTCCGCGAGGGGCTCGATCTGTCGCCGGCCCAGGTCTCGGCTCTGCCGCGGCTGATGCTGCGCCTATTGGATGTCGAGGATCTTGACGATGCCGGATGACCCGCGCCCGCCGCCGCCCCGGCCGCCGGATCCCGCCGTACCGCCGGTCACGGCCGGACGCACCCTGGATCATGCCGCGGCAATCTACGACTGGGCCATGCCCGTGATGAGCGTCGGCATGGAACGTCCTTGCCAACGGCGGGTCGAAAGTTTGTTGCAGCTTTCAGGGAATGAGCGGATTCTGGATGTCGGGTGTGGCACCGGTTCGCTCACGCTTGCCCTGGCCCGGCGTCTGCAGGCGGAGTCCGGTGGCCTGGCGGTGGGACTTGACGCTGCTCCGAAAATGATCGCCGTCGCCCGGCGCAAAGCCGCCGCCACAGGGCTGGCGACGGTGCGCTTTGACATCGCCGCCGCCGAAACGCTGCCTTATCTGGACGCCAGTTTCGACTGCGGCGTGTCATCCTTTTTCTTTCACCATGTGAACTTTGAGCTCAAGGTTCGCTGCCTGAAAGAGTTGCGTCGCGTCATGGTCCCGGGCGGCCGGTTGGTGATTGCCGACGTGGACATTCCCACCACTCTGTTCGGCCGGGTCTGCGCTTGGAGCGGATTCCTGCTTTTCCAACAGGAGGAGATCCGGGAAAACATCCGCGGCCGACTGCGTGAGGCTTTTGCCGCGGCCGGCTGGACGCAGGGCCGTCAGGTCGCGCATCTCGCCGGGTATATTTCCGTGTTTGATCTCCGCGGGTGAAACCGGAAACCGTTTTTGCCACAAAAGAACACAAAGAAGCACAAAAGGGGAATGCATTCTTGTTTTGTGTACCCATGTGATCTTTTGTGGCTATTCAGGATAGCCCAATGAGTTACGACGAAGTCTGATCGAAGATGTTTATTGTGAACAGATGAGTACCATCAGACATTTCACTCCGGCATTCCGACGGACGGTGTTCGCGGCGGTTGGTCTCGCTTTGGCTTTTTTCCTGACGCCGTTGGCCCGGTCCGGCGTCCTGCCGGAAGCGGCCCAGGAAATCATCACCGGCACGGCGGATTGGCGTGATCCGGCCACGGCGGTTTCCCCGCCGGATGACGCCGTTGGTCGCGCCGTCCACGGGTTTTTCCTCGCCCGTTTCCGTGAGGTCCAGGACGTGGCCGACCGGCAGCCGCCGCCGGAAATGTTCCGCGCCGCCGCCAAGCCCTTGGCGGAAACCACGCCCGGATTTTACGACGCCAGCCTCATTGGCCCGGACTTCGTCATCCGTCAGGTGTATGACCGGATGGATGGGCTCGCGGTCGGGTACGACCTGAAAAAGGTCAAGCCGCTGCGGGAGTTCTGGCGGATGATGCGGGAACAGCCCGGGCCCCAGCTCAGCGAGCCGGCGCGCGGCATGCCCTGGGAACCGCGACTGACGACACTGCGTGTGCCGTTTTTCACTCCGGATGGCAAACTTGCCGGTATCGTCTCGCTAATCTTCCGCACCTCGGCGTTGGTGCAGACCGCGGGACTGGAATCATGCCCGGCCTGGCGCATCACCTGCCGGGGCCAACCTGCGGAGTCGCAGGGAACTCTGCCGGAAACCGGAACCCGCCGCGTCACGCTCCGTCTGCCGGCGACCGAGTGGGTGATCGACTATGTCCCGGCCGCAAGCAAGAAACAGGATTGAACAGAAGACGCAAAGACGCAGAGAAGACGTTCTCCTTATGAATTCAAAGAAAAACGGCTTTGAGCCTTTACGGCCGAAACGGAAGCGGCGCTGGATTCTGGTGGCGTTGGCGGTCTGCGCCGGGCTGGGGCTGGCCGCGGTCCTGATTTGCGACCGAGTGGTGACGCGGGCCGGGCGCGACGCATGCTTCGCGACGCCGGACCAGGTCCCTCACTGCCGGGTCGGCATTGTGCTGGGGGCCGCTCCGAACATGACGGATGGACACGTCAATCTCTTCTGCCGTAACCGGATCGACGCCGCGGCGGCCCTGCAGAAGGCCGGGCGCGTCGATTATCTCCTGATCAGCGGCGACAACGGCCGCAAGGACTATGACGAACCCACCTGGATCCGGGACGAACTCATCCGCCGCGGCGTGCCGGCCTCCCGCATCTACCGCGACTACGCCGGGTTCCGCACACTCGACACCGTGATCCGCGCCCGGACGGTGTTCGGCCTGGACGAGTGCGTGTTTATCTCCCAGCGCTTCCACAATGAGCGCGCCCTGTACCTGGCCCGGCACCACGGCCTGCGCGCCTGGGCCCTGGACGCCGCCGACGTCGCCGGCCGCGACGGAATGCGGACGCGGCTCCGGGAAAAACTCGCCCGCGTCGCCGCCGTGCTCGACGCCGTCTTCAACCGCGGCCCAAAATTCCAGGGGCCACCGGTACACATCGGTGCCACACGGGCGGGGCAGGAGATGTAACGGATTTTTGCCACAAAGAACACAAAGAGCACATAGCCTGATCTATTTATGAACAGCCGCGAAAGGGCGCGAAAAGGTTTTGAGTGGAAATTGATCGGGATGGGAATCTCCGCCGGGGATGGAACAACGATAGGGGTAGGGATAAGGCTTTCGCCCTACCCCTCCCTCCGAACCGGACTGGCGGATTTCCCGCATCCGGCTCTCCAGTTGATGG
>CAITSE010000195.1 GCA_903894975.1 uncultured Lentisphaerota bacterium
CATCGGCGGCTACCACACCTTTGTGGCAAAAATCCACTTCAGCTCAAAAAATCCCCCGGACTGGCTGGATCATGTCAACGCCAGCACCATGAAGGTCAAGCTGTCCATGGCCTTGATCGGCATCAGCTCGATCCACCTGCTCAAGTCGTTCATTGAGATTGAAAAGCTGCAAAAAGTCGACGTCTATGTGCAGATGGGCATCCACCTGCTTTTCATCATCTCAGCCATCGGCTTGGCGCATGTGGCGCGCCTGAGCGACATCTCCGTTTCGGAAAGCCGCGCCCACCGCAAGGCCGTGGAACCGGCCTGAGCGGCCCCGGCTAGGCATGCGCATCAACGTAAGAACCATAACATCTTGGATGCGAACGTCGAACTTTGAACTTTGAACATCCAACGTCGAAGTAAAGGCAGTAGGAAAGGCAGTAGGGACAGGGAAATAATCCTCTCACGGAGGCACGGGGGCACGGAGGGGAAAGGCAGTAGGGACAGAAAGGCAGTAGGGACAGGGAAATAATCCTCTCACGGAGGCACGGGGGCACGGAGGGGAAAGGCAGTAGGGACAGGGAAATAATCCTCTCACGGAGGCACGGGGGCACGGAGGGGGGCAATCCCTTTCCTGCCGGAAAATCCACGCCAATCTGCGAAATCTGCGGATAAATTCCGGGGATTTGGTTTTCACGTCAGGCGATGACGACGGCACCATCTGGGCAGCCGATCCGTCCTCCGATCCGTCAGATCCGCCAGATCCGTCAGATCGGACTGATCCGACTAATCCGACTGATCATGCCGACGAAACAAACTTATAGTCAGAGGCTAACGCCAAATTGCCATGCCCTCCCTGCAGCCGGAAACGCGTCCCGCAATAAATCCAACCCAAGACGTAGTGACAGGGAAATAATCCTCAGCCGCTTGGCATTCCCGTCCGTGTCCTCCGTGTGCTTTCCGCAATCGGCGAGCTGGAAACCCGCCGGCCCGGTTTGGCCGGGTGTGGACACCCGCCCCCCCGTTTACGAGTATAGTTTCCCTGCCGTTTGCACTTCTTGGGGTTTCCGGGATCTCATGACATGAAAAAACGCCTGTTCATACCCGTCTGTTTCTGGCTCCTGTTCCAAGCCATCGTGCCGGGCGCGGAACCCATTACGGTTTCCAAAGGCGTGATCACGCAGGGGCCGTGGCTGTTCTGCGGGGACGAGGACGGGCTGTTTCATATCCTCTACCGGGACCTGCCGTATATCCACGGCATCGGGATCTTCTCCGGGCTGAATGGGTACACCACACCGGAAAACGTCGAAAAAACCGACTATCGCCGCGGCGACGACGGAGTCTCGTACGTGGGCAAGGTCCGCGGCCAGGCCATCACCTTCCGTCAGACGGCGGCCGTCGAGGCCGGCCGCGTCAAGGTGACAATCCAGCGGACCGGCCCCTGGCCCGACGGAACCTGGGGCGATGTCCAGATCCCGTTCCCGCTCGCCGGACACGCCGGCCGGAAATACCGGGCCGACGGCAAGGACTTTGTCTGGCCGGAAAAATACGACCCCGCCTACAAGTTCCCGTCCGGCATCCGGCGGCTGGAGCTTGATCCCGGGAATCCGGCCATGAACGTGATCCTGGAGTGCGCCACGGGATTCGCCATCGAGGATCAGCGCAAGTTCAACTCTCCCAGGTACATCATCTGCGTCATTCTTCCCCGGGGGGAAAACTCCGCGCAGGTGGAATTCGCGATGAACTTCCCCGAGTCCTCCGGTCCGGCGGAGGCGGCGTCCGCCAGCCTGCGCTGGTCACGTATCGGCTACCCGCTCACGGGCGAAAAGGTCGCGATCCTGGAATGGCCGCGGAACGGAAAACGCCCCGCCGATGACAGCGTGAAACTCGAGGACAAAACGGGCCGGGTCGTCTTGACCGGCCGGTTCGGGCCGACCCAGACGGTCGCCTGGATGCAGAATAATTTCGCAGAGTTCCCGTTCACGGCCCTCGCCGCGCCGGGCGAGTACCGGATCGTCTGGGCGGGGGGCCGGACCGAGTTCTTCCCTGTCCGCGCGAACGTGTTCACGGACCGGCTCTGGCAGCCCACGCTCGACACCTTTGTCCCGTTCCTCATGTGCCACGCCAGGGTCGATCTCGGCAAGGCCGTGACCGGCCACGGGCTCTGCCACAACGACGACGCGGAACGGGTGCCGGCCCATTTCCAGGGGCCGGACGGGTTCGTCTCCTACGAGTGCGAGGGCACCCCGTTCAAGGCGGGCGAGCATGTCCCCCTCACCCTCGGCGGCTGGCATGACGCGGGTGACTTCGACCTTAATGTGCCGGCCCAATCCTTCGTCACCTGGATGCTCGCCCTGACCTGGGAAGAGTTCAAGCCGCAGCGGGATATGAATTCCCTGGACGTCAAGACACGGACCTTCACGGCCGGAGTCGCCGACGGCACACCCGACATCCTCCAGCAGATCGAATGGGGCGCGCTCTGGCTCCTCAGCATCCAGCAGGCGGACGGACGCGTCTGGAACGGAGTCTGCGAGAAGACGGACCGCCGGGGCGGGAAACCGCTGGAGACCATCACCGACGGCATCCCCGGGAACGCGGACGACCGGCAGCTCTACGTCGATTACCACGCGGATCAGCAACTGGACCACGTGATCGCCATGGCCGCCGCCAGCCGCGCCCTGAAAAGCGTCCGGCCCGAACTGGCGCAGCGCTGCCTGGATTCGGCGAAACGCGGCTTCGCGTATTTCCTGAAGGCCAAGGAGATCTACCGGCCCGGTTCGTACACCGCCGCCGCCCCGGCCAAGGGCAAGGAACGGGACGCCAGCGTCATCGCCGCCGCCGTGGAACTGTACCTGACCACGCGCGATGCGGCCTATCTTGATACCATCCGCCAGCTCGCACCGTCCCTTCCGGAACTGAAACTGGACTGGCCGTCCGCCCGCGAAACGGGCGTCGAAGGCTTCCGGTACGCCCCGCCCTTTCTCGCGCGGCTCCTTCCCCTGTTGACGAATGACCGGGACCGGGAACTGCGGAAGACGCTCCTGGACACCTGCGCCCGGGCCGCGGCGCTCCAGGCCGCCGGCATGAACGTCCGCCCCTGGCCCTTGAACGAGTGGCACTTCGGCCGCTGGGGCAACAGCACGACCGCCCTTGCCCGGACCTTCGACACCTATTGGCTGACCAAGGTCGTCCCGGAAAAACTGTCCCCGGAAAAGCCGCTGCGGAACATGCTCTGGCTGTTCGGGCTGCACCCCGAGTGCGACACCGTCCTGGTGTCCGGCCTCGGGTATCCGGAGACGAAGTATCTCTACAACATCCACCTCCAGGCCCTGAATGGCTACGCTCCCGGCAACATCCCCGGCGCGGTCATTCCCGGCATGGGCGGGTTCTGGTACGCCGGCGTCGTCACCTACATCGACGAGTACGGCTATTACTCCCAGAACGAGGCCTGCATCTACACCCAGGCCCAGTACATCTTCGCGGTGAACGCGATGAAGGCGATGGGGTTTTGAGGCGTTCCAAGGATTCAGCAAGGAAAGCGGAAAATGTATGCGAGCCATCACCATTGCCATTGCCACAGCCCTAGCCCTGTGTGCGTTTTTCTCTGCGGCGGCAGAATCAACGGAAAATGTCACCGCCCTTCGCAAGGCGGCAGACGCGGGGAATGCCAAGGCCATGACTTGCCTCGGCGCATGTTATGCTTCCGGCAAAGGCGTGCCGCAGGATGACGCCGAGGCTGCGAAATGGTGGCGCAAGGCCGCGGACGCGGGGGATGTCGAGGCCATGACTTGCCTCGGCGCTGCGTATGTTTTTGGCTCAGGCGTGCCACAGGACGATACCGAGGCCGTGAAATGGTGGAGCAAAGCCGCAGCTGCGGGGGATGCCATGGCCACGGGAGCGCTCGGCGTGTGTTATTCTTCCGGCAAGGGTGTGCCGAAAGACGAGGCCAAGGCAATGAAGCTGTGGAACAAGGCCGCGGACGCGGGGAACATCGATTCCATGTGCACCCTCGGATTTTATTATGCCAGAGGCCAGCACGGGGTGTCGCAAAATCACATTTTGGCTTACATGTGGTATTCGCTTGCGGCGGCCAAGGGTTCCAAAAAAGCAATCGAGTTGCAGAACACCATCGTGACGGAAATGACCGAGCAGGAGATTGCCGAGGGGAAGCGGTTGGCCGCGGAGCGTTCCCGCAAGAAATAAAAGAAATTAGGAATCTTCCGAGCGGAAAGCGTTGTTTTCTGGTCACCATCTACCCATGAAAAACCTGTACAAACAGTAGCCCGGGCAAGCCGGCCGCAAAGATGGCATAGCACCACAATCTTGGTTCCGGCTTGGCCGGGCTAGGGGATGGCACAACGATAGGGGTAGGGATAAGGCTTTCGCCCTACCCCTCCCTCCGAACCGGACTGGCGGATTTCCCGCATCCGGCTCTCCAGTTGATGGTTACCTTCGATTCAAGGACTGGCATTCGACGGCATGGGCCATGGTTAATGAGAAC
>CAITSE010000196.1 GCA_903894975.1 uncultured Lentisphaerota bacterium
CATGCGGCGGAGGCCATGGAACTCGGCGCGGCCGCGGTGCTGGCCAACACCGCGGTGGCGACCGCGGAGGATCCGGTGCGCATGGCGCGGGCGTTCGCCCTGGCCGTCGCCGCCGGGCGCGAAGGCTGGCTGGCGGGGCCGGGAGCCGTGCATGAGACCGCCCGGGCCTCGTCCCCGCTCACCGGTTTTCTGACCGCGGACGGGGAACATTCATAACTCATTGAATTGAAGAATGAAACCGTTTTTGAACAGAAGCTCGCAAAGGACACGAAGGTTTTTCGATAGAACCTGCGGGGTGGTGGCCTTTGCGGTTTTCTGTCAAAGGATTCGACTTTATGTCAGTAATCGGCAGGATTGAAATTTCCGAGTATCTCGCCCGCCACGGGGCGCTTGATTTCGCGGCAGCCGCCGGTCGCGATGTGGAACGTGCGCTTGACCGGGAGACGCTCACCCCGCGGGACCTGGCCGCGCTGCTCTCGCCCGCCGCCCGTCCGCACCTCGAGGCGATGGCCCGGCGCGCCCGGGAAACCACCCTGCGCCATTTCGGACGCGTGATTGGACTTTACGCGCCACTGTATCTGGCCAACCATTGTGTAAACGGCTGCGTATATTGCGGTTACCGTTGTGAAAACCGCATTCCACGCATGAAACTTTCGCCCGCGGAAGCGGCGGTGGAGGCGGCGGCGCTGGCGTCCTCCGGAATCCGGCATGTGCTTCTGCTCACCGGCGAATCCCCCCGGGAAACCCCGGTGTCGTACCTGGCGGAGTGCGTGGCCGCCGTGAAACCGCATTTCCCGGCGGTCTCCATTGAAGTCCAGCCGTTGACGGAGGCGGAATATCGCGAGCTTGGCGCCGCCGGGGTTGGCGGGGTCACGGTGTACCAGGAGACCTATGACGAGGCGTTGTATGCCGAACTGCATCCCGCCGGACCGAAGCGCGACTATCGCAACCGCCTTGAAACTCCGGACCGGGCCGCCCGGGCCCGGTTGCGCATGATCGGCATCGGCGCGCTCCTGGGGCTGGGTGACTGGCGGCGCGAGGCGGCGGCCGCGGCGTTGCATGCCCGGTACCTGGAAGAGCGCTATCCCGACGTCGAGATCAGCCTCTCCCTCCCGCGCCTCCAGCCCGAAATCGGCGGCTATGTGGCGCCGCACCCGGTTGATGATGCGGCGTTTGTGCAGATTCTGCTGGCCTTCCGCCTGTTTCTGCCCCGGGCCGGAATCGCGCTTTCCACGCGCGAACGCGCGGGGTTTCGTGACCGCCTCGTCGGCCTTGGCGTGACCCGCCTGTCCGCAGGCTCGAAAACGACGGTTGGCGGCTATGCCGGCCCGACGCAGGATTCCGGCCAGTTTGACGTGGCCGACCCGCGAACGGTCGCCGAAATCTGCGCCGCCATCACCGCCCGGGGCTGCCAGCCGGTGTTCAAAGACTGGGAATGGCTGGCCCCGGAAGAAGAACACGAACGGAGCTCCGGCCTGCGGAACGCCGTGTAAGTCGAGAGCCGTCGAGAGCTCCCGAGTGCCGTCGAGGGCCCTCGACAGCCCCCGATGGATCTCGATGGATCTCGAAAAAAGATCGGATGTCGGTCATGAATCTCTTCGAAGACGCCTTGGAGCGGTATCTCGGTGCGGAGCGGCTCCGCGTCATTCAGGGTGTGCGCGTGGGCATTGCCGGGGCGGGCGGGCTCGGGTCGAATGTCGCCTTCAATCTGGTGCGCAGCGGGTTCCGTCATCTGACGATCTGCGATTTCGACAAGGTTGAAGCCTCGAACCTGAACCGTCAGTTTTATTTCTCCGACCAGATCGGCCAGCCCAAAGTGCTTGCGCTCCAGGCCAACCTGCTGCGGATCAATGCCGCCATCGCCGTTGCTCCCCGGGAAGTGCGCGTCACCGCGGAAAACGCCGGAGCGCTGTTCGCCGGGTGCGCGGTCGTGGTGGAAGCCTTTGATCAGGCCCCAGCCAAGCGCATGCTGGCCGAAGCGTATGCGCGTTCAGGCGTTTTCTACGTCTCCGCCTCCGGTCTGGCCGGCTGGGGGAACGCGGACGCCATCGTCACCCGGAAGGTGCATGAAACCTTCACGCTCATCGGCGACGGCGTGACCGCGGCCGGTCCCGGCACGCCGCCCTGTTCCCCCCGGGTCAACGTCGCCGCCGCGAAACAGGCGGACGCCGTGCTGGCATGGGTGCTCCGCGGGTAATGGTCCGCCGGGGGGGCATTCCGTCCCGAACGGAACAACGGAAGAAGGAACTGAATTGGAAACGTGGCGCCGCGCCACGTTTCCATCCGGTCAGGCTTCCGTCAGCACGCGGATCGGGCCGTGCAGGCCGAAGCACATGATGCGGTACGGGATGCCCGGCAGGCAGCTGCCGGCGGCATCCGCTTCCGGACGGGTCCGTGGCGGATGGAAACCGGACCACCGGTGCGCGCCGAAGAAGTTTTGCGGCGTGTTCGCCAGCAGGATTTCCACCGGATTTTCCCCGGAACGCATCCGCTCGGCGATGAAATAACGCCAGGGCGGCCCGGTGCGCAGGGGCAGTTCCGCGCCGTTGAGGAAAACCCGCACGGCACCCACGACTTTGCCCAAATCAAGCCAGCCCGGCCGGGCGCCGGCCGGGAGTTTCAGTGTCGTCCGGTACCGCACAGTTCCCCAGTAGAAGGGCAGGCCTTGTTCCGTCAGATTTCCCAACGCCAGGACCGGCGGCGGTTCGAGCCGCGGGATCCAGCCGCGGACGGAGTCTTCGTGAAACCGCACACCAAAGGCGCCGAACAGATAAAAGTCTTCAATGCGGGCCGGCGGCGGGTGCGGAAGCTGTATGCCGATGCGGTTGAGTCCGTCACGAAACCGGTTCCGGATGGAAACGGCGTGCAGATCCGGGGACATCGGCAGTTTCGCGGCGCCCTCGTCCGGAAGCGGCAGGTCGTTGACCGTGACCCGGCAGTCGCGGAGTTGTTCGGAGGCCAACCGGGTGATGGCGACGCCCCGCGGCAGGTCGAGCCGCAGTTCCAGGTTTTCCGGACAGGGCACGGATCCTCCTAGTTCCCGCAGGGAGGCGGGTTCTGCGGAGTCCAGCCAGGCACCGTCGAGATGCAGCACGTTGTCCTCCAGCGCCGTCACCTCCCACGCCGTCGTGGGAATCGCCGCCAGTTCCGACGGGAGCGTCCGGGCCGGCAACAGGGACTCGCGCGCCGCCGGTGCGGCCGTCGCGCCGGCGGAGGCCGCCGGGCGCAGATGGGCGCAAGCAAAGGGCGGCAGGGTGAATGCCGCCGCGCTTCCGCATGCGGTATCCAATTCCGGATCAAAAAGTTCCAATCCTTCTGCCGCGGCCTTGGGAAGGCGGACGGAAACGGCTTCGGGCTGGAGATTCAACAGGTTGAACTCCCGGCGTCCGTCAACGCTCCGGGCGTGGACCGCGACTTCGGGGAGCGCTCCGCCGTCGGCATCCGTCAGCGCCAGGTCCGGGATGAGGAGGCCGGCGAGTGTCTCCCGCCAGCCGGCGCCGGTCCGGAGCACGGCCGCGCCCAGTTCCGGCAGCGCGTTCCAGCGCGGATCGGGAACCAGGAGGATGACGCGCCCCCCCTGGTCCAGGAAGTTCCGGAGCAGGGTCCGGGTGGAGTCCCTGATTGTGAGCACCGGCGGAATCACCACCGTGCGGTAGGTCATGGCCCCGACCGTCAACCCGGCCCGGCTGACGGCGGCGTTCCCGGGTTCCGCGAGCAGCTCTTCATCTCCGTAATCGCAGCCGACGTGACGGCGTAAAAGCTCCATGGTCAGCTCTGCAAACGCCCGTTCCAGGGCTCCGGGCGCCACCCGGTTTGCGGCCGTCATCCGCGGGGTGAAGCCGGCGTTCAGGTCCGCGCCGTTCACCGTCATCCAGGCCGAGGTGGCCGGATGCAGGACCAGCACGTCCGCCGCATAACGCCCGCGCTGCAGCAGCCCGGAAAGGCGTCCGAGCGGCTTGAGCACTTCCGGCATCATGGGCCACCAGGGTTGCTGGAAGAAATAGCTCGGGGGATGGTCGAATTTCGCCACGCCGGCGGTGCTGTAGCTGCATGCATGCGGGGAAAGCAGGTTCATGCCCATGAACAGCTCGAAGCGGAGCTGCCGGGAAAATTCCTCCAGGCTGAAGCCCCAGCCCAGGGAGGCCAGGCATTCGGAGCCGCAGCGGCCGCCCTTGAACTGATTGGCCACGGAGGCCGCCTGCTTGTAGGTGATCAGCGGGTAAAGCCCGAGATGATTTTGCAGATGTGCGGCATAACGCCCATCCATGAGGTGGAGGAGATAATCGTCAATGCCCGGCACCGCTTCGGCGGCATGGAACGGCATGGCGGAGGAGAACTGGTTGACGGAGCGGGCGAACGGTCCCTCATCTCCGCGCAGATGCCCGGTGAGAAACAAGCCGTGCCGGCGGCACCAGTCATTGACCGGCCGGACAAAATGGCGCAGGAACAGTTCCTGAAGCAGCGCGCGGTATTGGATGCGGAGTTCGCCGCTTCCGGGAAGATCCTCCACCAGTAGCGGCAGCCGGTTCAGCAGGCCCGCACCAAACCGTTCCTGAAACGCGGCTTCCAGCCCCGGGGTATAGGGTAGGCCGCCGGCGAACTCCATCAGGTAATTGACGTCATCGGTGTAGAAGGCGGTGACGGGATTGCCGAAGAATTCGCCGAGGACGGCCCGGTAGCGTTCATGGGTCAGCGCCAGAAAGAGTTCCGCGGTCTCCGGGCGGAGCGTGTCAACGTAGCGGCCGACGGTGCATGATGTGAACAGCAGCACCTCGGTTTTCGGTGGCAGTTCGGCCGGATCCACGGGCCGGCCCAGGTCCGCGGCGGCAAAGACGCGGACGGCCCGGGGTTCCTGCCGTGCCTGCTCCGCCGTGGTGTAGCGGAAGGCCAGGTACGTCTGGGTCAGGTCGGGGCGTTGCGCCTGGATGCGGTTGGAGACGGTGCCGCTGGGATAGCCGTCCTCGTCGTAGATCCAGATTTCCAGGCCGCGGTCGCGGGCTTCGGCGCAGGCATGCCGGACCAGGCTCATCCAGGCGTCGGAAAGATAAGGCACCTGGTTGCCGGCGCGGGCATGGATGGCCAGGCCGCGCAGGCCGCCATCCGCCGCCAGCGCGATCTGGCGCGTGATTTCGGCTTCGGTTTGCCGACCGTTCCAGAACCAGAACGGCACGGGGCCGTCAGGATGACGCGGTTGAAAGGCGCTGTTCAATGGGCCGGCCCCACGGCGGGCAGGGAGATGACCGTGCGACGGTCGATCGGCAGCGTCAGTTCCGCCTGGCGCCCGCCGGCCGGAAGGTCGCGCAGTTTCAGTTCGCCGGCGCCCGGTTTGGCGAAGGCAACGCCCTGGCCCACAGGGAACTGGAGCGTGACGGTGCGGCTGCGCTGGGTGCTTTCCACGGGATTCAGCACGAACACCGCGCTCCCGTCCGGATAGACTGAGGCGGCGGCGTAAAGCCCTTCCAACGGCACGGTTCCGTCCGCCGGTGCCATGGCGAAGTCGAGCCGGCGCGCGCCGGGCCGGCCGAGGGCCAGGTAATCTTCGAACACCAGGCCGGCCGGCCGCGGCTGGCCCTGGCGGT
Source organism: uncultured Lentisphaerota bacterium (assembly GCA_903894975.1). Lineage (GTDB taxonomy): Bacteria > Verrucomicrobiota > Lentisphaeria > Oligosphaerales > CAITYL01 > CAITSE01. The sequence goes on from CAITSE010000196.1 coordinate 5,580, forward strand.
CGTAGATGCCGTAGGGCTGGTCGTCGCCGCCGCCGAGGAATACCGTGAGCTTGGCGGCGGGCGTATGGTGCAGGATGCGGGCCATGCCGGTGCCGAGGGCGTCGCGCTGGCGCTCCGGGGTCCAGCCGCTCTTGAACCATTCGGCGTCCTTGTAGGGGAACCCGGATTCGTTGGGGTAAAGCTCGCCGGGATTGCCCATGGACAGGAGGATGCCTTCGAGCTTGCCGTAGGCGATGTCCCAGCTTATCCCTTCCCCGACATAGGGATGGAACGGCACCAGGCTCATCTTCCGGGCCAGGTCTGTGCCGTATTGGTCCGTCACATACTTGAGGTTGACCCCGGCCATGCCCGCCAGGATGACCGGCTTGCCCGGAGCCTTGCGCCGGATGACTTCCTCCGCGACCTTGGCAAAGGCCAGGTATTCCTGGGGGGTGCCGCGCCAGAACTGGGTAATGTCGGTCTCGTTCCAGATCTCGTACACGGCGATGTGCTCATCATAATTTTCGATCACCCATTCGACGATTTCGGCGTACTTGGCGGGGTCGGGGGGAACGCAGTGGGGGCGGCCGGCCTTTTTCCCGTCGGCATAGCGCTCGGGGCTGATGGCGGCCCATTCCGGGCAGCCCATGAAGATCAGGTTCCAGCGATCACTCATGGCCGCATACTTGTCCAGATGTTTTTTCAGGACATCCCAGCGTTTGGGATCACCGGGGGCGCCGGCGAACTGGCTGCGCAGGTCGCAGCGCATGACCGACCAGGTTTTGGTTTTCTCCACGGGAATGGTGTTGACGCCGTCGGGCATGCTGGAGGCGAACCCGGCATACTGGCCGATCCAGCGTTCCGGCGCCGGTACCGGATGGGTTTCCAGTTGCGCGGCATCGAAATAGACCGGCTGGATGCCGGGGTTGGAGATGCGCAGCTCCGTCCCCGCCGCCGGGACGAAGAGTACACGGTGAAATTCCACGGGAGCGTTGGTGTACGGCCCCTGCGTGTGATTGCTGTCGCCGGCAGCCTCGTTGTAGATGAAGGTTTCGTTGAGCAGCACCATGCCGGCGGTTTCCACCTTCAGGCCGGAGTGGGGGGCATTGAAGGCGCCGCGGATGCGCAGATAGAGCGGTCCTGTGCCGGCGGGCATGGTTGGCAGGGGCAGGAGCACGGTCTCGCCCGGCAGCAGCCGGCGCGGCATCGGCCCTTGATCCAGGTCAAAGGAGCTGCCGTCGAACCGGCCCCATTGCGCCAGCGGCTTGGCGCCCTCGGGAATGATGCCGGCGCCGGCCGGTCGTTCGCGCAGCGGTTCCGGCGGTGGCAGATCTTCGGGCACGGACACTTTCATCTCCGGGGTGAGAACCAATGCGCCGGTTTTTAGGTCGCGGGAAATCCTGGCCAAAGCCGTCAGCAGTTCCCGGCTGAGCGGCCAGAGTTCCGGCCGCGAACCGTCGGTGAAAAAGGCGTTTAGGCAATAGATGGCATGACGTTTGCCGCGCTGGACCACGGCGAGTTGGGGCGTAACGTCCACGCCGTCGAGGCGCAGGGAGCGGATCAGCGGATAATATTCTCCGGGCTCGCTGCCGGGCGCACCGGCCACGGTCGGAAGCCACCAGGTCTGGAGTATGCCATCCACCGCTTTTGCCTGCGGCAGATAGCGTTGCAGTAGCTTGGTGGCGGGAAAGCGGCGCGCTTGATCCTGCATGGCGGGCTTGTAGACGTAGCGGGTGTTGAAATGCATGAGGATGTCGGAAATCTGCCAGGCGAAAGCCGGCTGCATCGGCGACATCTGCCACAGCCCGTCCTTGGCCGGTTCGACGGCGGTGTTGAAGGGCAGCTTGCCGCCCAGGGCGACGAGTACGCCGCCGGCGTCGGCAAAGCTCTGCAGCGCCTTGATGTCCTGCCGGGGCACGGCCTCGTCGCCGAACAGGACGGCGTCGAACTTGCCGGCGTTGAAAGCTGCGGGGTCCGCGATCTCGGCGGCGGTGAGGCGTGCCACCTCGGCACCGTCTTCGCGCAGCCATTGGGCCACGCGGTCGTACATCGCCAGGTCAATTTTGAAGCGGCCCTGGGCCGTGCCTTTTTCCGGGTTCCAGACGGCCACGCGGGGCGGCCGGGTTTCGGCGGCGCGCGCCGCCGCCGGGACCAAGAGAGCGGAAAGTGCGACGCCAACGGCCAGCCCATGCAAAGTCTGCGCCGCGAAAGACCGGAATCCCGTGCGGTGGCAGACATCATGCGAGGGAGACGGAATCATGAATTTGTCCTGGTTCTCGGTCATTCTTTTCATGCCAATTCAAAAGCAAACGGCTTTATCCACGAATTTGCACGAATAGAAGTATGGAGCGGGTTTTTCCCTCTCTTGATTTTGTGTCCAGAGAGCCCGCTTACTGACGTGCGCGGTTCGGACGGAAA
>CAITSE010000197.1 GCA_903894975.1 uncultured Lentisphaerota bacterium
AAAAGTTTTCGGAAAGAGGTTCGGAGAAAACCCTTCTTCAAAAGGGTTTTCTCTGACAATCAGGCCATGAACCGGCCGGAACGCAGTTGCGGCTGGAGGAAGGCCAGGGCGGCGGTAAGGTTTTGCGCCGCGGTGGGCGAAAGCGGGGCATTGGGTTCCCAGGCGCAGCCGGTGATGGCCAGTAGGTACGAGGCCGGTGTTTTGCCGTACAATTCGGCACAGAGCGCCAGGACCGATTCCGGGTTCATGGCGTGCGTGGTGAAGGTGATGGTTGCGGCGGCGGTCAGCGGACGGAAAGCGAATGCCGTCGGGGCCTCTTTCACGGCATCGGCGAAGATCACGGTGTCATACTCGGAAACCGTCAGGGCATCCTCGGGCCCGAGTTGGTAATTCTCCTCGAAAGTCAGACCGCACAGACCTTCCGCCAGCGCCCATTCCTGCAACCGTTCGATCAGCAATGGCCCGAGTCCGTCATCCTGCCGGCCGGGATTGCCGTAACCGTAGATTAAAATCGATTTTACACAAGGCAAGGCTGTTTACCCAAAAGTAGCCGGAGCGGCTCGCTCCGGGCGGGACCGAGCCGGTCCCGCTACTTTGCATCATATTCAGTCGCGGAACAAGCGTTGGACCAGGTTGCCGGCGGCGTCCTGAATCGTGATCTCCAGCGGCATCTGGCCGTAGGCGTGGGTGGCGCAGCTCAGGCAGGGATCGTAGGCCCGGATCGCGACTTCGACCGCGTTCAGGATCCCTTCGGTGATCTCCTTGCCGGCCTTGATCAGCGATTTCGCCACGCCGTTCACCGCCCGGTTCATCGGCTCGTTGTTGTGGGTGGTCGAGACGATGAGATTGGCCATCTCGATGAGGTCGTTGTCATTGACCCGGTAATGGTGGAACAGCGTCCCGCGCGGGGCTTCGATGATGCCGACGCCGACCGGCTGGCGCGCGCCTTTGACGACCAGGTTGTCACCCTGGAGGTCGGGGTCCTGGAGCAAGTCCCGAACCACTTCCGCCGCGTGCAGGAGTTCGATCAGCCGCGCCCAGTGGTTGTGCATGCAGCGGTCATTGGGCTTGCCGCCGGTGGCGGCTTTGTATTCCTCGAACTCGCGCTGGGCCAGCGGGGTGGGGATGAAATCGACGGTGTTCAGCCGGGCCAGCGGCCCGACCCGGTACCAGCCTTTTTCCTGGCCGAGACTGAGCAGGTAGGGGAATTTCATATAGGTCCAGGAGCGCACCTCTTCCCCGATGTACTTGTCATAATCCTGGTAATCCACATCGTGTAAAATCTTCCGGCCTTTGGCATCGACGGCCCGCAGGACGCCGTGGTACAGGTCCATGGCGCCATCCGGGCGCACCAGGCTGAGGTGGTTGGAGGGGAAGCGGACGAAGTTGTCGATGAATTCCCGGTGCGACCGGTAATAATCTTTGAAGAAACTGACGGCATCCTGGGCCCAGCCGATGATGGCGGCGGCGTTCAGCGGCGCCGGGCCATTGAGCAGGATGTCGCGTTCGGCGAGACTGAGATTCTTGTTCACGCCGCCGGGAATGGCGCCGGTGCCGTGGATTTTCTTGCCGGCGGTGGCGGCAATGACTTCCTGCCCGAACTTGCGCATCAGGACGCCGCGTTTCGCCAGTTCCGGATGGGCCATGGCCACCGCGATGATGTTCCGCTGCGCCGGCGGGGCATCGTAGCCGAAGAGCAGGTCCGGGGACGCCAGGTGGAAGAAGTGCAGGGTATGGGACTGGAGGATTTGGCCGTAATGCATCAGCCGGCGGACTTTTTCCCCGGTCGGCGTAAGGCCCGTCCCGGTGCCGGCACCGACGACGACGTCCATGGCTTTGGCGGCGGCCAGGTGATGGCTCACCGGGCAGATGCCGCAGAGGCGCTGGACCAGGACCGGCGCTTCCCAGTATGGCCGCCCTTGGACAAAGCGTTCGAAGCCGCGGAACTCGACGATGTGCAGCCGGGTGAGGGCAACCTCGCCCTGTTCGTCAAGGCGGATCGTCACCTTGCCATGGCCTTCCACCCGGGTCACCGGTTCGATGATGATTTTTCTGGACATCGGAGGCTCCAAATGCAATTTAGGGTTCAGGGTTGAGTTCACTCTAAAAATTCAAAACCTTTGTCGTGAGCTTTGTCGCGAGCTTTGTCGATGCGCGGTTTGAGCTCAGAATTCGACAAAGTTCACGACAAAGTTCGCGACAAAGATGGCAA
>CAITSE010000198.1 GCA_903894975.1 uncultured Lentisphaerota bacterium
GGATATTTTTGGATAATCAGCTTATATCATTTTTTTAAAAATATGATATTGGTTGATTTTTAAGGAATGTTGTTCGACCATGCCGAAGATATGGCATCCGTTCGCGAAACCGATGAGCCGTTCTTTGTCGAGGCTAAAATTGCCGCAGCAAAAGCAGCCTGCCTGGCCGCAGCGGTGAAGGCTGGCGGAACCGTGACGATCTCCAGCCTGCGCTATGACGACACCCAGGTTGCACGCCTTGCCGATGTCACCCTGCCGGACTCCGTCTTGCCGCGATTGCGGGGTGGCAATCCTAAAGCCTTTCACTCCTGGGAAGGTTAAGCAAATGCAGTTTTTAACATAATTACGGTTGTAAAATGTATAAAATATGTCATTTTTACGGATGATTACCGTGACCCAATGGAGGCAGGACCATGAAAAGACACGCGTTGGAGCGGTTGACCCGCTGGAAAGATGATCCTGAACGCAAGCCGCTGATCGTGCGGGGGGCGCGGCAAGTCGGGAAAACGTGGCTCATGAAGGAGTTTGGGAAAACGGCCTTCAGAAACGTGGCGTATGTCAATTTCGACAACAACGAAGCCATGCGGTCGGTGTTTGAGGGCGATTTCAATATCCCGCGCCTGATTTCCGCCCTGCAAATCGAATGCGGATGCGCCATCAAGCCCTCCGCAACGATCATCATCTTTGACGAGATTCAAGAGTCGCCGCGCGCCTTGACGTCGCTCAAATACTTCTGTGAAAACGCGCCGGAATATGCCGTCATCGCGGCCGGCTCCACGCTTGGCGTCGCGCTTCACCAGGGAACAAGTTTTCCCGTCGGGAAGGTGGAGTTTCTCGACTTGTACCCGATGTCCTTTTCCGAGTTCCTTGCCGCCACCGGAAATGAGCGGTTGGCCGAGGTGCTTGCCGGAGGCGACTGGACGCTGGTCACGGCGCTCAAGTCAAAATACATCGAACTGCTTCGCCAGTACTATTTCATCGGCGGCATGCCGGAGGCGGTGCAGTCCTTTGTCAGGCATGACGACTTCGCCAAGGTGCGGAATATCCAGGTCCGCCTCCTGGATGCGTACGACCATGACTTTTCAAAACATGCCCCTGCTGACGTCGTGCCGCGCATTCGCATGGTATGGAACTCCATCCCGTCGCAATTGGCCAGGGAAAACCGCAAATTCCTTTACGGAAGCCTCAGGGCGGGCGCGCGGGCCAAAGAATTCGAGCTTGCCATCCAGTGGCTGCGGGACAGCGGGCTCGTCCATCAGGTCGAGCGGGTCACCAAGCCCGGCATGCCGCTTTCGGCCCATGCGTCCAATGGCTTCAAGCTGTACATGCTGGATGTCGGCCTTTTGGGGGCCAAAAGCGGCCTTGATGCCAGAACGCTCCTGGAAGGCAGCCGTATTTTCTCGGAATTTAAAGGCTCGTTGACGGAGCAATATGTGCAGCAACAGCTTCGGGCAGAACTTTCCATTTCCCCCCACTATTGGTCGGCGGAGCGGGGTGACGCGGAAATTGACTTCCTTTTTCAAAACGGCATGGACGTCATTCCGGTGGAAGTGAAGGCGGCGGAGAATTTGCGCGCCAAAAGTCTGGCGGCCTATCACGCCAAGTTTTCGCCATCCGTCTCGGTTCGGGTATCCATGTCCGACTACCGCAGAGAATCCTGGCTCGTCAACGTCCCGCTCTATGCCATCGGGCAGATGCGGCGGGAATGCGAAGGAGATTACACCGCAAACGCGTCGTGAACGTTGTGGTCTTCTGTTCAAGACGAAGTCCAACGGCTGGCGCCAACGGTGTGGACGCCATTCACCTGGCGGTTTTTCCGGCTGCCGACAGGCGGCGCACCGAATCGCGGGGAACCAATCGCCCCTTGACGCTCACGTGCAGGGGCCCGGCATCGGCAGACACTTTTTCCTGCAACCGCTTGAAGATCAGGGTGACCGCCTGGGTGCCGATCTCGAACGGGTGCTGGTCAATGGAGGTCAAAGGCGGGGCGAGCAGCTCGCCGAAATCCAGGTTGCCGGCGCCGACCACCGAGACGTCGTCCGGGATCCGCCGTCCCGCCTTCTTGACGATCTGGTACAACTCCCGGGCGATGTTGTCGCTCACGCAAAACACCGCGCAGGGTTGGGAACAGGTCAGGATCGGCGCCACCGCCTCAGCCAGGTTGTGGGAGATGCACACCTGCCGGTCCCGAATTCCCTCCACTTTTTGGGTGTACTCGGAAATCGCGAGGGGTCAAAAATCGCGAGGGGTCAAAGCTATCTTCGCGTGCGGGAATCGCGAGGGGTCAAAGCTATCTTCGCGTGCGGGATTGGTGGTAACCGCCGCGAAACCTGGCAGATAAAAACGGGGTCACCAAGCACTACATTTATGACGCCGGCCAAAGAGATTCTGCTGGCCTCATGCACATGCATCGCCTGCGCGGTGGCATAGCCGGCCTCCCGGATGGCCCGCCGGCGTTCCTTGTCCGTCAACTTTTGCCGGAGCGTGTCCAGGGCCGCCGCGTCGATATGGTTTTCCCCCAGCGCCTTCAACGCCTGCACACTTGTCAAACTCGATTGGCGTCAAAAAGGGAACCCCCTTGGAAGATTTCGCATCCAAGGGGGTTTTCTGTCGAGCGCTCTCTGTAGACTTATCGGTGGTGAGCGTGGGAGAGTGTGGTAACCTCTTCACGCACCACCTGGCGTATCCGAGAAAGGAGATCCCGTTGCCGAAAATGCTCCTTGAGGACTTCGCCGATCATGGTCTGGTACCCGCGCCCCTTGGCGTCATGCTTGAACCGATCGATCAGTTTCGGGTCCAGCATGATCGTGATGCGCTTCTTTTTCCGCGGGACTTCAACCCCGTTGACACTGAGGGTTGCGTCCTGGAAAAAATCAGACGTCAACTCCGGGCTGTCGGAAAAGTCGATGTCTTTATCCTGCGCCGCCCTCACTCGCTTCCAGTCTGTTTGAGATTTCATTGTTATACCTCCTGCGCTCCTGCCTTGAGGCTGGGCGCATTGAGATGATTCGTGTGGGTTCTTCATCCAGGGACGTGTGAACCACGACGAGGGTGCAGTCTTCATACTTTCCGATGCTTACAAACCGCTTCTCGGTGGAGCAAATCTTGCTTTCCGCCGTCAGGACCGTGCCGTCCAAGACGTAAGGCGCATCCGCGAAATCCACTCCGTGCTTTTCAAGATTTGTCTGCCGTTTTTTTTCGTCCCAGACGAATTTCTTTCCTGACCGCATAAGATGTTCTCCTGTCTGACCCCCGACCGAGCTTAATAAGCGTATCCATTGCTTGTTTCCTAATATGACTCAGCCTCGAATTAGGCCCGTCACAAATTAATATGCATGTTTATATGCATTCGTCAAACAGAGCCCGCAGAAAAAGGGTGACGCCAACGCCGTGGCCACCCGTCAGGAAACCCTGGAGCGGGTCACCCGCATCTTGCGCGACTCCAGCGCCAGTGACGTATCTAAAATGCCGGTGGCGGAATGGGAAAGTCTGATCGGCCGGGCCGAACAGCTCGGATTCGAGCGCGCCCGCATGATCCGGGTGGAACAGGCGCCGGAGCCGGAGCTGTAGGGCATGCGCGCAAACGGAAGAAGCATTATTATTTTCGCAAGCAAAGAATTGAACAGCCCCCACTGAAGTGGGAACTCCCAACGTGGGCCGGGCCGTCCGAGTTCGGAGTTCCGCCTTCAGGCGGCGCCGGTTTCATGCGCCGTCGCTTCTTCACATCCCGCAACAGGATTCTTCTGTTGGCGCGCATGGGGGAGAGGCGGTAGAATCGTCAATACCGGCCGTAGGTGCGGGCGGTTTCGACCAGGGCGTGGAGGTTGGCGTCGGGGGTGTCGCGGCCGCACTGGTCGCCGGTGGAAAGGATGAAACGGCCGCCGGCGGCGCCGTCGTCGATGGCCTGGCGCGCGGCGGCGGCGACGGTTTCCGGGGTGCCGCGGAGCATGACGTCGGTGGTCTGCAGGTTGCCCTTGAGCGTCAGCTTGCGGCCGTAGCGTTTTTTCAGCTCGGCGAGGTTGCAGTCGCCCATCGGCGGGATCTCCAGGGGATCGATGACGGTGAGCCCGGTCTCCTCGGCCATGATCCGGACCAGTTCTGTTTCCGGGCCGCAGGAATGGACGTGCGTGGGCAGGCCGGCGGCCGTGGCCAGCTCGATGACGCGCTTGACGGCGGGCAGCGAGAGCTGGCGAAAGATCTCCGGCGTCTGGTAGACGAGCGAGCCGGAACCGCCGACGCAGATGAAGTCGGGCAGGACCGGCGCGGCCAGAATCCGTTGGAAGTACGCTTCGCCGTACTCGATCCGTTCCCGGGCCCAGGTCTCATGCAACTCCGGATGGTCGTAATAGTTGTAGATGTCCTCAGGCGATTTCAGGCCGCAGGTCCAGGCGCCGCCCCAGACGCCGATCAGCCCCTGGTCGCCCAGCCGCTCCTTGATGCGGCGGAGTCCCTCGGGGCCGAGGTCCACGGGCTTGATCTCGCGGTCCAGCGGTTCGAAGCGTGTGGGAACGGGCGGCAGTTCGAGCTTGGCCGGGTCCACCCCCCAGCTCGGCGAATCGGCCAGATAGTAGACGTTGACCTTGGGCCGCCAGGTTCGCCGGCCGTTTTCCAGGCAGGAATCCTGGGTGATGAGCATGTCCGGGGTGCGCTTGACGATGAATTTCTCCCAGGCGGGGCCTTCGGCCGGTTTGGCGCCGGGCGGCTGGTAGGGGAAATAGGCGTCCATGACGGAGTCGATCCCGAAATGTTTGGCACAGTCGACGTAGGCCTCCCAGATCGGCGGATCCTGGTACAGGTACAGATCCCAGAACGGCTTGCCGGTGCGCCGGGCGGGGATCATGTTGGAAAAGTCGGGCGCGGCGGGGACGCAGTCGGGAATGCCGCCGGTAAGAACCGTGAGCAGGCGCTGGCGCGGGGTCATCATGGGTCGGGTCTCCAAAAAATTGGTCGGGTGGGTCGTCTAGCCTGATTTATTCATGAGAGAATGGGCCCGCTCATGGACATCCGGGACTTGTCGGTTGGCTGGTCAGAACCGCGCGGGTCACCAAGCGGACTCTTTTTGCTTTTGAATGGGGTGACCGGGAAAGTCCGCTTACTGACGTGCGCGGTTCTGACGGAAAAAGGCCGTGAAGATCAATGATGTCGTGAAGTGAAATTGACCTTCTCATGAATAATCCAGGCTAGCACCACAAACTTGGTTCCGGTTTGGCCGGGCTAGGAGTTACAGTATACGGGAATGCAGGCGCAAACTTCCGCAGTAATGACAAAAGACTATCCGTGAATGACATTTCACCTGGAATGACGCTGTGATGAAGAACCCGCCGCCAGCCCGCCGAAGCTCGGTCAAACCCGGAAAACCCCGCGGCTCCAAGCCGTGTCCGGCGCTTTCGTCCGTCTCGCCGCCGGCCGGCGCGGCGCCGCGGGTGATTCGGGGGGATGCGCGGCTGTTTCCGTCGGGGCGTCCCTGGCATGCGGCGGCGGTGCGCCTGGCGCGGCGGGACCGGTTCACGCCGCACACCCACGCCGGGTTTGCTGAGTTGATCTGGGTGCGGGAAGGGGTTCTGCAGCATGAATTGAAACCGGGGACGGTGCTCCTGCCGGCGGGGACGCTGACGTTGGTGCGGGAACGGGACGTCCACGGTCTGGGCGCCGGCCTGGAGGGCGCGGTGGAGTGGGTGAACCTGGCGTTCCCGTTGCGCCAGTTGCGGAAGATCGGGTTGTGGGAGGCGGCGGCGACCGGCCCGGTCCGGAGCCTGTTTGCCGCGCCGGCGCCGCCGGTGGTGCGACTGGCGGAACCGCAGCGGCGCGAGGCGGATCGGCTGGTGTCAGAGTTACTGGAAAAACAGGCGGGCGCCTGGGGCGGTCTGCTCTTTCACCGGACTATGACCTGGTTGCTGGCGGCCCTGGTTGTTGCGGAACCCCTGACGCCGGCGGCGGGCGAACCGCCGGACTGGCTGGCCCGGGTTCTGGCCGACCTGGTCCGGGATGACGCCGGCCCGTTGCCGGACACGCGGGAACTGGCCCGGCGCTGTGGCCGCGTTCCGGCCCATGTCTCCCGGGCTTTCCGCCGGCACCTGGGCGTCACGCCCACCGGGTATCTGAACCGGCTGCGGCTGGACCGGGCGGCGCGGTTGTTGCTGCAGGGCCATCGCAAGGTGTTGGGCGCCTGCCTCGGGGCGGGGTTCCGGAACGTGGCCCACTTCTACCGGCTCTTCCGCCGCGAGTACGGCATGACCCCGCTGGCCTGGCAGAAACGCCGCGCCGGCCGGCCGCCGGTGTGATACCAAATGTCGGCAAGAGGGTGGGTTTTTGAAAAATCTGCGCCAATCTGCGAAATCTGCGGAGAAACGAATTTTTCCGGAGTTTTTTACCGCGGATGGCGCGGACTCCGCGTGCGCCTGGATCGGCAGGGACGCCGAACCAAAGGGCAGGCAGGATTGCCTGCCGCACGCTGGTCACAGGCAGGATTGCCGGTTTCACGTTTTGCGGTTGCCGGAAATTGGGGAACGGGGGAGGGCAAGGATCTCCCGGAGCCGGGCCCAGGCTTCGGCTTCTTCGGGGTTGCGGCGGTCGGGGAGGAAGCCGAAGGCGAGGTAGAGGCGGATGGCGGGGAGGCGGACGGTCTGGGTGCCGAGCCAGGCGCAGTCGTGGCCGAGGTCGTGCAGCAGGTTCATGGCCGCGGCGAGCATGGGCTTGGCCAGGCCGCGGCCCCGGTGCGAAGGCAGGATCGCCACCCAGTGGATCTGGCCGCGAACCCGGCCGTCATCGCCCGTTTTCTTCCAGGCGGTGATGGTGCCGACGGCGTTCCCCGCGGGATCGCAGAGGAAAAGCTGGCGGCGGGCGAACTCCTTCGGATCCGTCCCGAACTGCTCATCGAACAACTCGGGTGTGATGGCGATGCGACCTTCGGCGTCGTAACAGGCATGATGAATCCGGAGCCAGGTCTTGCGGTCGCCGGGCCGGTGGTGGCGGAGCGTGAATCCGGCGGGCAGCGGGAACCGCGGCACGCCGTCCAGGTTCCGGCGGAGCATGTGGATTTCCTGGTAGGGAATGTCCATCGGGTTACGCGGCTCCATTCATGAACAAAATCCGATTTGTCCGTGAAATTCCGCGAAACGGCGCGAAAGGGTGAAACGCGGCTAAAAACGGGCTGTCGTCCGTCACGGCCAGGCGAAAGCTTCCGGCATGGCGTCGAAGGGCTGGCCTTTCTGGTCACGGCCTGAAAGGATGGGGGCGGTGACGGGCCAGCGGATGCCGATCATCGGGTCGTCCCAGCGCAGGGTCATCTCCATGTCCGGCGCATAGAAATCGGTGCATTTGTAGAAGATCTCGGCGGTTTCGCTCAGGACGCAGAAGCCGTGAGCGAATCCCTTGGGAATGAAAAGCATGCGCATGGAATTGGCGTCCAGGCGATGGCCTTCCCATTGCCGGAAGGTGGGCGAGCCGTGGCGCAGATCCACCACCACGTCGAAAATTTCGCCGGACAGGACGCGGACCAGTTTGTCCTGGGCTTTGGGTGGAAGTTGCAGATGCATGCCGCGAAGCGTGTTGCGGCATGACTTGGAGTGGTTGTCCTGGACGAATTCCAGGTCCAGGCCGAGCCCGGCGAAAACGCGCCGGTTATAACTTTCGAGGAAAAAGCCGCGCGGATCGGCGAAAATCTTCGGCTCCAAAAGGAGGACGCCGGGCAGGCTGGTATTTTGAACGTTCATGGGGCCGGGGCTTTGTGGTGCATTAATCAGGTGAAGTTTAGCAGATTGACTAGTCTAGCGTCAGTTTGGGGGAGTGCCAGCAGCGAACCTGTTTAACAGAAGGCGCAAAGACGTGAAGAAGAGGATTTCTCCGAGCCTTTGCGCCTTCTGTTCAAATCTCAAATCTCAAATTTCGAGTTTCAAATTTCAAATTTCGAGTTTCGAGTTTCGAGTGCGCAGCACTTTTGACTTCATCCGGGGTCGGGATATGCTTGGCGCATGCCTGACCGACCTGCCATTCGAATTGTGCCGGACCTGCGTTCCGGGTGCGTCCGTTGCGGTCGCTGTTGCCGGAGCTGGCGGGTGCCGTTGCGGCCGGCCGAGATAGAATCCCTGCGCGGCCGCGACTGGTCCGGCGACCCGCAGGTGCCGGCGGCGGCGGACCTGGTAACCCTGATCAACGGGCATCCGTTTCTCGCCCATCGCGCCGGCGGCGGTTGTCTGTACCTGGATCCGGAGAGCTCGCTGTGCCGCCTGGAACAACGGTTCGGGCATGCGGCGAAGCCGATCGGTTGCCGGGTGTTTCCGCTGAACCTGGTTTCCGTGCTGCCGGGGGAGGTTTCGGCGTCCGTGCGTTTCGATTGCCCGGCCGTGCAGCAGGGGCAGGGGCGAAAGCTGGAAGAGCAGCGGGAGGCCTTGGCGGGGCAGGTGAAGGAAATCGGGCTGCTCGGAAGCATCAGGCCGCAGGTTCTGGCCGGTTTGGAACCGGCTACGGTGCTGCGGTTGGCGGCATGGTTTGACGAATTGGCGGCGGTCGCCGACGATGCGGAGTCTCCTCCCGGGTTCGGCGCGCCGGGGGCGGGGATGCTGGCCATGCTTCTGGCGGTTAGGCACTTGGCTCGGCTCGGCCCGGAATTTCTCAACGACCGGGAGACGTTGGACGAGATTCTTCCGGCGTTGTCCGAACGCTTCCGGGGAAAGGCGGTGGCCCTCTTGCAGGGGCCGGGCTGGGTGACGTCTTCCGACCGGGCCTTGTTCCGGCTCTGGCTGGCCGGGTATCTGCGCCGGGATGAAGTGATGATCGGGCGCGGCCCGGTGGCGCGTTTGGGCCGAACCTGGGCATTGGCCCGTCTGTTCTGTGGGGTTGGCCGGTGGCGCGATCTTGGAGAAGAACATGCCGATGCGCCCTTGCGCCGGGCCGGACCGTTCGCCGTCGGCACACGGGGCATGGCCGTTGCCGGGACCGGGATGGCATCCTGGGATGCCTGGCGGCGGTTGCGGCGGGCGCGCCTGCTTTCGCTCCAGTTCTGCGGATCCGCGCTGTACGGGACGGATTTTTTCACGGGTGCGGCATCCTGGTGCGGAGCCGCCTTGCTGGTGCGTGCCGCCGCCGGCATTCAGGCCGCAGCGTCGGGGCGGGTCGGGGCGCCGTCCGCCGCGGATGTGGAATACGCCACGGGTGTCATCGACCACAGCTTCGGCCGTTCGGCCCTGTTGCGGAGCTGGCACCAACGCCATATCGAGGCCCGGTTCCTGGAGCCGCTCCGGTTTGCCGCGCTGCTGCGGATCCTGTGACCGTTCAACCAAAACTCTTCACAATTCAAGTTGAATACGGTTGAACAGAAGGTCGCAAAGGCTGCGCAACGCATTGGATGGGAAAACCCTTCGTGAACTTTGCGAGCTTCTGTTCAAAAAGGGTTTTGTCCAGAGGCCTGCCTGGGCTTCAGGCCACCGGTTCGAACTCGTCCTTGCCGACGCCGCACTCGGGGCAGGCCCAGCCGTCCGGGATGTCTTCGAACTTAGTGCCGGGGGCAATGCCGCCCTCGGGATCACCCTTGGCCGGATCGTAGACGTAGTTGCAGACCTTGCACACGTATTTCTGCATGGGTCACCTCCTAGCCTGGCCAAGCCGTAACCACGTTTGTGGCGCCATGCCATCTTTGCGGCAGGCTGGCCCGGGCTACTGTTTGTTTGTACTTGATTACGAGGAAATTATGATGTGGAACAACGCGTTTAACTCAGAAGGTTCTAAGGGCGGGGTTGATCGTCAATGGCGCCAGATTCCGTCCAAAGTTCCGATGGCACTATAAAAGATGCCGGGCCGAACTGCAACCGGGGCGGCGAAGTCTGCTCGTGGAGGTTTTGGAACTTGCCCGCGTGGGAACTATGGTTCCTCTCTTGGTGTCTCATTTACTTACCGTGATCGATTTGTGTCCCGTTGCGCCATCAGGAAAGAATGTCCATGAACATGAAGATGCTCGCGCGAACGTGGTCGGGGGTGCTGGCCCTCGGCCTGGCCGTCGGAAATGTCCGGGCCAATGTCGAACCCAATGCCCTGTTCACGGACGGGGCGGTGCTCCAGGAAGGCCTGCCCGTGCCGGTCTGGGGCTGGGCGGATCCCGGTGAGGATGTGACGGTTTCCGGCAACGGCGCCACGGCCGCGGGCAAGGCCGATGCCGAGGGGCGCTGGAAAGTGGCTCTCGGCCCGTTCAAGGCCGGCGGCCCGTTCGAACTGACCATCGCCGGCAAGAACACCGTGGTCGTCAAGGATGTCATGGTGGGCGAGGTCTGGGTGTGTTCGGGCCAGTCCAACATGGAAATGACGGTGGGGAACTCGCAGAACGCCGTCGCTGAAATTGCCGCCTCCGCCGATCCGGCGATCCGCATGTTCACGGTTCAAAAACAGGTGGCGCTGCAGCCCCAGGTCAAGGTGGCCGGAGCCTGGCGTCAGGCCGATCCCGCCAATACCGGCCGCTTTTCGGCCGTCGGTTATTTCTTTGCCCGGGAACTGCGCAAGAAGACCGGCAAGACGGTCGGCATGATCCACACCTCCTGGGGCGGCACGCCCGCGGAAGCCTGGACCAGTCTGGCCGGGCTGGGAAGTCGTCCGGAGTTGGCGCCGCTGCTGGATCAGTTGCAGCAGCAGGTTGCCATGGCCAAGGACCCCAAGGCCAATGACGTGTACCTGGAAAAACTCAAGGTCTGGGAAGCGACCCAGAAAGATCCCAAGGCCACCGCCCGTCAGGTCGATCCCGGCAACAAAGGGCTCGAAAAGGGCTGGGCCAAGGCCGACTTTGATGACGCCGCCTGGAAAAATCTCAAGCTCCCGGGGAATCCCTTCCCCAGCACCAACGGCGCCTTCTGGTTCCGCAAGAATGTTGAAATTCCCGCCGCCTGGTCCGGCCGGGACCTGGTCGTGAGCCTGGGCTCGCTGGATGACTACGACGTCACCTATTTCAACGGCGAAAAAATCGGCGCCATCGGTCCGGAAACGGAGAACTGGTGGACGACCCCGCGCACCTACACCATTCCCAAGGCCCTGGTCAAGCCCGGCCCGGCCGTCCTGGCCGTGCGCCTGTTCGACGATTTCGGCTCCAGCCATTTCGGCGGCGATATGGTCATGACCCTCAAGCCCGCTGGCGCGGACAAGGGACTCGTGTTGGACGGCGAATGGAAAGCGCAGATCGAAGTGGCGCTGAATCCGGCCGCCCTCAAGGGGACTCCCAAGCCGACGCCTTCCGGGCTCAACCAGAACAGCCCCGCCGCCCTGTACAACGGCATGCTCAACCCGATCGTGCCCTTCGCCATCCGCGGCGCCATCTGGTACCAGGGCGAATCCAACGCGAGCCGGGCGTTGCAATACCGGACGCTGCTGCCGGCCATGATCGCCGACTGGCGCAACGTTTGGGGACAGAGCGAATTTCCCTTCGGCATCGTCCAGCTTGCCAATTTTCAGGCGGCGAAGGACGTTCCGGCCAACAGCGCCTGGGCCGAACTGCGTGAGGCGCAGCAAGTAACCGCCCAGAATGTGCCCAACGTCGGTCTTGCCGTGGCTATCGACATCGGTGATGCCGGAAACATCCATCCCAAGAACAAACAGGAAGTCGGCCGGCGTCTGGCGCTGTGGGCACAGGCCACGGTCTACGGGCAGGCGCTGGAATATTCCGGGCCGATCTACAAGGCGATGACCGTCGAGGGCGACAAGGTCCGGCTGTCCTTTGACCATGCGGGCGGCACCCTGATCGCCAAAGACGGCGCCCTGAAACGCTTCGAGATTGCCGGCGCGGACAAGAAATTCGTCTGGGCCGAGGCGGAGATTGACGGCAAGACCGTGGTCGTCCACGCCAAAGATGTGGCGGCGCCCGTGGCCGTCCGCTACGCTTGGGCCGACAATCCCGCAGGCTGCAACCTGTTCAATCAGGACGGCCTGCCCGCCGTCCCGTTCCGGACCGACAACTGACCGCAAGACGGGGAGGGCGCGTTCTTCGCCAGCGCATTTCGCCCCGCCGGGCGGCGCCCATTGGGAGGGGGCATCTTGCCCACTTCTTAAAAACGGAGGGCGGACGTCCACGTCCGGTAAAACGGGCCGGCGGGCTTCCAGCCCGGCGAAAACGCGGTCCGTAAGGTTTCACGCGGGGATGGGATTTTTATTGCACGGTCTCTCACGACACTGCGGAAACGTGGTGCAACCATTAGCCCGGGCAAGCCGGACGCAACGGTTGCATAGCACCACAAACCTGGTTCCGGCTTGGCCGGGCTAGGTTACTTGGCCTTGCTGACGCGCTCGCTGTACTGGCCGGTGCGGGTGTCGATCTTGACCAGATCGCCTTCGTTGACGAAGAGCGGGACCTGGATTTCCCAGCCATTGTCCAGCCACGCGGGCTTGGTGGTGTTGGTGGCGGTGTCACCGCGCACGCCCGGGTCGGTCTTGGTGATCCGCTTCTCGATGAAGATCGGCAGGGTCACTTCAATGGGTTTCTCGCCGTGGAAAAGAATCGAGCAATCGGCGTTCTCGATGAGGAAGTTCTTCTGGTCACCGAGCATTTTGGCCATGATGTGAATTTGGTCGTAGGTCTCGCTGTCCATGAAGACGAACATGTCGCCTTCCATATGGCTGTAGGTGACTTCGCGGGTCGAGAGATCCGGGGTCTCCACCTTGTCGGCTGAACGCCAAGTGCGGTCCATGGTCGAACCGGTAATCAGGTTCTTGAGCTTGCAGCGGTACAGTGCCTGACCCTTGCCCGGCTTGCAGAAATCGAAGTCGGTGATCTGATAGGGGGCGCCGTCGAGTTCGACCTTGGCGCCTTTGCGCAAATCTGACACGGAGATGGAGGGCATGTAGAACCTCGGCGTTCACTGGTAGAGTCCGGAAAATAAAAGGATTAATTTAGTCCGCGGCTGGAGGAAAACAACCGTCTGGAATTCCGTGCGGGGATGCGTATACTTGTGAAACGGTTCCGGCCCGGTTCTCCTGAGGTCCGGCCGCCAAACGCCGAGTCCGGCCGCCGCCTTCACGGGGGCCGCAGGTGAGGAGCTTTCCCGCGTGGATCCCGCGAAAATCGTCGAACTGGAACAACGTCTCGGCCATACGTTTGCCAGCCGTCTGCTGTTGCTGGAGGCGCTGACTCATTCCTCGTATGTGGCCGAGCATGTCGCCTCGCCGGTGCGCGACAATCAGCGCCTGGAATTCCTGGGGGATGCCGTGCTCCAGATCGTGGTCACGGAACAGCTGTTCCGACGCTATCCGGATCTGGAGGAAGGGGCGTTGACGCGGCTGCGTTCTCTTTTGGCCATCGAGTCGACCCTGGTGCGCATGGCTCAGGTCGTGAACCTGGGCCCGTGCCTGCATCTCGGCCGTGGCGAACGGCTGGCCGGCGACCCGCGCCCCTCCATCCTGGCCGATGCCTTCGAGGCACTGCTCGGGGCGCTCTATCTGGACGCGGGCTTCCCCTGTGTCCGTGAGTTCCTGGAAGGCATGATGGAAGCGGTCATGCCGGACCCGCTGCATCAGCTGGATGATGAAAATCCGAAGGGGCGCCTGCAGGAACTGACCCAGGACCGCTTCGGCAGCATGCCGGACTATGAAGTGTTGAATATTACCGGGCCGGATCACAAGCCGGAGTTCGAAGTCGCGGTGCGTATTCGTGGTGAAGTTGTCGCCCGCGCCCAGGCCGGCAACCGCCAGCAGGCGGAAAAAGAAGCCGCCCGCCTGGCGTTGGAGGAACTGCGGAAAGAGGCCGAAGCCGCCGCCGCGTCCGTGCCCCCTGGGTGAGGGGGCATTCTTCCCGCCGTTGCCCGGCAATACGGCCACGGCCGTCACCCGGGGCAGAACGACGGGATCGACCTCGCCCAAAAACGCCAGGGTCAGGTGCAGTTGCTCGCGGGTGCACCACTTCACCCCAGATCCGGCCGCCGCCAGCCGGCGGACGGTGTCGGCCAGCCGGACCTTCACATCGTCCGGCAAGATGATAGAGTCCGCTTGGTTACCCGCGCGGTTCTGACGGAATGAGGAGTCCGCC
>CAITSE010000199.1 GCA_903894975.1 uncultured Lentisphaerota bacterium
AAGGAAAACCCGGTCGGTTTGAGCTTAGATTTATCGCATGACTTCCAATTCGACGTTGGACGTTCAATGTTCGATGTTCGACGTTCGTTTTCTAGAAGATTATGGTTCTTAAGTTTACGCGCATGCCCTCCGGGGGCTGAAATTTTTATCTTCTTTATAACCGGGGGCTCACGCCCCCGGCTACTCACTACCGCCCCGCCGGGGCTTCCGCGGGATTTGACGAGATTGCGGCCTTCAAGTCAGGGAGATTGCGGATTACTGCGGGACCAGGGTGATGGCGCCGGCGTTGGGCCGGGCGTCGAAGCGCACTTCGCCTTTGTCCGCGGTCACCGTGAGCTTTTGTGTGCCCTGGGTGACCTGGCACTTGGCCCAGGCGGCGGGGACGCGGGTGACCAGGGTCAAGGGCTGGTCGTACAGGGCGGCGTCCGCCCCGCAGGTGAGTTCGAGCCGGATCTGCTGGGCGTCCGCCGCGGCCACGGCGACCTTGGCGGTGCCGCGCTCGGTCTCGTACTTATGCACGGAGACGGGATCGGTGATCCAGAGACTGCCGCGCCGGGTTTCCAGCCCGTCCAGGAGGGTGGTGAACTGGCCGAGGTCAAAGCTGATCCAGTCGCCGCCGACGCCGTGGAAGATGACATGCTCCATCCCGCCGCCGGCCATGGCCTTGTCCACGCCCTTGAGAATGTCGTCGGCCGTCTTGAACTGGATGGCGCCGCCGTGCCCCTGGAAGGTCGGGCGGGTGATCAGGTTGTGCTTGGCCAGGATCGTCTTGAGCTGGTCGCCGGTGATGGCGCTCTTGACGCCGCCGGGGCTGGCATAGGAGATCAGGCGCGGGGACTTGCCCGGGAACAGTTTCAGGATGAGGTCGTTAGCCCGGGCGATTTCTTTTTCGGCCTGCTCCGGGTCGGTGAAGCCCTGGTGCGAAAAGGTGTGGTTCCCGTACAGGATGCCGGGGATGGCCGGGGCTTCAGTCTCCCAGAACGCCAGTTTCGCTTTGTACTCGCCTTTGTTCGGGACGATGTAAAAGGTTCCCGCCAGGTTCCGCTTTTTCAGCTCGGGAATGACGTTTTTCACATGACTCGGGCAGCCGTCGTCGAACATCATCAGGAAGGCGCCCTTGCGGTCGCCCTGCCACTGGGCGACGCGGGTGGCGCCGACGGCCGCCGGGGCGGCGGGGGTCTGGGCGGAGCTTGAGCCGGGGGCGAACGCGATCAGGCCGGTGACGGCGGCCAGTCCGGCGGAGAGCAGACTCGGGGTGGTGCGCATGGGGCTTGGTTTCCTCTTGCAGGCTTAGCCTGAATGGGTTGCGATGAGGGTTTGACGGTTTCCGCCGCGAAAGAACGCAAAGATCGCAAAGAGGGCGGAATCTCGTTTTTTAGGTTTATTCCTAGTTCTGCCCTGGCCTGAATTATTCATGAGAGAATAGGCCCGCTCCTGGACATTCAGGACTTGGCGGTTGGCTGGCTGGTCAGAACCGCGCGGGTAACCAAGCGGACTCTTTCTGATCTTGAATGGGGTGAGTGAGAAAGTCCGCTTACTGACGTGCGCGGTTCTGTTGGATGCCCCCGCGTTATTCCAGCGCGGCTAGCGGCACGCGCAGGACTTCCACGGCCTCTTTCCGGCGCGAGACGATGACGTGCAGAGCATTCTCATGGATCAGGGTGACGGGGTAGCCGTATTCGCCGACCTTGTGCATGCCGTCGGCGCGCTGGGGGTAGGGCGTGTCGGCCAGGATGAAATGGCGGTCGAACCGTTCGCCGTCGGCGGAGAGCGAGAGGACCAGGGGCGAGCGCTGGTAGCGCGGCGCGGGATCGGGGCAGCCGACGTAGTAGAAGCGGCCGTCCGGCAGCCGGCCGAAGTGGAACTTGGTGGCATTGTCCGAGAAGCCGCTTTCGCGCGGGGCCGACCAGGTGGCGCCGTCATCCTGGCTCTCGGAGACGTAAAGATGCTCGGTCTCGCTGCGCAGGAGCATGTGCAGCACGCCGTCGTCGGTCTGGTAGAAGGAGCCTTCGCAGAGCGCCACCGGCCAGTTCAGGCGCGACCGCAGCTGGTAGATGCCCTCCGAGTCGTCTGCGATTTCCGCGGCCAGCTCCGGCGGGCACAGGCCGGTCATCTGCCAGCCGCTGAGACCGGCCGGATCGTCGGTGTAGGGGAAGCTGATGCCGCCGGAGATGACGAGCCGGCCGGAGGCGAGGCGTTGCGGGGCGTGGTTGGGGATCATGGGCAGGCCCAGGTCGCGGGGGGCGTCCCAGGTGACGCCGTCGGCGGTGGTCATGGCGCGCAACGTGGTGCCGGCGTGACCGTTGCCATCCATCCGGCGGCGGCCGTTTTCCAGGAATTCCGGCCGGTACTCGTATTGTCCGACGTAGGCGACCAGGCGCCCGGCGTGTTGGTGGAAGCCCGCGGCGGTCAGCACCAGTTCGCCCCAGCGCCCCGGCTGCGCGTCGAGCAGCGGCGCCGGCGCGGTCCAGGTGCGGAAGTCGGCGGAGGTCGAGAGCAGCACCCGCTGGCCCGGGGCGTCTTCATCCTGCCGGCCGTTGGACCAGATGGCGAAAAAGCGGCCGTTGAAGTGGGTGATGGCGGCGTGATGGGAATAACACCACGCGGTTTCGGGGCGGTACAGCCAGGCCCGTTCCACCGGCAGCCGGGCGGCGGTGGCGGCGCTGTACCCGGGATTGGCAGGGGTGTGTTCGCGCATGCGGGGCGTCTCCGTAACCGGTTTGAACAGAAGACCGCGAAGATCACGAAGTATTGGCCGTGAAAAATTCTTTGTGTTCTTCGCGAGCTTCTGTTCAAAAAAGGTTTTGTTTTTCAGTCGAGGCCGTTCCGGAAATTTTCGTGCCGGTGGAAGGCGATGCGGTTGGAGTCGTGGTAGTTGGGCGCGCCGTCATAGGCGGTGCGCACCAGATAGAGGAGGTCGGCGCCGTCGAACTGCCAGTCGACATACTGAAAGCCGATGAGCCGGCGCGAGCTTTTTTCGTCCAGGCCCGAGTCGTCGGTGATCAGGGTCCGGCGCTCCTGCCAGGTCCGCAGGTCTTTTGAGGTGCTGAGAACCAGGCGGTTGCGCTGATCCCAGCCCAGCGCCGGGTGGTCGTTCGGGTTGGCCAGGGTCAGGTACAGCCCGGTGACGGGATCGCGGCGGATGGTGAACTTGGTCATGCCTCCGGGGAAATCGATGAAGTCCGCGGCTGGATCAAACGTGACGCGGCGGCCTTCGTCATGCACCCGGACCACGGCCGCCTTGTTGGCTAGCGGTTCGGCGTGAAAGCGCAGGATGTTCCAAATTTCGCCGGCCGGGGTTTCCACGAGATTACCTTCGAGCCAGCCCGGGTTCACCAGGGCGCCCCAGGCGGCGGGCACCCAGGCCGGATCAAAGGCGAGCTTGTTGCTCATAGTCCAGCTGGCGGCGTCCAGGAGGTCAGCGTCTTCCGGCGCGGAAATGACGGCGGACTTGAAGCCGCGCCCCCAGTGGCACGGGTCGCAGTCCTCGACGGCGCGGTAGAGCCGGCCGCCCTTGCAGAGGATGGGCATGGGGCCGCAATGATAGTTGGGCGCGTCGTGGTAATAACCGCCGCGGAAGAGGAGGCCGGAGCCCGCGTCCTTGGGATGGGTCCAGGTGCGGCCGCCGTCGTCGCTGCGGCGGATGACGACCGAACCGTACTGCTGGGAACAGCCCAGGAGCCAGACCGCGCCGCGGTGGACGAACAGTGTGCTCCAGAAGGCATTGGCGATATGGGTGAGATTGCGCCAGGCGCGGCCGTCGTCCTCCGAACGGTACACGCTGGTGAGGTGTTCCTCATTCTCGTGGTTGCGCGGACAGCCCGGGCCGAAATAATCATGGGTGGCCAAGAGCGCGCCGCCGGGCAGGCGCACCAGGCTGGGACTGCCCAGGTAGGTTTTGGTCGCCGGATCCTGCCAGCGGAGTTCGTTGAAGCGCATCGAAACATCCTTCCCGTTTTTGCCCGCTAAAATGTAAACTTTATTCGCGTTCATTGGCGTTCATTAGCGGTTAAAAAAGAAGCGGTTATATCATTGTGTTGGTAAAAATAAATTCCAGCTTTTTGAACCGCGAATGAACGCGAATAGTATCCCTGTTTGATTTTTAAACTGTAGGCTGTTGAAAAACGTCTTCCAGTTCCGCCAGCAGGCTGCTGTGCAGGAGCGCCTCTTCGCCGGCCGGCCCCGCGGGCGGCGCGGAGACGGCGCGGCAGACGTCCAGGATCGGCAGGCCGCGCCGGCGCAGGAATGCCTTGGCCGAGCGCGGGTAACCGCCGCGGATCGCCATCTCACACAGGGTGAGACGGTTCTGTAATTCCCGGGCTTTTTCCGGCTGGGTGGCGAAGTTCGCGCACAGCCAGGAAAACGGTTCCGGGTAAAGATTGGCGGCGATGCCGCTGAAGCCGTCCCCCCCCGCCTGGAGCGAGGCCAGCAACGTCGGCGTGTGCGCATTGTACCAGCGCAGCGGCGTGCCGCGGCAGGCCGCGATCTTGGCCTGTTCCAGGGCGGCGTCGCAGCAGGTGTCCTTCATCCACACGAACCGCCCGGTGCCCGCGGCCCAGGCCAGCCGCCGCGGCTCGAGCAGCCGGTGATAGGGCGCCGGGCATTCATACAGTCCCAGCGGCAGCTCTCCGGTGAGGGATAGAAATTCCTCCACCCGCGCCTGCCAGACCTCGTCCGACTCGGTTTTTCCGGCAAACTGGCTCACGATCAGGATCGCGGCCGCCACCCCGGTTCCGGACAGGCGCCGGGTGAACTCCGCCTGGACGGCGACCGGCCCGCCGAACGAGCCCGTCGCCACCACCGGCACCCGGCCGGCGGCGCGGTTGACCACCCGCGCGGCCAATTCCAGCCGCTCCGCTTCCGTCAGCTCATACATCTCGCTGGAGAGACAGACCGCGAACAGCCCGGCCGCACCGCGGGCGAGGTACCAGTCGGTAAGCGCGTCCACCCCCGCCCAGTCCACGCTGCGGTCTTCCCGGAACGGCGTGAGCATCACGGGCCAGAGCCCTTGGGGTAACGGGGTCGTCATGGAATTATCCGATTGTAAAGATTGGGAGTTTCTGCCGATAAGAGTAAATTTATCTTGAAATCGAGATCGACGCTATAGTAAAAACAGATCAATCATGAGACTTTCAGATCATCGTTAAATCCTGAAAAATACGGGTTCCATCAGGGATCCTATTCGCGTGCATTCGCGTTCATTAGCGGTTCAAAAAGCTGGAATGTATTTTTACCGACACAATTCTATAACAGTTTCTTTTTTAACCGCTAATGAACGCGAATGAACGCGAATAAAACAGGATGGGAGAGGCACTTGCAGAACTCCGTCCTGCCAGCAATGAAGGGGTCAGGGTGTCAGGGTTCAGGAGGCAGAAGCTGATGGATGTACAACACCTTCACGATCTGACAGTTGCTTTCCCGACCCTGAACCCTGAACCCCGGTTCTTGCCTTGCGGTACTTCTGCAAGATCCTCAGGAGATTCCCGAGTGAAAACCGTGGTCAAAACGCAGCGTTGCCGCCGCGGGCATGCCGGGGTGGAATGGCCGTCCGTCCGGGAGCTGGAGGCCGGGTGCGCGGCGCTGGCCGCGGCGGTGCCGGGATTTGCCTATGGCGGCTGCCAGTTCACCCTGCTGTCCTGTCACGCGGACCGCATGCCCGCCGGCACGGTGATCAAGCCGCACCGGCACTCGTATTATGAGGCGATCCTGATCCTGGCCGGAACGGGGCATGACGCCGCGGCGTTGGGGCGGCCCCTGGAGTCCGGGACACTGCAACTGCACGGCCCCGGCGACCTGCATGCCTGGAGCGCCCCCCGCAGCGCGCTGCTGCGGTTGGGGTGGTGTTTTGAAGTGCAACCGGCGGTGCCGGCGCGTTTGCCCGGCGCCTGGCCCGTGAACCCGGAAATCGACCGCGACCTCCAGGCCTTGCTGGCGGAAGCCGCCTCGGCGCTGCCGGGCCGGCGCGAACGGCTGGCGGCGCGCCTGGTGC
The DNA here is from genome assembly GCA_903894975.1 of uncultured Lentisphaerota bacterium. Lineage (GTDB taxonomy): Bacteria > Verrucomicrobiota > Lentisphaeria > Oligosphaerales > CAITYL01 > CAITSE01. The sequence continues at coordinate 5,990 of CAITSE010000199.1, forward strand.
TGCTGCTGGCGCCGGCGCTGGCGCGGCTCGACCTGCCCGAGCGCCCCGGGCCTGCGGTTTCTCCGGCCACAGCTCCCCGGGCGTCGGGGATCGCCTCTTTCGTGGAACGGTTTCTGGCCGACAACCTGGCCGAACCGTTGACGCTGGAGGATGTGGCCGCCCAGTTAAATCTGAGCGTGCCCACGCTGACGCGCCGGTTCCGGCAGGAAACCGGGGAGTCGGTGATGGCGCGGTTGCAGGGGCTGCGCCTGCGTCACGCCGCCGACCTGCTGCGGGCCGGAGCGGCGTCCGTCAAGGAGGTGGGCGCGGCCGTCGGCATCCCGGCGCCGTCTTATTTCTGCCGCTGCTTCCGCCGCGCGTTCGGCCAGTCCCCGCGCCGCTTCACCGGTGCCGGGGAGTGAGCCTCCGGCGCATGCGCGTCAATATGTACCGATGCGCAGCATCTGTGGAGTGC